>NZ_JAVHPH010000268.1:1521-10783 GCF_036170495.1 Azonexus sp.
GCGCCTTCGCCGGCGCCCCGATTTCCTTCGTCACCATCAGCCTGCTCGCCCTGGCTTTCATGGGCTTTTCTGGTCTCAATGTTTAAGAAATGTTGATTGATTCCCCACCGTTCGGGCTGAGCCTGTCGAAGCCCCTGAGTTTGCGAGAACTGCCCTTCGACAGGCCTGTCCTGAGCATTGTCGACGGGCTCAGGGCGAACGGAGTTGTTCTGCGTTTCCCTAAGGGAGAAAACATCAAATGATCGCCGCCATCCTCAGCCTGACCGTCCTCGGTGCCGCACTCGGCATCATCCTCGGTGTCGCCAACAAGTTCCTGCAGGTCGAGGGCAACCCGCTGGTCGATGAACTGATCGCCATGATGCCCGGTTCCAACTGCGGCCAGTGCGGCTTCCCCGGCTGCTCCGGCGCCGCGACGGCGATTGCCGACGGCAGCGCGGCGCCGACCTGCTGCCCGCCGGGCGGCAAATCGCTGGCTGCTGCCATCGCCGCCAAGCTCGGCCTCTCGGTCGATCTCTCGGCGATGGCCGACGACGGGCCGAAGATCGCGATGGTCGCCGAGGAACTGTGCATCGGCTGTTGCCGCTGCAGCAAGGTCTGCCCGACCGACGCCATCATCGGCGCCGCCAAGCAGGTGCATAACGTCTTCCGCGAAGCCTGCACCGGCTGCTCCAGTTGCATCGAGAAATGCCCGACCGAAGCGCTGGTCATGAAGCCGGTGCCGGTCACCCTGCAACATTGGGTGATGCCAAAACCCCTCGCCGCGTGAGACAAGACATGGGTTTCATGAACCTCTTCAAGCATTTCCGGGGCAACGATTGGGGGGTGCATCCGGACGACCACAAGCGCCCGGCCGCCGACCAGGCGGTGCGCGTCATGCCGGTCCCGGCCCGGCTCTACCTGCCGCTGCAGCAGCACCTCGGTGGCCCGGCCCGGCCGGTCGTGCTGGTCGGCCAGCAGGTCAAGAAGGGCGAGCTGATCGCCGAGGCGCAGGGCATGGTCTCGGCGCCGATTCATGCCCCGACCTCAGGCACCATCGCCGCCGTCACCGAAATCACTGCGCCGCACCCCTCCGGCCTGACGCTGCCGGCGATCATCCTCGAAGCCGACGGTGCCGACGAGTGGTGCGAGCTGCACGGCTGCGCCGATCCCTTCGCGCTCGACCCGGCCGAAATCGGCCAGCGGGTCGCCGCGGCCGGCGTCGTCGGCCTGGGCGGCGCCGCCTTCCCGTCGGCCGTCAAGCTGATCGGCGCCTCGCGCGCCAAGGTGACGACGCTGGTCATCAACGGCGGCGAGTGCGAGCCTTACCTGTCCTGCGACGACCGGCTGATGCGCGACGCCGCCGCTGGCATCGTCGATGGCATCCGGATCATGCTCCACGCCACCGGGGCGCAGGTCGCGCTGGTCGGCATCGAGGACAACAAGCCGGAAGCCATCGCCGCCATGCAGGCGGCCGCCGCTGAATTCGAAGCGGTGCACATTCGCCCGGTCCCGGCGCGCTACCCGATGGGCTCGGAGAAGCAGCTGATCCAGGTGCTGACCGGCATCGAGGTGCCGGCCGACGGCCGCCCGGCCGACATCGGCGTCGTCGTCCATAACGTCGGCACGGCGCTCGCCGTGCGTGCCGCCGTGCGCGACGGCCGGCCGCTGATTTCCCGTCTCGTCACGGTCAACGGCCATTGCGCGGCAAATCCGGGCAACATCGAAGTGCGCGTCGGCACGCTGGCCGAAGAAGTTATCGCCTTCGCCGGGGGCCTCAAGGGCGACGGTCTGGGCCTCGCCCGCCGGGTCATGGGCGGGCCGATGATGGGCATGCAGATTCCGCACTGGCGCGTGCCGGTGGTCAAGGGCAGCAGCGGCATCCTCGCCTTCGATGCGGCCGAGGTCGCCGAGCAGGAACCGAACCCGTGCATCCGCTGCGGTTCCTGCGTCAAGGCCTGCCCGATGGGCCTGCTGCCGCTGGAAATGAGTTCGCGCATTCGCAACGAGGCCTACGGCGAGGCGATCGATCTCGGGCTGAAGGACTGCGTCGCCTGCGGCTGCTGCGCCTACGTCTGTCCGTCGAAGATTCCGCTGGTCCAGTACTTTGTCCATGCCAAGGGCGAGCTGGCGGCGCAGGACCGGGCCAAGCTGCGCGGCGAGGCGACCAAGAAACTGGCTCAGCAGCGGCAGGAACGGCTGGAGCGGGAGGCGCGGGAGAAGGCAGAGGCCAATGCCAGGCGCAAGGCCGAGCGGGAGGCGGCTGCGGCGGCGAAGGCGGCAGCAGCGCAAACTGAGTCGGTGAGCTAGGGAGCCGGCGATGGGGTTCATGAACCTGTTCAAAACCTTCCTTGGCAATCACTGGGGCATCCATCCAGCCGATCACAAGCGACCGGCCTCCGAACAGCCGGTGCGCCGACTGCCGCTGCCGCCACGCCTGCACCTGATGCTGTCGCAGCATGTCGGCGCCCCGGCGCGGCCGGTCGTTCTGGTCGGTCAGAAAGTCTTGAAAGGCGAGTTGATCGCCGCTGCCCAAGGCAACATTTCAGCCCCACTGCACGCGCCGACTTCCGGGAGGATTACGGCCATCAGCGAAATTACCGCACCTCACGCTTCCGGGCTCCCGGCCATGGCCATCACGCTCGATCCGGACGGCGAGGAGTGCTGGGTCGATGTGGAACGGCCGACCAACCCTTACGCACTGGCGCCGGACGAGATCGCCGCACGGGTCGCGGCGGCCGGGGTCGTCGGCTTGGGGGGGGCAACTTTCCCTTCGTCGGTCAAGCTTAACCTCGGCCGCCGCTCGCACATCGACACGCTGATCATCAACGGCAGCGAATGTGAGCCTTACCTTTCGTGCGACGACCGGCTGATGCGTGACCGTGCGGTACAGATCGTTTCCGGTATCCGCCTGATGCTCATTTCCACGGGGGCTCGGGTGGCCAAGGTCGGCATCGAGGACAACAAGCCGGAAGCCATCGCCGCGATGCGCGAAGCCGCGGAGGGCTACGGCGAAGTCGTCGTCGTGGTTGTCCCGGCGCGCTATCCCATGGGTTCGGACCGCCAGCTGATCGTCGAGCTGACCGGCCGCGAGGTGCCCTCCGATGCGCGGGCGGCCGACGTCGGGGTGATCGTCCATAACGTCGGTACGGCCTATGCAGTGCATGAAGCCATCTGCCTTGGCCGGCCGCTGATCAGCCGGCTGATCACACTCAACGGCAATGGGGTGACGATGCCCGGCAACTACGAAGTGCCGCTCGGTACCCTGGTCAGCGACCTGATCGCCTTCACCGGCGGCGTCCAGGGCGAGGTGGCCAAGCTGGTCATGGGCGGGCCGATGATGGGTAGCATTCTGCCGCAGACCCGGGTTCCGGTCGTCAAGGGCACCAGCGGCGTGCTGCTGCTCGATGCCCGCGAAGCGGCCGCATTCGAGCCGGAGGCCTGCATCCGCTGCGGTTCCTGCATCAAGGCTTGCCCAATGGGCCTGCTGCCGCTGGAAATGAGCGCCCATATCCGCAACGATGATCTCGACGGGGCCGTCGATCTCGGGCTGGCTGACTGCATCGCCTGTGGCTGCTGCGCCTACGTCTGCCCGTCACATATTCCGCTGGTTCAGTATTTCTATCACGCCAAGGGCGACCTATCGGCCCGCCAGCGCAACCAGTTGCGCTCCGAGTCGACCCGGAAGCTGGCCAATGCACGGCAGGAGCGCCTTGACAGGGAAAGTCGCGAGAAAGCCGAGGCAGCGGCAAGGCGCAAGGCCGAACGCGCCGCCCAACAAGCGGCGGCCATGGAAGCATCAAGCAAATCAGGAGAACTCGCATGAACACCGGCGCTCTTACCGCCCAGCCCATCGCCTCGCCGCACGCCCACGGCGGCAACTCGGTCACCCGCACGATGCTCCGCGTCCAGATGGCGCTGGTCCCGGCCACCCTCTACGGCTTCTGGCTGTTCGGCTGGCCGGCCTTCTTCCTGTGGCTGCTGACCATCCTCTCCTGCCTCGGTTTCGAAGCCCTGGCGCTGAAGATGATGGGCGTTACCCGCATCAAGGCCACCCTGTTCGACGGCTCGGCCTTGCTCACCGGCTGGTTGCTGGCGATGACCTTGCCGCCCTGGGCACCGTGGTGGGTGGCGGTGGTTGGCGGTTTCATCGCCATCGTGATCGGCAAGCAGGTGTTCGGCGGGGTGGGGCAGAACGTCTTCAACCCGGCCATGGTCGCCCGCGTCGCGCTTCTCGTTTCCTTCCCGGTGCCGCTCACCCAGTGGGTCTATCCGCTGCCGCTGACTTCGCTGGCGGCGCCCGACTTCATCGACGGCCTGCGTATTTTCCTGACCAGCCTGCCGCAGCCTGATGCCATGGCCAGCGCTTCACTGCTCGGTTACACCAAGACCGAGCTGTCGCGCGGCATCGACTTGCTGCATTCACTGGCCGGCGACCATGCACCAGTGCTGTCGTGGATCGGCGCCCGTTCCGGCAGTTTCGGCGAATCGGCCTCGCTGCTCATTCTGGGCGGTGGTCTTTATCTGATCGGTGTTGGCATCATCAGCTGGCATACGCCGGCTGCCGTGCTGGCCGGGCTGGCAATTCCTGCCGCCATCGGCCACAGCGTCGATCCGACGCATTACCTGAGCGTCTCGGCCCACCTGCTGTCGGGGGCGGCGATGCTTGGCGCCTTCTTCATCGCGACGGATTACGTGACGTCGCCGAATACCGTCAGCGGACAGATAGTCTTCGGCCTCGGCATCGGTCTCATGACCTGGGTTATCCGGACTTACGGCGGCTACCCGGAGGGGATGGCCTTTGCGGTGCTCTTGATGAACGCGCTGACACCGGTCATCGACCGCTTCATCAAGCCGCGTGTCCTCGGCCGCGACCGCAAGGGCAAGCCGCTCGATATTCCGGAAACGAAAGAGGCCTGAGATGAATTTTGAATCTTTCCGCGAAAAGATCGCCTACCAGCCCATCCTGCTTGGCGTCTTCGCCTTGCTCGCCAGCGGGGCCCTGGCCTGGGCGTCAAGCGCTACCAGCGATGCCATCGCCGCTGCCGAAGCCAAGGACTTGCGCGATTCACTGGCCGAAGTGCTGCCGCAGGGCATGGCCGATAACGATTTTCTGAAGGATACGGTCGACCTGAAAAAAGGCGAAAAAACGATAACCATCTACCGCGCCCGGCAGGGCGGGGTGGTCAAGGCGGCGCTGTTCAAGGTAGCCGAACGCGGCTATGCCGGCGACATCCAGGTGCTCATGGCGGTCGATGCCGACGGCAAGACGCTCGGCGTGCGTGTGCTGAAACACGCCGAAACCCCCGGCCTGGGCGACAAGATCGAGGTCAAGAAAGACAAATGGATCAGGGATTTTGACGGCAAGTCGCTGGGCGATCCGACCCCGGAAAAATGGGGCGTCAAGAAGGATAGCGGGGTCTTCGACCAGTTTGCCGGGGCGACCATCACGCCGCGTGCCGTGGTCAAGGCGGTCAAGGGCGGGCTGGAATTCTTCGCCGCCCACAAAGCGGAAATCTCGGGCTAGGAGCGGATGATGAGCGATTCTTATGGCAAGTTGATGAAGGATGGCCTGTGGGAAAACAATGTCGTTTTCGCCCAGCTGCTGGCCATGTGTCCGACCATGGCGGTCACCACCAGCGGCACCAACGGTCTCGGCATGGGGCTGGCAACGACGGCGGTGCTGGTCGTTTCCAATATTCTCGTGTCGATGATTCGCCACACGGTCAGTTCGCAGGTCCGGATTCCGGTTTTCGTCGTGCTCATTGCGACGCTGGTTACCGTCGTCGATATGGCGATGAATGCCTGGATGCACGATCTCTACAAGGTGCTCGGCCTGTTCATCGCGCTGATCGTGGTCAATTGCGCCATTCTCGGCCGGGCCGAGGCCTTTGCCGTCAAGAACGGCGTTGCTGCCTCGGCGGTCGACGGGCTGGCCATGGGCCTGGGTTTTACCGGCGCCCTGACCTTTATCGGCCTGATCCGCGAATTCCTCGGCTCGGGCACGCTATTCGCGCAGGCGTCCAACCTGCTTGGGCCATCCTTCGCCTTTCTTGAAATGAAACTGCCCGGTTACGGCGGTGCGCTGCTCATGATTCTGCCGCCGGGCGGCTTCGCCATTCTCGGCTTTTTGCTGGCCGGCAAACGGGTGATGGAACAGCGCATGGACGAACGCGCGGCGCAAAAAGCTGAACTGGCTACGGCCTGAGGAGAAAAACAATGCAGATCGGTGTTGCCTATTCCGAACCGGGCCAGCAAATCTGGCTGAATATTGAAG
Source organism: Azonexus sp. (assembly GCF_036170495.1). Classification (GTDB taxonomy): domain Bacteria; phylum Pseudomonadota; class Gammaproteobacteria; order Burkholderiales; family Rhodocyclaceae; genus Azonexus. The sequence goes on from NZ_JAVHPH010000268.1 coordinate 7,775, forward strand.
TTCCCGACGAATCGACCGTAGCCGAGGGTATCGAGCGGTCGGGCATACTCAAGCAGTTCCCGCATATCGACCTGACGGCGCAGAAAGTCGGCGTCTTCGGGCGCCTGGTCAAACTCGATGCCGCCCTCAAACCGGGCGATCGGGTCGAAATCTACCGGGGCATCATTGCCGACCCGGAAACCGTGCCGCGCAAGGACATGGCCGACGATTGAGCCCTACGGGATAATCCGAATTTGAAAACCGGACTCAGGCAGTCGACAATGGCGTCGTTTGCCGGTCAGGACGCATCCTGAAAGACGTTTCTTCGGGCTGCTTAGCAGCAAAAATAACCAGAATTTCAACATCCACGAGAACAGCCATGCTTCGTTTATTGCCCGCACTTCTGTTGCTACCCGCTTCCGCTTTTGCGGCCGACGCCTTGCCGAGCGTTGGCGGTATCCCCATCGATTTCATCCTCTTCGGCCTGACCCTGCTCGGCGTCGCGCTGTTCCACCATGTCACCCTATATGTCGCGCTGACCGGGCTGTTCACGATCAGCCTGTACAAGATCATTTTCACCGGTTTCAAGACCGGTGTCGGCGTTGCCGGGTTCGTGGGGCTGCTTGGTCATGAGTGGGTGACGGTGGCCAACCTGTTCTGCCTGCTTACCGGCTTTGCGCTGCTTGCCCGCCATTTCGAAAAGAGCCACGTGCCGGTGATCCTGCCGAAGTATCTGCCGGACGACTGGAAGGGCGGCTTCGTCATGCTGGTCATGGTTTTCGTCATTTCCAGCTTTCTCGACAACATCGCCGCCGCCCTGATCGGCGGGGCCATGGCCCACCAACTGTTCAAGGGCAAGGTGCATATCGGCTTTCTCGCCGCCATCGTCGCCGCCTCCAATGCCGGCGGTTCAGGTTCGGTGGTTGGCGATACAACGACAACCATGATGTGGATCGACGGCATCAGCCCGGGACAGGTGTTCGATGCCTATGTCGCGGCCGGCGTCGCGCTGCTCATCATCGGCTACTTTGGCGCCAAGCAGCAGCACGCCTATTCACCAATCATCAAGAACGCGCACAGCAACGCCAAAATTGATTGGGGACGCATCTTCATCGTCGCCACCATGCTGGTTTTTGCCGTCGCCACCAATATCACCATCAACGTCAAGTTCCCGGCGCTGGCCGAGCACTTCCCGTTCATCGGTGTCGCCGTCTGGCTGGCCATCATCCTGACCATCCCGGTGCGCCGCCATGACTGGGAATTGCTGCCGGAAACCATCAAGGGCTCGATCTTCCTGCTCTCGCTCGTGCTCTGTGCCTCGATGATGCCGGTTGAAGAATTGCCGCCGGCTTCTTGGCAGTCGGCCTTCGCACTGGGCTTCGTCTCCGCTGTCTTCGACAACATCCCGCTCACCGCGCTGGCCCTGCGTCAGGGCGGTTTCGACTGGGGCTTCCTGGCCTACGCCGTCGGCTTCGGTGGTTCGATGCTGTGGTTTGGCTCGTCGGCCGGTGTCGCGTTGTCCAACATGTATCCGCAGGCCAAGTCGGCTGGCCAGTGGCTCAAGCACGGCTGGCACGTCGTCGTTGCCTATGTGGCCGGCTTCATGGTCATGCTGGCGGTGCTCGGCTGGCATCCCGATGCCGGCCACAAGAAAGCGGTCGAGCCGGTCGCCATCGAAGCGCCAGCGGCGGTTCCGGCCCCGGCGCAGTAATCTCGCGGTCATCCGGGTTTGCTACGGTCAACCGGGAAAAATGGCCAAAAATGAAAAAGGCGGCTCTGGTCGCCTTTTTTCATGTGTCGGTTTTGCGACAAAAACTGACGAAATTCGTGCACCATTCCAGTGCCAAAAAAACAATACTAACTACATGATAAAAAACGAAAAAGAGGCAATATAATGCGTCTCCCGAATCGATAGAACAGGTATCAATTTATGACGCAAGACATTTCCGGAAACGCCCTGGCCAACATTGGCGAAACGCACGGTTACTGCTTTGATGGCGATTCCGTCCAGATCAATGCCGAACTGACCTTCTCCGATACCGCGCTGAGTGCCGCATCGCAATGGGCGCTGCAATTGTGGAGCAGCGTGTCAGGCTTTCCGGATCAGCAACTGGCGGGCGTCAAGGTTGCAGAGTTGGCCGTCTATCCGGCCGCCGGTTATCAGAGCCTGACCGCCACGGTTGCCGCCATGCCACCGGCTGGTAGCGACGAGCTGGACATGGCGCTGGCGCTGGTTTGCTGGGGTGACAACGGCTTGCCGATGGTCGTCGATCTGGCCGTCTATCCGGTCGCCGAGAGCTTCGTCCAGCCCAAGCTGTCGGGCAATGTGACCTGCGCACTGGCCGACGGCATGGCTACGCTGACCGTCGATGCCATCGAAAACCCGCGCGCCGAAGACAATCTGAGCGGCACCCTGGCCCTCGAAGTGTGGGCGCTCGATGAACCCTATGCCGGCGGAAGCTGGCAGGGTATCCCGGTCGCCAGCATGATCCTCGGCGTGCTGGGTGGTGGCAATGCGCTGACCGACTGCAATTTTGTCGTTCCGGCCGCTGCCCCTGAAGGTCCGGGCGTGCTGACCCTGATGCTGCGCGAATGGGGCCCGACCGGTTACGTGACCCGCGACTACTGCAATCTGGCCCTTGATACCCCGGCCAAGAAGGCAAAGCCCAAGGCCGCTGCAAAGAAGTCTGCCGCCAAGGAAGAAACGCCGAAGGAAAAGGCACCGAAGGAAAAAACCACTAAGGTAAAGGCCAAAGCCGAGCCAAAGCCGGTTGCCAAGGAAAGCAAGGCACCCGCCAAGGCTCCGGCTACCAAGGTTGTTTCCGTCAATGCCGCCAGCGAGGCTGAACTGCTCGCCATCAAGGGCCTGACCGCAACCGTGGCCAAGGCGATCGTCACCGGCCGTCCTTATGCATCGTTCGATGCACTCGGCAAGGTCAAGGGCGTTGGTCCCAAGCTGCTGGCCACGCTGCGCGACAAGATGATCCTGTAATCTGAAACGAGCGGCTTGCCCCCGCCGCGATCGGCCGG
>NZ_JAVHPH010000268.1:10793-15252 GCF_036170495.1 Azonexus sp.
CAAGCCGGTTTCAGTCATTATCTGCCTTGATGCAGACCACCGGTTTCGTGGATAGATGCAGCACCTTGCGCGTCACCGAACCGAGGGCGAGGGCCGCCAGGCCGCCCAAGCCACGGGTGCCCATGACGATGCTGTCGCAGCCCAGTTCGTCAGCCAGCGCGACGATTGTTTCCGCTGCATCACCGAGCTTGACGTGGGTTTTATGAGCAATGCCCGCCTCGTTCAAAACGTTGAGAACCGGTTTCAGCACGATGTGCGCGCGGGCCGTCAGGTGACTCTGGATGGCATTTTCTTCCATGCCGTGGGTTTGCCAGGCGACAGGTGACGGTTCGACATTGAGGACATGCACCTCAAGGTCGCCGTGCAGTTTGGCGAACTGAACCAGATAGAGGGCTGCAGCGAGGGCATGTTTCGAACCGTCGACTGGAAGTAATACGGACTTCATTGCGGTCTCCTTTTGCCCGGTGATGGGCGGTTAAATGCATTCCTGCTATTACTGTAGAAGCAGCGGACAGGTTTCGTTAGCAGTATCGCCAAAACCAGCCTGTTTTTGTCGACAGATGGTCGCCTTGTCGCAAAAGCGACAATTTCACTGGTTTTAAATTCATATAAATCAATGAATTAAAGGTGGCACCCGTCTTGCTAATTGCTATCCAGACCTCTGGAGAACAGCATGAAAGCCAGCGAAATCCAGGCCTTGCTCGACGAGCCAGCCTGTACCCATAACACCAAGGAAAAGTCCGGCTGCGCCAAGCCGAAGCCAGGCGCCACGGCGGGCGGCTGTTCCTTTGATGGCGCGCAGATTGCGCTGCTGCCGATTGCTGACGTCGCCCACATCGTGCATGGCCCGATTGCCTGTGCCGGTTCCTCCTGGGACAACCGTGGCACGCGCTCTTCCGGCGTGACGCTGTACAAGATCGGCATGACCACCGACCTGTCGGAAACCGACGTGGTCATGGGGCGCGGCGAGAAGCGGCTGTTTCATGCCATCAAGCAGGCCATCGACAGCTATTCGCCGAAAGCGGTCTTCATCTACAACACCTGCGTCACCGCGCTGATCGGCGATGACGTCGGCGCCGTCTGCAAGGCGGCGACCGAACGCTGGGGAACGCCGGTGGTGCCGGTCGATGCGGCCGGCTTCTACGGCACCAAGAACCTCGGCAACCGGCTGGCCGGCGAAGCGATGTTCAAGCACGTCATCGGCACCGCCGAACCAGCGCCCGTCGTGCCGCGCGCCGACGGCCTGCCGACCTACGACGTCAATCTGATCGGCGAATACAACATTGCCGGCGAGTTCTGGCACGTCGCGCCGCTCTTTGACGAGCTCGGCCTGCGCATTCTGTGCACCCTGTCCGGTGATTCGCGTTTCCACGAAGTGCAGACCATGCACCGTGCCAAGGTGAACATGGTGGTCTGCGCCAAGGCGCTGCTCAACGTGGCGCGCAAGATGCAGGACTCCTACGGTCAACCGTTTTTTGAGGGCAGTTTTTACGGTGTGGCTGACGTCTCCAACGCCCTGCGCGATTTCGCCCGGCTGATTGGCGATCCGGACCTCACGGCACGGACCGAAGCCGTCATCGCCCGCGAGGAAGCCAAGGCGCACGCCGCGCTCGAACCCTGGCGCGCCCGCCTCAAGGACAAGCGCGTGCTGCTTTACACCGGCGGCGTCAAGTCGTGGTCCATCGTTTCGGCCCTGCAGGATCTGGGCATGAAGGTGGTGGCGACCGGTACCAAGAAATCGACTGAAGAAGACAAGGCGCGCATTCGCGAGCTGATGGGCGAGGACACCAAGATGATCGATGACGGCAGCCCGAAGGCGCTGTTGTCGACCTACCACGAGTACAAGGCCGACATCCTGATCGCTGGCGGACGCAATCTCTACACGGCGCTCAAGGCGCGGATTCCCTTCCTCGACATCAATCAGGAGCGTGAATTCGGTTACGCCGGTTATGCCGGCATGAGCGAACTGGCTCGCCAACTGGCGCTGTCGATGGAAAGCCCGGTGTGGGCTGCCGTGCGCAAGCCGGCGCCGTGGGCCAAGCAAAGCGGTCCCGGCACCGTGCTGGCAGCGTAAAGGGAGCGACATGGCTGAAATCATCCACTCCAAGAAAGCGCTGGCGGTCAATCCGCTCAAGGTCAGCCAGACCATCGGCGCCTCGCTGGCTTTCCTCGGCCTCAACCGCAGCCTGCCGCTCATGCATGGTTCGCAGGGGTGCACGGCCTTTGGCAAGGTGTTTTTCGTGCGCCACTTCCGCGAGCCGATTCCCTTGCAGACGACGGCGATGGATCAGGTATCGAGCATCATGGGCGCCGACGACAATGTGATCGAGGCGCTGCGCACGCTGTCCGACAAGAGCAAGCCGGACATCATCGGCCTCGTGACGACCGGTCTGTCGGAAACGCAGGGCACCGATATTCGCCGCTGTGTCGGCGATTTTCGCCGGGCTCACCCGGAATTCGACCACGTTGCCGTGGTCCCGGTGAATACGCCGGATTACGTCGGCTGTCTGGAAAGCGGCTACGCGCTGGCCATTGAAGCCCTGATCGAAACGCTGGTGCCGGAAAGCGCCTGCGTCGGCAAACGTCCCAAGCAGGTCAATGTGCTGGCCTCGGCCATGCTGACGCCGGGCGATATCGAGGCGATCAAGGAGTGGATCGAAGCCTTCGGCCTGCGCCCCATCGTCGTGCCGGACATTGGCGATTCGCTCGACGGCCATCTGGTCGAAGCCGAAACCTCATCGCTGACCATCGGCGGTACGCCGCGCTCGGAAATCGAGATCATGGGCGAGTCGACCGCAACATTGGTCGTTGGCCCTTCGCTGCTCAAGGCGGCCAACATCCTGAAGACGCGGACCGGTGTGCCTGACTACCATTTCGCTGGCCTCATGGGCCTCGAGGATTGCGACGATTTCACCCAGGCGCTGGCCGAGATTTCCGGCAAGCCGGTGCCCGAGAAGATCGAACGTCACCGTTCCCAGTTGCAGGATGCCATGGTCGACAGCCATTTCATGATCGGCTTTGCCCGTGTCGCTCTGGCTGGCGACCCCGATCTTGTCGGCATGCAGGTGCGTTTCCTGACCAGCATGGGCGCCGAAATTGTCAGCGCCGTTGCCACGCACAAGCATGAAAGCCTGGCTGGACTGCCAATCGCCAAAGTCATCGTCGGTGACTTGGAGGATATGGAAAAAGAGGCACGCAGCAACGGCGCGCAACTGATTGTCGCCAATTCCCATGCTGCCGACACCGCTTCGCGGTTGGGCTTGCCGCTGCTCCGGGCCGGCTTTCCGCAATACGACCACGTGGGCGGTTACGCCCGCACCTGGGTGGGCTACCGCGGGTCGCGGCAGGCCTTGTTCGATCTCGCCAACCTCATGCTGGGACAACACCATGAACTCGCACCCTATCGATCAATCTACTGGGCCGACGACCGCGATGGCGTCAGCAAACAACATGTCATCTCGTCGGCTGCAGTTGGTCTGGTCCATTAGGCAGGAGCCGGACGCCATGATCAAGGTCGCCTTCGCCTCGACCGACCGGACACGGGTCAATCAGCACTTCGGTTCGGCCGAGGGCTTCGTGGTCTACGAAGTGACGCCGGACAAGGCGACGCTGGTCGGCGTTGCCGAGTTTGCCGAAGAGGCGATGGACGGCAACGAGGACAAGCTCGGCGCCAAGGTTGATTTCCTCGAAGGCTGCGCCGGGGTTTACGTCATGGCGATTGGTGCTTCGGCGATCAAGAAGCTGCTGGCCAAAGGCATCCAGCCGATCCGCGTCGATGAGGTTGACACGGTCGACGAGCTTTTGGGGCAAATTTCGAAAGCGATGAGCGAGGGTGGGGTGGTCTGGATCGACCGCGCCATCGCCGCCCAGGCCAAGGCCAAGGAAGAGAATCGCTTCGCTTCCATGGAAGAGGAAGGGTGGGAAGGATGAGCGCCAACATGATCGAACACCGCGGCATCGTCCAGCGCGTTGAGGCAGGCAAGGCCATCGTCGCCATGGAAACGGCCGGCTGTTCGTCCTGCGGGCAGGGCAGCAGCTGCGGCATCGGCAAGATGGCCAGCGGCCGGCCGGCCACCTTGCTGACCCTGCCGGTCAGCGGCGACATCAAGGCCGGTGACATGGTGATGATCGGGCTGCCAGCCAGCCGCCTGACCTTCTCGGCCTTGCTCGGCTATCTCTTCCCGGCCTTCGCCATGATTTTTGGCGCCTGGCTCGGTTCACTGCTCGATGGCAGCGATGGTGCCACGGCCCTCGGTGCCATTGCCGGCTTTCTCGGCGCACTGGCCGTCGCCCGCATCGCCATCGGCCTGGTGCCCGGCCTCATGCCGGCGCCACAACTGATTCCGGTTTCCAACCAATCCAACCCATTTCCCAAGGAGTATGACCATGACTGAAGCCATTGCTGCCGATCCCATCTTCGAAACCGATTTCGTCAAGGAGATGGCCCGCCAGATGCGCG
>NZ_JAVHPH010000269.1:0-3121 GCF_036170495.1 Azonexus sp.
CTCGTTATTTCCGGGCGGTAGCCGGCTTCTTGGTTTGCGACTTTTTGGCCGATTGCAGAATCAGCGCAGCGGGGTCAATCAGTTCGAGACCAAAGGTCTTGAGTCCTGTCGTCATCACTTCCTGGCTCAGCCCCATGGCCCAGCCGGCAGCAATACCGGCCAGCACGTTGGCGATATTTTTAGGCTGTTTTGCCTTGCCGATGTAGGGGGCATCGATCAGTCGGCTGAGGCGGGTTTCATCGGCGCCGGAGCGCAGCACAATACGGTTGTCGGCGACGGTGACGCCACGCTTGCCGGCGGCAAGATGGGCGACCAGTGTCGGATTGGCCGGATCGCAGGCAAAGAAAATCACCTCGCCATCGCACAGTTCGGCAAAGTCGGCGACCAGTTCGTCTTCGGCGTTGAGCACGGCGTGGCCGCCGGGGAGAACGACATCAACCTGCGTCCGGTAGATCGAGCGGGGCGTTGTGTAGTACTCGCCGCCGGTCGGCTGAACATCCCAGCGCGACAGGTCTTCTTCTTCCGAAATAATGTTGGTGACGATGCCGATCGAGCAACGGTCGTAGGGCAGACCTTGGCCGAGAATGACAGGGGCGCCGTTTTCGATCACTGTGGCGTGGATCGAGCGATTTAGAAGCAGGCGGCGACCGCCTTCCCAGTTGGCAGCGCTGGTTTTCTGAACTTGGCGACGGCCGAGGTAGATGCCGTCCTTGCAGGCGAGGCCGCCTTGCTGACCGGAGAGGTAGATCAGGTGGGCGACCATCTTGGCGACGGCATTTTTGCCGTGCGTGCCGGTGACACCAACCAGAGGGACGCGGCCGCTCGCACTTTCGGCGAACAGGTTGTTGACGATGGCTTGGCCGACCGGGCGCGGCTTGCCGATGCCCGGCTTGATGTGCATGAGCAGGCTGGGGCCGGCGTTGACTTCAACGATGGCGCCGCCCTGTTCGCCGAGCGGCTTGGCGATGTCCCGGCAGACCAGATCGACGCCGGCGATGTCGAGACCGACGACGCGGGCGGCCAGCGCGACAACCTGGGCGGTGTCGGGGTGGACTTCATCGGTGCAGTCGAAAGCGTGGTTGGCGTTGCGCTGGATGAGCACGACGCGGGCTTTGGCCGGGACGCTGTCGGCGGCGAGGCCCTGGCGTTCCAGTTCGATTTTGGCGGCGGTGTCGATCTTGATGATCGATAGCGGGTGCAGCTCAGTCGTGCCGCGCCGGGGGTCGATGTTGACCTGGCTTTCGATCAACGCCTGTACGGTCGACTGGCCGTCGCCGGTGACGGTGATGAGGTCGCTGCGGTTGGCCGCGACCAGCTTGCCGCCGACGACCAGCAGGCGATGTTCGATGCCCTGGATGGAGCGCTCGACGAGGACGCCGGAGCCTTCCTCGACGGCGATGGCGTAGGCCTTGGCGACTTCTTCCCGGGTCGTCAGGTCGATGAACACGCCACGCCCATGATTGCCGTCGGTCGGCTTGACGACGACCGGCAGGCCGATGTTTTCGGCCGCATCCCAGGCGTCGTCGGCGCTGTCGACTTCGCGGCCTTCCGGTACCGGGACGCCGACCGAGGAGATCAATTCCTTGGTCAAATCCTTGTCGCGCGAGATGGTTTCGGCGATGGCGCTGGTCTGGTCGGTTTCGGCTGTCCAGATGCGACGCATGGCGCTGGCGTAACCGAGCTGGACCAGATTGCCGTCGTCGAGCAGGCGGATGGCCGGGATGTCGCGATCGTCGGCGGCATTGACGATGGCGGCGGTCGATGGACCGAGGTACTTGCGATCAACCTTGCGACGCAGGGTGTCGACGATATCGGCAACATCGAATGGCTGGTTGTCGACGGCGGCGAGGATCAGTGCAATGCCTTGTTCGAGGGCAATTTTCGTGACGTCGTCGTGCCAGTTGCGAATCGCCAGTTTGTACACGCCGCGTTCGGTCGTTTCACGGGTGCGGCCGAAACCGCCGGGCAGGCCGGCCAGCGTCATCAGCTCAAGGGCGACGTGTTCGAGAACATGGCCGATCCACGTGCCTTCCTGAAGTCGGGCGATGAAGCCACCGCGCTCGTCGCGGCTGCAACGATGCTCGATCAGTGACGGCAGGAACGTGGTCAGACGTTCGGTGAAGCCGGGAAGCTTGTTGGAGGGATAGTCTTCGAATTCGCCGATGTCGATCCAGGCTTCGAATACCGGTCGGTAGGTCCACATGTTCGGGCCACGCAGATTGATGATGTCCCGAATGATGATGTCTTTTTTCTTCATGCTTGTTTCGCCCAGCTCCGTTTCGCTGTCAGAAATTGTTATGGGGCAGCTAGTGATTATTAACGCTTTCGCGCTGTCATGGATTACCCGTAACCAAAAAATGTCACACAACCGGACAAAGCGTTACAGGAAGCGGTCAAGCAGCTTCTTGCTTTGGCGGTCGAGTTGCGTCTGGTCGCGGATCAGAAACTGGATGCCGTTGGCGTCGGCAATGAGCAGGCGGGTCTGCGACAGGCGACGGATGTCTTCCTCGCCCTTCAGGCGCAGCTCGGTCTTGCCGCGATTGGTCACGACCTGCCAGGCGCTCGGACAGGCGAAACTGGAAACTTCCTCAATGCGCTCGATTTCAGGGACGAATTCGCGGCTGGCGATACTGGCCTCGATCAATTCCGCAATCGCCGGCGGCAGGTCAGCGAGATGCTCGATCCACGCGACTTCGTGGCCTTCGTAATTGACCAGCGATAAACCCTCGTCGGGGGCGGCGATGGGAAAGGCGCGCACCGGCGTGATGCCTTCGTGGATGTCTCCGTTTTCGGTCGTTAATACCAGTCGACCGTAGGCGTCGCGTTGCAGCTGGAAATTGGGGTTCGACATGGTCTTAGTCCGCGTGAGTTTTGGGCTGGCTGGTCGAGCGCGGCAGCATGGGTTCGGTGTCGACGTTGCGGGCCTGGGCCATGTAGAGCTTGTAGTAATGGCCTTCAACGGCCATCAACTCATCGTGATTGCCGACCTCGACGATGCGGCCACGATCCATGACGACCAGCCGGTCGGCCTTGCGCAGGGTGCTCAGGCGGTGGGCGATGGCGATGGTGGTGCGGCCCTTGACCAGGTTGTCGAGCGCCTTCTGGATTTCCTTCTCGGTTT
>NZ_JAVHPH010000270.1:0-3120 GCF_036170495.1 Azonexus sp.
CCGGTTTCGTTCTTGTCTTCGCAGACGGCGAGCAAAAACATTTCGCTGGCAATGAACTGGTCGCCACGTTTCTGGGCTTCCTTGTCGGTCAGGTTGAGCAGGTTGCCCAGGTCACGGCCGATGGAGACATCGCCACCGTGACCTTCGACCTTGGGCAGGCGGGTCAAGGCCTGTTCCAGATCCCGGCGCAAACCCGCCACATTGGCCCCGGCCCGCCCGAGCAGCGAGGTCGTGCCGCCGTCATCCTGATTGAGCAGGGCGAGCAGCAGGTGCTGCGGTTCAATGAATTGCTGGTCGCCACCAATGGCCAGACTCTGGGCATCGGAAAGGGCTTGCTGGAACTTGGTGGTGAATTTGTCGAGGCGCATGGAGGTTCTCCGGGTTCGGATTTTCTAACGAAGAAGAGATGAGGACTTTTCCGCAAAATTCAACCTGCAGGCCATGCAAAATTCGCATTCTGGCCAAGCAATCATCTCCATTTCATAGAATATTAGTGATAGCCTATGTGATGCCAGATTTGAAATATTAGACATTTCAGAATTCAGGGAGGAAAAAATGGCCAATCACGGAATGACTCTACGCAGCAAGCTGCTGACCATGACCGCCATCACCGTTGTTGCGCTCGCCGTGCTCTTCTCGGCGCTGCTCGTCAGCGGCAAGAGCCAGATGCTGGAAGACCGCGAAGCCAAGGTGCGCAATCTCGTCGAGTCGGCGCACGGCATCCTGACCTTTTACGAGAAGCAGACCCGCGACGGGCAAATGAGCGCCGATGACGCCAAGAAATTCGCCGCCGCAGCCGTCCGTACCTTGCGCTACGACAAGGTCGAATATTTCTGGATCAACGACCTGCAGGACACCATGGTCATGCATCCGATCAAGCCGGAGCTGGAAGGCAAGAAGCTCGATCAGATCAAGGACAAGAACGGCAAGTTCCTGTTCCAGGAGTTCAACAAAACAGTGAAGGCCAACGGCTCGGGCTTTGTCGATTATCTCTGGCCGAAGCCGGGTTCCGAGGAAGGCGTACCGAAAATTTCCTTTGTCATGGGTTTCGAGCCCTGGGGCTGGGTGATCGGCTCGGGCATCTACATCGATGACATCGATGCCAAGTTCCGTAGCGATGCGATCAAGCTTCTGCTCTGGGGCCTGGGCATCGCCGGCTTTATCGCCATTTCGCTGCTGCTGCTTTCCAACAACATCATCAAGACGCTGGGCGGCGATCCGGCGGTCGCCTCGGCGATCACCAAGCGCATCGCTGCGGGCGACCTGGCGACCCCCGTCGACTGTCCGCCAGGCGACCAGGACAGCCTGCTCGCCAATATCCGCACCATGCAGGAAACCTTGCGTTTCATGATCTCGAGCATCGTCGCCAACGCCGAGCAGGTGGCCACCGCCGCCGGCCAGTTGCTGGCAGCCTCCGAACAGGTGGCCGAGCGAGCCAGCCAACAAAGCGACGCGGCCTCGTCGATGGCCGCCTCGGTTGAGGAAATGGCGGTCAGCATCGATCAGGTCAAGGAGAACGCCAGCGAGGCGCATAGCATTTCGCAAACGGCCGGCAAAATTTCCGAAGATGGCGCCGCCGTCATCCACAACGCCGCCAGCGAAATGCGCAAGATTTCCGAAGCCGTTCAGGCCTCGTCGGAAATCATCGAAGACCTCGGCCACCAGTCCGACCAGATCACCTCCATCGTCAATACCATCAAGGAAATCGCCGACCAGACCAACCTGCTGGCGCTGAATGCGGCCATCGAGGCGGCCCGGGCCGGCGAACAGGGGCGCGGCTTTGCCGTCGTCGCCGACGAGGTGCGCAAGCTGGCCGAGCGCACCGGAAACTCAACCAAGGAAATCGGCGAGATGGTCGCCAAGATCCAGAACGGCACGCGCAGCGCAGTCAACAGCATGCAGGATGGCGTCCGTCAGGTCGGCAATGGCGTTGAGCTGGCCAATCAGGCCGGTGATTCGATCAACCGCATCCGCGACGGCGCGCTGCGCGTGACGGTCGTGGTCAACGGCATTTCCGACTCAATTTCGGAACAGAGCGTGGCCAGCAACGAGATCGCCCAAAAGCTCGAAATCATCGCCCAGATGTCAGAGGAAAGCGCCGTCGCCGTTCGCCACACGGCCGACGCGGCGCGCCAGATGCAGACATTATCCAGTTCGCTGCGGCAGATGGTGGCGCAATTCAAGACCTGATCAGAAGGAAATATCTTTCTGGGGAGCCAAGGCTCCCCGTTTTTATTTCTGCCAGCGCGCCGCGGCGCTGTCGCCCGCATCGCGGGCATCGATCAGTTTTTCCCGGAGCTGCGGGGCGGCCCGGTCAATGAAGGCACGAACCCGGGACGATAAAAGACGGGCGTGGGGATAGGCGAAATTGACCGGCACGGGTGGCAGCTCGTAGGCACTCAGCAAGCGGACCAGCTTGCCGGCCGCCAGTTGCTCGCGTACCTGGTAGGCAAGAAATCGCCCGCAACCAAGCCCCTTCAGGCAGGCGTCGATGGCGAAATCGATGTGATTCGTGCTTAGAACCTCCGGCATTGTCACCCGTAGCGGGCGCCCGTTTTCCTGAAACGACCAGTCCGGTTCAAGACTTGATCCGGTAATTCGAATCGCCTTGTGCATTTGCAATTCGGCCGGATTTTCCGGTTGACCGTAGCGGGCCAGGTATTCCGGGCTGGCACAGACAATCCGGCCGGTCGTACCGAGCGGCACGGCGACCAGCGAAGATTCAGGCAGCGTACCGATGCGCACGGCGAGGTCGATACCTTCATGAATCAGATCGACGACGCGATCAAGCAGCAATAACTCGATGCGCACCTCGGGATACGCGGCCAGAAAATCAGTGACGGCCGGACCCACGTGGAGGCGCCCGAACATCACCGGCGCCGTGATGACCAGCCGTCCGGCCGGCTTGACCTGATGGGCGATCAGGGCCGCTTCGGCCTCCTCGATATCCTGTAGCAGATGCCGGCAACGCTCGAAATATTCCCGCCCCTCGTCGGTCAAGGCCATGCGTCGCGTCGTGCGATTGAGCAGGCGAACGCCGAGCGCCCGCTCCAGCCCCGACAGGCTGCGCACCACCGAGGTCGGCGAAGTTCCCAGGCGATCGGCGGCGGCCGTCAGACT
>NZ_JAVHPH010000271.1:0-3111 GCF_036170495.1 Azonexus sp.
ATCTTGGCGACATCGGCGGCGTGCCCTTCTACATCAGCGCCTCGCAATATGAATATTGGAAGCACACGCAACTGATCATCGACGTGGTCGCCGGATCGGGCGGCACCTTCTCGCTCGAAGGCAACACCGGCAAGGCTTTCCACACCCGTTCCCGGCTGTTCACCGATGCCGAATGGGCTGAATTGCAGGCCGCTGGCCTCGTTTAATCCAAGGAGTTTTTCACATGAACAAGCAACTGAGCACCACCCTGCTGCCGCTCCTCGCCGCCGCCCTGTTCACTGCCGCCCCGGCCCACGCCGCCGATGGCGAAGCCATCGTCAAGAAAGCCCGCTGCGTCTCCTGCCACGCCGTCGACCAGAAGCGCGTTGGCCCGGCCTATAAGGACGTCGCTGCAAAATACAAGGGCGACAGCAAGATCGCTGCCGTCCTCTTCGACAAGGTCCGCCATGGCGGCTCCGGTAACTGGGGCCAGGTCCCGATGATTCCCCACCCGGCCGACAAGATCAGCGACGACGACCTGAAGGCCGCCATTCACTGGATTCTGGCGCTGGAATAAGCGATACGGCGCCGCCCGTCTGATCCTCCGGTCAACCGGAAAAAGCGGCCAAAATTGAAACGCCTGTTCCGCCCGACACGGTCCGGAACAGGCAACAAATCGCACTGCCAGGGGCCGAATCCCGGTGCTCATGTTAAAATTGGCCGCTTTTTCCGGTGAAAAGAAGCGGAGAGCAAGATGAGCACACTAACCACAGGTGATCGAGTAACGCACCCCAACCAGCAGGAATGGGGTCTCGGCAAAGTGCTCAGCGCAACGCCCGACAATCTCGATGTATTTTTTGTCGGCGCCGGCCGCAAGCGGCTTTCACGATCCTTCATCCAACTCGAGAAAGCCGAAGGGGCCGCCTCGAAACACCGCCTTCTCGACAACCTGATCGAGACCTCGCAAATTGTCAGCGACAACTTTGTCACCATTCCCATGGCGATTGAACGCTTCATGGCAAGATACCCGAACGGTTTCGAGGATGCTGATTACATCAAGGTGGCGCGCGAAGCCAACCTGCGCGGCCAAAAGTTTTGCAGCCAGCTGCTCAGTCAGGATGAGCTTTCCCGGCTCATTGCCGACGGCGGCTTCGACGCCGTCTGTGATCGGGCGCGGCATGTCGAAACCAGCACCAACCTGCTGACCAAGAGCGAGCGCAAGACGCTCCATGAGGCCCTCGAACTACCCGCCTGCCAGAAGCTATTCTCGCTGGGCCTGGCCGAACTGCTCTACGGGGCCGAATCGGAAGAAGCACGCTTCAAGCACTTCCTGCGCACACTCGGCATCCTGCAACTCAACAAATGGCAGTACGCCACGCTGTTCAGCTTCATCCGCCACCCACAGCAATCGGCCTTCATCAAGCCGACCGTCATCCAGAATGCCGCCAAGGCGCTGTGCTGGCGGATCAACTACAAACCTGAGCCGAACTGGAAAACCTACGATGCAGTCTCGCGGCTGTACAGCTACGTCCGTACCAATCTGCTCGAAGAAGGCCTGATGCCGCGCGATCTGATCGACGTCCAGGCCTTCATCTGGTCGGTCGTCCAGAAATAATCCGGCCGCACGTCACCAACCTGGCGCCGCCTATTCAAAAAGGAAAAACATGAACGCCCAAGCCTTAGCCGAAAAACTAAACAAGCTCGGCTTCACCCCCGTCGCCCTGAGCGAACCATCGAAACGCGTCGACGGCATGATCGTCTTTACCAAGGGGGTGCACGTTCAAGTCCCGCTGCATGGCGACGAACCCAATGTCGTCCTTGAAAGCGATGATGGCGAGCTGGAGTTTTACGATGCCCGGGGCAACATCGATGACCTGATCAGCGACCTCAAGGCCGCCCTGGAAAGCGAACAGGCCATGCAGCAAATGGGCTGAATACGGCCTCAGCGCATGGCCCAGCCACCGCAAACGGGGAACACCTGGCCAACAAAGCAATTGGCTGCGTCGCTGCACAGATAGGCGGCAAACTCGGCATCCTCCTCGGCGCTGACCAGCCGCCCGAGCGGCACCTCGCGCTTGAGACGCTCCTGAAAACGCGGGTCGGCCTGAACTTCGGGCGGAAAATAGGTCGGGTTCTCGACGAAATTCTGGGCGATGGCGTTGACCTGAACATTGTGCGGTGCGACCTCGACGCCGACGGCCTGCACGTAGGCCAACTGGGCGCCACGCGCGGCGCTGTAGGTCGACCGCCCCTTCATGCCGCGCAGGGCGGAGGCGCTACCCATGACCAGGATCTTGCCCGAACGGCGGGCAATCATCGCCGGCAAGACAGCCCGGAACAAACGTGCCAGCGGATCAACGAGCACACCGAAGACGTCGTTCCACTCGGCTTCGGAGACCTCGGCCACCGCCGTGCCGGGGGCCGGAATGGCTAGGTTGGCAACGAGAACATCGATCGGCCCGGCCTCGGCAACGACGGCCGCCGGTGCCCCAACATCGACGAGATCGGCAGTATTGGCGATCACCGTGGCCCCGTGCCGGGCCAACACCGCGCACAGCACCGGGCCCATGAACTGGTCGGCCTGGGTGACCAGCACCCGTTTACCAAGAAGATTTTGCTCCGGCATGGCGGCTCCTTTGGCGAGGTAGTGGCGACGACTCAGCGCGCCGCGGGTGGCGTGGTGACTTTCTCGAGACGATCCTCCAACTCGCCGATGTAGGCGGCAAGCGTGTTCCCGGATTGCTCGGAGAAGGCGCGAAAATCGTGTTCAAGCTGATCGATCCGGGCAATCACGGCAGTTTTCGATTCAAGACTCAGGCTCGATTGCCGGGCCAGTTCCGCCTCCAGGAACGTGCGCAATTCAGTGAATCGCGAGGCCTCGGCGCGGTCGGCCAGTTCCCGGTTGGTGTGCAATTCGCGTGAATTGCGGCGGGCTTCGAGGAGAATGGAGCCTTGCAGGTAAAGCACATAGACCAGAAACAGCGCGGTAACGAAGACAAGCAGCCCGAGCATGACCAGCCCCAGGGGCATCTGCACCGTAATAAAGCCGAGCCACAAGTCGGCAGGCGACAGGAAGACCCCCCAGTTCAGGGCAGTGAAGGCGGCAACCAGGGCCAGAATGAGTAGCAACAA
>NZ_JAVHPH010000272.1:0-3082 GCF_036170495.1 Azonexus sp.
GCGTTTCCTTGACGGTGGGCAGGTAGTCTTCCGGCAGGCAGCGCGAGTCGGTCCGCGGGTAGGTCAGGACCTTGTGCTTTTCGTAGAGGGCCTGGGCCAGCGACAGCGTGGTCTTGGCCGAGAAGCCGAAACGGCTGTTGGCTTCGCGCTGCAGGGTGGTCAGATCGAAGAGGGCCGGCGACATGCGGGTTTCCGGCTTGGCTTCTTCCGTGACTTCGCCCGGCTTGCCCAAGGTGGCGGCGCGGATGGCATCGGCGCGCCTTTCTTCCCAGAGGCGGTCGGCCCGGGCGTGCTCGTCGTCGTTCTTGCCCTTGAATCCTTCGTCGAACCACTTGCCTTTGTAGCTGCCGGCCTTGGCGGCGAATTCGGCTTCAACTTCCCAGTAATCGCGTGGCTTGAATTCGCGAATGCGTTTTTCGCGCTCGACGACGATGGCCAGCGTCGGCGTCTGCACGCGACCGACGGTGGTCAGGTGGAAACCGCCGGTTTTCGAATTGAAGGCAGTCATCGCCCGCGTGCCGTTGATGCCGACCAGCCAGTCGGATTCGGAGCGGCAGACGGCGGCATCGCCCAGACCTTGCATTTCATTGCCATTGCGCAGGCGCGTAAAACCGTCGCGGATCGCACCTTGCGTCATCGATTGCAGCCACAGCCGCTGTACCGGTTTTCCGGACTTGGTGTGCTGGGCGATGTAATTGAAGATCAATTCACCTTCGCGTCCCGCGTCACAGGCATTGATCAAGGCGCTGACATCCTTGCGCTTGATCAGCTTGGCCAGCACCTTGAGGCGGGATTCGGTCTTCTCGATCGGCTTCAGCGCAAAGTGCGGCGGGATGACCGGAAGATGGGCAAACGACCATTTGCCGCGCTTGACTTCAAACTCTTCGGGGCAGGCCAGTTCGAGCAGATGACCGACGGCCGAGGAAATGATGTGGGTATCACTTTCGAAATAGTCGTCGTGCTTGGTGAAGCCCCCCAACGCCTTGGCGATGTCGGCAGCGACGGAAGGTTTCTCGGCAATTATCAGCTTTTTGGTCATGTTGGGGCCTGTGGAGTCCGGCGCATGATAAGTGCCCGGTGAGCGGCTTGGCAAGCCGTCTATATGTATGGGGGCCTAGCTCAGGCGCTGGTAGCGGTTGCCGGGCAGAGGGGCGATTTTGCCCGAGAGTTCGAGCATCAGGAGTTCCGGAAGCAATTGTTCAGCACGCTGTCCGGTGTAATCGACGAGATCGTCCAGGCCGCATGGATCATGGCCGAGCGCGGCAAGTACAGGGTGTTCGTCGTCAGTCGGGGTGGCTTCCACTGGTTGTTCCGGAGAAGTGAGGTTACCCAGCTCTTCCAGAACATCGTTCGCGGTTTCGACCAGTTTGGCGCCTTGCTTGATCAGTTTGTGACAGCCGCGGGCGACGGGCGAATGAATCGAGCCGGGGATGGCGAAAACTTCTCGCCCCTGTTCGCCAGCCAGGCGTGCCGTGATCAGCGAACCGCTTTCGGGTGCCGCCTCGACGACCAGTACGCCGCGCGACAGGCCGGAGATGATGCGATTGCGTCGCGGAAAATTAGCGGCGATGGCCGGTGTGCCGAGCGGGAATTCCGAAATGACCGCACCGTGTTCGACGATGGCTAGCGCCAGTTCCTTGTTGCGGGCCGGATAGATGCGGTCGGCGCCGGTGCCGATGACGGCAATCGTATCGCCTCCCGCCGCCAGGGCACCACGGTGGGCGGCAGCATCGATCCCCAAGGCGAGGCCGCTGACGATGCAGAGGCCTTTTGCCGCCAGTGTCCGGGCAAAGCTTTCCGCTGTTTGCAGACCTTGTGGTGTCGCATTGCGGCTGCCGACGATGGCCAGCCCGGGTTTCTGGAGCAGCGCGGAGTTGCCGCGCACATAGAGCAGGCTGGGCGGGTCGGCAATTTCGAGCAGAGCTTTCGGGTAGGCGTCATCGGCCAAGGTCACAATATGCTGCCCCGGCTGACTGGCCCAATCGATACTGCGGTCGACTTCTGCAGCGGGGTCAAAATCAAAAAGCCGATCGGCGCGGTCGCCGATAACGCTGCGTGCAGCTAGCCGCCCGGCGGCAAAAACAGCCCCGGGTAAACCGAAAGCGGCGAGTAGCTTTCTTTGCGACTCGCCGCCGATCCCGGGGATAAGCGTCAGCCGCAACCAGGCGACCAGGCCTTCGGAGATAATCACGGGTTTCTTGCCGAATCCCCAATGATCACGGATTTCGATGAACTGACAACCAAGGCATAAGCGACGCGGTCGAAGACACGGAAGACGAAGGCCAGGCCGTAGCGTTCTTCCGGAACAGGCGTATCGGTTCGAATGCCGTCATCGTCAATATTGGTTGAAACACGATTGCGGTATAGCGCAACGACGTGGCCGACTTCCAGGCCGTCGTTTTTGCCGCGGGTCAGGGAGACGACGGACGTTGTACCGCCTTCCTGAACGCCGCCATAGATCGACATGACGCTGGCTTCGATTGCCTGATCCGGGCGGTGCGGCACATAGGAGATGATTTCCGCCGGCTGGGCCGGGATCAGTTCGTCACCGCGCGCGATTTCTTCTTTGGCCAGCGTGACGCGAAGTGCAGCGGGGGCGCCCGGTTTGGTCAGACGGGCATTGCCAAGATAAAAGGCTTCATAAGCCAGAACCTCCCCGGTTTTTGGGTCCTTGAGAGGCTTGCCCTTGCGGAAAATCTGCCATTTTTCGATGCTGCTATCGGCGATGCCTTTGGCGTAGAAGGAATCGCCAGTACCGAGCAGCATGCGGTCTTCCTGAGCGGCGACAATGACTGCTTGGCTATTGCTGCCGGTTGATTCGACGATCAATGGCTGGGAAATAAATGGCTCAATGATGTTGGATGGAATGCTTGGAATGACGAGTTCGCCCGGGGTGCTATGGACCATCGGCTGGACCTTGCCATCTTGGCCGCTAACGCGCTTGGCCATTCTGAGGCGTGGCGATCCGCTCGACGTGTCGAGGAGGATGATGTCGCCGGGATAAATCCAGTGCGGATTCTTGATTTGTTCCTTGTTCATCTGCCAGATTTCCGGCCAGCGCCAAGGTTGCTTGAGGAATTTG
>NZ_JAVHPH010000273.1:0-15017 GCF_036170495.1 Azonexus sp.
GGGGGTACGACATCGGCCAGGCCCCGGAACGGGGATCGCTGGAGTTCGCGGCCAGACAGGCTGACAACGCCGCGAAACCGATGCTGCACCGCAGCACTGGTTGCACTATATTGATTTATATGAATATTGTCAATCCAGAGGCCTGCACTTGCGGCCATTGGTGTTGCATCGCCGCAACAACAGGAATTAAAACAGCGCTCCGACAACCCGGCAAAAGCAGGTCGAAATACGCCCTTTCAATTTTGGCCATTTTTTCCGGTTGACCCTAGGGCCAGCAGCTGTTTCTGTGGTCGTGGGAAGAGCTCAGCCGGCCTTGATCCGCTCGGCAAAAACCTGGCGCAATTTGAGCGCCTTGGGCGCCACCACGGCCATGCAATAACCCTGGTACGGATTACGCCGGAAATACTGGTGGTGATATTCCTCGGCAACGAAAAAAGTCGACGCCGGCGTCACCTCGGTGACGATCGGCGCCCCCCAGATGCCATCACTGTTGAGGCGGCCGATCAAGGCTTCGGCGACGGCCTGCTGGCCGGCATCGTGGAAAAAAATAGCCGAGCGGTATTGCGTGCCGGTATCGTGCCCCTGGCGATTCAGGGTGGTCGGATCGTGGATCGTGAAGAAGGCCGTGAGCAGCGTCTCGAAGTCGATTTTCGCCGGGTCGAAGGCGATCTGCACAACTTCGGCGTGGCCGCTATCGCCGCGACATACCGCCTCGTAGGTCGGCTGCGGATCATGGCCGCCCATGTAGCCGGGCAGCACCGAGATAACGCCATCCAGCTGCTCGAAGGCCGCCTCCAGGCACCAGAAGCAGCCACCAGCCAGGGTTGTTTTTTGCATGATCATCGATTCCGGCATTTTGATTCCTGTTAATTGTCCAGAGATGTGGCAGACAGTATGCCCCCTGCTTCGTTCCGTGCAGTGCAATAGCATGAAACGCCACCCCTCCCCTTCAAGGGGAGGGTCGGGGTGGGGATGGGTCACAAGTGGTCAGAATATTGCAGCGACACGCATTTCCCGCCCATCCCCCACCCTGCCTCCCCCTTGAAGGGGGAGGAGAGGACGGCACCGGCTTCGTTCCGCTCCATCCATGGCAAAAGCAAGTAAAATCGTGCGTCTCAGAACATCACCGATTGCCTCCGATGAGCACCACCAAAAAACCGACATTCCAGGAAATCATCCTGCGCCTGCAGCAATACTGGAGCGCCAAGGGCTGCGCCCTGCTCCAGCCCTACGACATGGAAGTCGGCGCCGGCACCAGCCACACCGCCACCTTTCTGCGCGCCATCGGCCCCGAGCCGTGGAAAGCCGCCTACGTGCAGCCATCGCGCCGCCCGAAGGATGGCCGCTACGGCGAGAACCCGAACCGCATGCAGCATTACTACCAGTTCCAGGTCGTCCTCAAGCCGGCGCCGGACAACATCCTTGAGCTCTACCTCGGCTCGCTCGAAGCCCTCGGTTTCGACCTCAAGAAAAACGACGTGCGTTTCGTCGAAGACGATTGGGAAAACCCGACGCTCGGCGCCTGGGGCCTCGGTTGGGAAGTCTGGATGAACGGCATGGAAGTGACGCAATTCACCTACTTCCAGCAAGTCGGCGGCATCGACTGCAAGCCGATCACCGGCGAAATCACCTACGGCATTGAGCGTCTGGCCATGTACCTGCAAGGCGTTGAAAACGTTTTCGACCTGACGTGGACGGAAGGCCTGACCTATGGCGACGTCTATCACCAGAACGAAGTCGAGCAATCGGCCTACAACTTCGAGCACAGCAACGTCGAGTTCCTGTTCCACGCCTTCGGCAAACATGAAGAAACCGCCGTGCACCTGATGGGCAACCAGTTGCCTCTGCCGGCCTACGAGCAAGTCCTGAAAGCCGCGCACACCTTCAACCTGCTCGACGCCCGCGGCGCCATTTCGGTCACCGAGCGCGCCGCCTACATCGGCCGCATCCGCAATCTGGCCCGCGCCGTGGCGCAAGCCTATCTCGACAGCCGCGCCCGCCTCGGCTTCCCGATGGCCCCGAAGGAATGGGCTGCCGAAGTCCTGAACAAGCTCGCTGAGCAGAACGCAAAGAAAGCTGCCTAAATCCCCTACCGACTAGCCAATAATGAAAATAGCATTGGAAGATATTGCCAATCGTTTACGTAACGGTGACTACAAAAACGAAGAACATGTTCGTGTAGCCATTGTTAACCGGCTTCTACAGCGATTAGGGTGGGATATCTGGAACCCCATCGAGGTACATCCCGAGTTTTCCCCGATAAGAAGCGAAGACTCTACCAGGGTAGACATCGCGGCGTTTCTTCCTCCGCAACATCTGCGGCCGGCAATTTTCATCGAGGTTAAAGCCGTTGGAAAACTGGCTACGAATCTTGAAACTGCAGAGCGGCAACTCAGGGATTACAACCGCAATAATCAAGCTGAAATATCAGTTCTGACCGATGGGCAACTCTGGCGGTTTTACTGGGCCGGTGCAGCCGGCGAATTTCGGCAAAAATGTTTTGAACATATCAGCCTCCTGGATAAGGGAGCGTCTATTGACGAGATAGAGAATATTTTCATAACGTTTCTGTCTCAGGAAAGCCTCGTTACAGGCAAAGCAGTTGAGCAGGCTCGTATATCCCTTCGCCGTACAGATGACCAAAGAACGATGTATGACGTTTTGCCAAAAGCTCTTCGTGACGCAGAACTCGACCCCACGAATAGCAAGGTCGATTGTTTTATAAAACGCTGCCATGAACGTGCAGTAACACTTTCACTAGAAGAAGCCAAAAAATTTGTTTTGGAAAACATGCACTCAGTCTTTAGCCCTTCTACCAGCCTGAAAGAAGAGCGCTCGACTAGCAAATCTTTCCCTCCAAAAAAATCGTTGCCCAGCCACTCAGAACTCTCGTTAGCTGATGCGGAGATTTTATTGCTAACAGGCAGAAACGGCGCTCATGCAAAAGGGAAACACCTTCCTAACGGACGTTTTTTGGTTCTCGCAGATTCAATTTCAGGAAAACCGGCAGAGCATTTTCCAACACATAACTATTACCGTATGTATCAGCATTTGATTCAAGAGGAGGTGCTGCAGCCTCTTGACGGCGATGCACGATACAAACTTTCTCAAGATTACGAATTTGACTCCCCGTCGGCCGCAGCAGCCATGTTTCTCGGCCGCGCAGGCAATCCAAAAAATTGGAAACCGAATCGATGAAAAACCTCCTCGTTGAACTGTTTGTTGAAGAACTGCCGCCCAAGGCACTCAAGAAGCTGGGCGAAGTGTTTGCCCAGACGCTGGCCGCCTCGCTGAAAAACACCGGTTTGGCCGCGTCGACCGCAGCCTTCACCGCCTACGCCTCGCCGCGCCGTCTGGCCGCCCATGTCACCGAAGTCGCTGCCGTCGCCGCCGACAAGCCGGTTGTCCAGAAGCTCATGCCGGTCGCCGTTGGCCTCGACGCCGCCGGCAACGCCACGCCAGCCCTGCTCAAGAAGCTCACTGCCCTCGGCGCCGACGCTTCCTGCGTCCCGAACCTGCGCCGCGAGAATGACGGCAAGGCCGACGTGCTGTTCTACGAAAGCCTGGCCAAGGGTGCAACGCTGTCCGAAGGTCTGCAAAAGGCACTCGAAGCCGCGCTCGCCGCACTGCCCATCCCCAAGGTCATGACCTACCAGTTGCGGGATGGCTGGAGCAGCGTCAATTTCGTCCGCCCAGCCCATGGCCTCGTTGCCCTGCACGGCAGCGACGTCGTGCCGCTGGCCGTTCTCGGACTGACTTCCGGTCGCGAAACCCACGGCCACCGTTTTGAAGCGACCGTCGATCCGGTCGTCATCAACAACGCCGACGAATACGCCACGAAGCTGGCGACCGACGGTGCCGTCATCGCCTCCTTCGCCGAGCGCCGCGCCGAAATCGCCCGCCAACTCGAAGCTGCTGCCGCAAAAGCTGGCGGCAAGCCCATCGACGACGACGCCCTGCTCGACGAAGTCACCGCCCTGGTCGAACGCCCGAACGTGCTGATCGGTCAGTTTGAAGAAGAATTCCTCGCCGTGCCGCAGGAATGCCTGATCCTGACCATGAAGGCCAACCAGAAATACTTCCCGCTCCTCGACGCAGCCGGCAAGCTGACCAACAAGTTCCTCATCGTCAGCAACATCAGCCCGGAAGACGCTTCCGCCGTGATCGGCGGCAACGAGCGCGTCGTGCGCCCACGGTTAGCGGACGCCAAGTTCTTCTTCGACCAGGATCGCAAGAAATCGCTGGAAAGCCGCGTCATCGGCCTGTCCAAGGTCGTTTATCACAACAAGCTGGGCACCCAGGGCGAGCGCGTTCAGCGCGTCGCGGCAATTGCCCGCGCCATCGGCGAGCATCTTGGCGGTGGCGAACTGACCCAGCACGCCGAGCAGGCCGCGTTGCTGGCCAAGGCCGACCTGCTCACCGACATGGTTGGCGAGTTCCCCGAACTGCAGGGCATCATGGGCCGCTACTACGCCCAGCACGACGGCCTCAATGCCGATGTCGCCGACGCCATCGAAGACCACTACAAGCCGCGCTTTGCCGGCGACAGCCTGCCGCGCGGCAGGGTTGGCACGGTCGTCGCGCTGGCCGACAAGCTCGAAACGCTGGTCGGCATGTTCGGCATCGGGCAAATCCCGACCGGCGACCGCGACCCGTTCGCCTTGCGTCGCCACGCGCTGGGCACCATCCGCATGCTGGCTGAAGGCAATCTCGATTTACCGCTCAATTCCCTGTTGACCGTAGCAAGCAGCGCCTTTGCCGCCGTTGAAGGCTTCAAGAGCGCCGATGCCGAGCTGGCCGACTTCATCTACGACCGCCTGGCCGGCAGCCTGCGCGAGCAGGGTTACACGGCACAGGAAGTCGATGCCGTGGTCAGCCAGCGGCCGCAGCGTCTCGGCGACATCCCCAAGCGCCTGGCCGCCGTCCGCGCCTTCGCCGCCTTGCCGGAAGCGGCCGCGCTGGCCGCTGCCAACAAGCGGGTCGGCAACATCCTGAAAAAAGTCGAAAACCCGGTCGAGCCGACGGTCGATAACGCCCTGCTCAAGGAAGCCCCGGAAATCGCCCTGCACGACGCGCTCGTCGAGGTCGTCCCGCAGGCCGATGCTGCCTTCGTTACCGGCGACTATGCCGAATCGCTGACCGCACTCGCCGCCCTGCGCGCCCCGGTCGATGCCTTCTTCGACGGCGTCATGGTCAATGCCGACGATCCGGCCCTGCGCGCCAACCGCCTCGGCCTGCTCGCCAAGCTCCACGTGGCGATGAACAAGGTCGCCGACATTTCCAAGCTGTCGGCCTAGAGAGCCTGTGAAATTCATGTTCATACCCGCTCCCCGCGCCCAAACGAGCCCGCTCGGCGTTGCAAATGCTCGCCATAGCCCAAGCTATGGCTGTGCTTTGCGCCTTGATCGTGCACGCTTGTGCACGTTGCTCGGGCGCCCCCATCAAATTCACAGGCTCTGACCGGGAAGAACGCCATGCCGACCAAGCTCGTCATCCTCGACCGCGACGGGGTCATCAACTTCGATTCCGCCCAGTTCATCAAAACACCGGCCGAATGGAAGCCGATTCCGGGCAGTCTGGAAGCGATCGCCCGCCTCACCCAGTGCGGCTACAAGGTGGTCGTCGCGACCAACCAGTCGGGCGTCGGGCGCGGCTTGTTCGACATGGAAACGCTGAACCAGATCCACACCAAGATGCACAAGGCCGTGGTCGCGCTGGGCGGGCGGATCGACGCCATTTTCTATTGCCCGCATGCGGCCGATTCGAAATGCGATTGCCGCAAGCCGAAAGCCGGGATGTTCAAACGCATTTCCGAGACATTCAACGTCGACCTCAAGGGCGTCCCGGCCATCGGCGATTCGCTGCGTGACCTGCAGGCCTGCGCCGCGGCGGGCTGCCAGCCGATGCTGGTGATGACCGGCAAGGGCGAAAGAACCAAGGCCGACAACGAATTGCCGGAAGGCACGCTGGAATTCAAGGACCTGTCGGCGGCGGTCGACGCCATCCTCAAGGAGACGACACCATGAAGGCTGTGCGTTCCACACTGTTCATGGCCTATGCCCTCGTCTGGTCGATCCTTACCGCGCCGCTCGTCGTCATCGCTGCCCTCGCCCTGCGCGGGCTGTGGGGCTACCGTTTCGGCAAGCTGTGGCGCCTCGGCATCCAGTTCGGCGTCGAGAACATTCTCGGCATCCGGCCCAAGGTCATCGGCCTCGAGAACATGCCCAAAGAGCCTTGCGTCATTCTTTCCAAACACCAGTCGGCCTGGGAAACGATGACCATTCAGGATCTCGTGCCGGCCGGCGCCTACTGCGTCTTCGTGCTCAAGAAGGAATTGCTGCGCGTCCCGCTGGTCGGCTGGGGACTGGCCGCCATGAAGATGATTTCGATTGATCGCGCCGCCGGCA
The DNA here is from genome assembly GCF_036170495.1 of Azonexus sp. Taxonomy (GTDB): domain Bacteria; phylum Pseudomonadota; class Gammaproteobacteria; order Burkholderiales; family Rhodocyclaceae; genus Azonexus. The sequence continues at coordinate 6,408 of NZ_JAVHPH010000273.1, forward strand.
AGGACGCCCTCGACCAAGTTGTCACCCAGGGTCGCGAGCGTCTCAAGCAGGGCTTTTACGTCATCCTCTTCCCCGAAGGCACGCGTGTCGCGCCGGGCCAGAAAAAACGCTACAAGCCGGGCGGCGCCTACCTCGCCACCCGTGTCGGCTGCAAGGTTGTGCCGATTGCCCACGACGCCGGCGAACTGTGGCCGCGCCAGGCTTTTCTGAAAACGCCGGGCACCGTCACGATCAGCATCGGCCCGGCTTTCGACGCCACCGGGATGACCGAAGCCGAAGTCAATCAGCGGGCCGCTGCCTGGATCGAAGACGAGATGCACCGCATCTCGCCGCATCGCTACGCGGATGCCTCGCACAACGCCACCTGAGCCGGCGCGCCGCATCGTTATCGCCGGCCAGGCCGTCGCCTACCAGCTCAAGCGCAGCCAGCGCCGGACCATCGGCCTGGCCATCGACCACCGCGGCCTGCGCGTCGGCGCCCCGATGCGGGCCCGCCTCGGCGACATCGAAAGCCTGATTCACGAGCACGGCCAGTGGGTGCTCGATAAACTGGCCGCCTGGCGCGACCGCCCGGCCGCCAGCCAGCTGGAGATCACCGATGGCACCGTGGTTTTTACTCTCGGCGAGCCGTTGACCGTCGCCTTCACCGAGGTCGGCCGCAGCCGCTGGCAGTTCGGCCCCGGCACGCTTTACCTGCGTCCCGATGCCGCCCACACGGCCAACGACCTGCTCGAAAAAGCCCTGCGCGAGAAAGCCCGCACCGTCTTCGCCGAACGGCTGGCCATCCATGCCCCGCGCCTCGGCGTTGCCCCGCCACCGCTGCGCCTGTCGTCGGCCCGCACGCGCTGGGGCAGTTGCAGCCACCACGGCGGCATCGCCCTGAACTGGCGGCTCATGTTCATGCCGCTGGCCATCGTCGATTACGTCGTTTGCCACGAACTGGCGCACCTCAAGGAAATGAACCACAGCCCGCGCTTCTGGTCTGTGGTGGAGCAACTTTGCCCGGACTGGCAGGCGCGCCGCCTCGAACTGCGCCGACTGGCCCGGCAAATCCCCCACTTTTAAGGAAAACGCATGCGCATTCTGCACACCATGATCCGCGTCGGCGATCTCGACAAATCGATCGCCTTCTACACCGAAATTCTCGGCATGCAGCTGCTGCGCCGCACCGATTACCCGGAAGGCCGCTTCACGCTGGCCTTCGTCGGCTACGGCGATGAGGCCAGCCAAGCCGTCCTCGAACTGACCCATAACTGGGACACGCCGAGCTACGAGCTCGGCAACGGCTACGGCCACGTCGCGCTGGCCGTGCCCGATGCGGCAGCCGCCTGCGCCGCGATCAAGGCGCGCGGCGGCAAGGTCGTGCGCGAAGCCGGGCCGATGAAGCATGGCTCGACGATCATCGCTTTTGTCGAAGATCCGGATGGCTACAAGATCGAACTGATCCAGCGCGCCTGACCGACATCAAGGTCACGCTCCGGCCGGCTACGCATACTGCCGGCTCAAGGAGATCAGCATGGCCTTTCCCGAATTCTTTTCCCGCGTTCCCCCCATCACCCTGCGCGACCCGCTGGCCGAGTTGCTCGGCGCCGCGGAGGGTGGGCTGATCGAGTATTGCTTTGCCGATGCGGTCAAACTGGCCGGGCATTCCTGCCCGACGGTGGCTGGCGCCTGGCTGAGCAGCGTGCGCGCCTTGCGGGCGCTCTACGGCGAGGAAATTCCGGTGCGCGGCAACATCGCTGTCAGCCTGCAAGAAAGCATTGATACGGGCGTCGCCGGCGTCATCGCCAGTGTCGCCACGCTGCTCACCGGGGCGGCCGGCGATGGCGGGTTCAAGGGCCTGGGCGGGCAGCATGTGCGGCGTGGTTTGCTGCAATTCGGCGTCAGCGGCTGCGTCGGCATGACGTTTACCCGGCTCGACACGAATGCTACGGTCAACGCGATTTTTCGGCCAAATTTGATCGCGGCCGACCCGCGCCTCGGCGAGCTGCTGCCGGCCGTCGTTCAGGGCACGGCCAGCCCGGCGGAGAAAAAGCTGTTCGGCGAACTCTGGCAGGATCGCGTCAAACGCATCCTGATCGACCACGGCGGCGATCCAGCCGTGGTCGAACTGCACAGTATTCAGGGCTGAATCGCCAGCGCTTCGCGGGCGACGTTTTCAAAGCTGTCGACGACGCCGCCCCAGCTGCGCGGCAGCATCGTCTGGCGGGCGGCTTCGGCCATTTCGCCGAGGCGCTCGGCCTCTTCAAGCATCCACAGCGCGCCATCGACATAGCCGCGCTCGTCACCGGGCGAGGCAACCATGCCGTTTTTCTGCTGGGCGATCAGTTCGGCCGCCGCCGCACTGCGGTAGGCGATGACCGGCAAGCCGCTGGCCATCGCTTCGGCGACGACATTGCCGTAAGTTTCGGTCAGGCTGGGAAAGAGAAAGAGGTCGGCGCTGGCGTAATGGGCAGCCAACTCTTCACCGAGGCGCATGCCGGCGAAATGGTGATCGGGATGCTCGGCGGCGAGTTGTTTGGCCGACGGGCCGTCGCCGACCCAGATCATTTTGGCCTTGGGATGCCAGACCTGGATGGCGGCAAAGGTCTTTTTGACCAGCGCCAGATTCTTTTCGGCCGCCACCCGGCCGACGTAAAGACAGGCCGGCCCGTCGCCCTCGACGCCCCAGCTCTGGCGCAAGACCTGGCTGCGCCGGGCCGGATCGTAGAGTTGCGTATCGACGCCACGGCCGACGACACGCACGCCGCGCAACCCCTCGCCGGCCAGATCGGCGGCCAGCGCCGCCGTCGGCACCATAGTCGCCAGCGTCCGCCGGTGCAGGGTGCGCAGGTAGGCGGCGACGGCTGGGCGCATCCAGCCCATGCCGTAATGCACACTGTAGCGATCGAAATTGGTATGAAAGCCGGAGGTGACCGGGATGCCCATCTTGCGGGCGACGCTGACGGCCGACCAGCCGAGCGGCCCCTCGGTCACGACATGGACCAGATCGGGCCGCTGCTGGCGCCATTGCCGGGCCAGCCGACGCCCGGCCGGCAGGCCGAAGCGCAGGCCGGGATAGCCGGGCAGCGGCAAGCCGGGCAAGGCCAGTTCGTGTTCGCTGCCGGCATCGCCCTTGCCTTGCCGCGGCCGAATGACGCTGACCCGATGGCCGCGCTCGCGCAAGCCGCCGACCAGCCGGCCAACGGTCATCGCGACGCCATTGACCTCGGGCGGGAAGGTTTCAGTGACGAAAGCGATGCTTAGCGACATCAGGCAATCTCCATGAGCACACATCCCCAGACGACCATGACGATGATCAGCGAAACGAGCACCGCGGCGCTGCCGATGTCCTTGGCGCGCTTGGCCAGGCGATGGTTTTCCAGGCTGACGCGGTCGACCACGGCTTCAATGGCCGAATTGAGCAATTCGACGACGAGGACGAGCAACACGCTGGCGATCATCAGGCCGCGGCCCAGCCACGGCACGGGCAGCAGGAAGGCGGCCGGAATGAGCAGGGCGGCGAGGATGACTTCCTGGCGGAAGGCGTCTTCGCACAGGTAAGCGGCCTTGAGGCCGGCCAGCGAGTAAGTCAGGGCGTTCCACACCCGGCGCAGTCCGGTCTTGCCCTTGAAGGGCGATTCGTTGGCCGGATCGAGGCCGAGTTCGTTCGACGAGGGTTCCTGCATGCTATCTCCGCGAAAGCGCCTACGGTAATCACCCAGCGCTAAGCTTTGATGACAGCAAAAGTCATCGCTCTGTCACAATTTGCCCATACGCTCTCGACTATTTTGCCCATGCGCCTGCTTGCCACCCTGCTCAGCCTCTTCGTCATCGTGCCGGCCGCCCACGCCGCCCGCCCGATGACTACCGACGACGCCCGGCTGACCGATGCCGGCGCCTGCCAGGTCGAATCCTGGGTGCACCTGCACGGCAGCCAGCACGAGTTCTGGGCCTTGCCGGCCTGCAATCCGGGCGGCAATTTCGAACTGACCTTCGGTGGCGCGGTGGCTTATACCGACAGCCACCAGGACAGCGGTGCCCTGGTCATTCAAGGCAAGACCCTGCTCAAGCCACTGACAACCAACGGTTACGGCGTCGGCTTCGCCACCGGTTACGCCACGCAGCCGGGCAGCGCCCACACCGGCAACCCGTATTTTTACCTGCCGGTCAGCTTTTCGCTGGCCGACGACCGGGTGGTCATCCACACCAACCTCGGCTACACCCGCGAACGCGAAAACCAGGAAAACCGCCTGACCTGGGGCCTCGGTAGCGAAATCGAGATCACGCCGAGGAGCTACCTGATCGCCGAAAGCTACGGCCAGGACAAGGGCAACCCGTTTTTCCAGATGGGCGTCCGTTACTGGATCGTTCCCGGTCACGTTCAGATCGACACCACCTACGGCAGCCAATTTGGCGCCATCAGCGACCAGCACTGGTTCTCGATCGGCCTGCGGCTGATCTCGCCGACGCTTTTTTAGATCGCTACGGTCAACCGGAAATTCTGGCCAATTTTGCAATCGGCCAGCTCGCCATAAAGACGCGCCAGCCGTTCGGCCATCGCCCCATCGCTCCATTCCCGCGCGTAGATCGGCGCCTCTTCGGCGAGGTGGTGCCAGGCTTCGGGATGTTTAAGGAACTGGCCGAGCACTTCGCCGAAGGCCCGCGCGTCGTTCGGCGGCGAGAAGGCGCCACGGGCCGGCGCGAGAATGTCGGTCGTCCCCATTTCAGATAGCGCGATGACCGGCACGCCGGCTGCCATCGCTTCGAGTAGGACCAGCCCCTGCGTTTCGGTGCGCGAGGCGAAGACGAAGACGTCGGCTGCGGCATAGCAATCGGGTAGCGCCTGCTGGCGGTCGAGATAGCCGATGAACTGGACGGCATCCAGCAAACCCAGCGCCGCGGTCTGCACCTTGAGGTCGGCCATGGCCGGGCCTTCGCCGGCAATCACGAGCAGGGCGTCGGGGCGGATCTGGCGGGCCTGAGCAAGAGCTTTGAGCAGGAAGCCGATATTCTTTTCGTGCGCGACGCGGCCGACGAACAAGGCCATCGGCCGCGATTCGCCAACGCCGAATTTCTGGCGAAAGCGCATGCCGCTGCCGCCGGCAAACTGCGCCATCGGGATGCCGGTGGGCAGGATGTGCATCGGCGCGGTGACGCCATAGCTGTCGAGCCGCTGGCGCATGGCCGTCGACGGCACGATCACGGCGTCGAGCTGATTGCATTGCCGGCGTGACAAGGCGCGCGCCTGGCCGCGCAGCCAGCTCGGCGGAATCGGCTTGGCGTAGTGCTGCAGGTATTCCTCGAACAGGGTGTGATAGGTCGCCACCACCGGCAGACCGAGCCGCCGCCCGGCTTTCAGGCCGGCGTAGTGGGCGACAAACGGGGTCTGGACGTGGATCAGGTCGCAGTCCTGCGCCGCGTCGAGCACAGCCCGGTGCATCGCCCGCCAGCCGACCAGCCGGTCTTCGCGGTCGCCGGGCACGGGGCGACCGGCGACGCGGACGATGCCTGGCTCGTCGGCCTCGTCGCCGTAGCGCGGGACGACCAGCCGGACTTCGACGCCATGCGCCGACAGCGTGCGGCGGAAAGTCTCGATGGAGGTCGAGACGCCATTGACGCGCGGGAAATACACGTCGGAAACCATCAAAACACGCATCTCAGGCCTCTACAGTTTCGGCAACCGGGGCGGCCAGCATGGCTACCGGCTTTTGTTCGCCCCAGGTGACCAGTTCGAGCCGGCCGTCGAAGTGTTCGACGATGGCCGTGCAGGAATCGACCCAGTCGCCGCAATTCACGTAAGTCAGGCCGTCGATCTCGCGGATCGTCGCCCAGTGGATGTGGCCGCAGATGACGCCATCCAGGCCGCGCTCGCTGGCGTGGTGGATGGCCGATGCCTCGAAATCGAAAATAAAGTTGAGCGCCGTCTTGACCTTGCGCTTGGCGTAGCCGGCCAGCGACCAGTAGCCGGCAATGCCGAGCTTGCGCCGCCCCCACGAGAGCAGCGTGTTGATACGGACGAGCAGTTCGTAGGCCTTGTCGCCGAGCACGGCGACCCAGCGATGATGGCGCGTCACCTGGTCGAACTGGTCGCCGTGGATGAGCAGGAAACAGCGGCCATCGGCGGTTTCATGCACCACCTCGTCGACCACCTCGATGTCGCCGAAAATGATGCCGCAATAGTTGCGCAACGCTTCGTCGTGGTTGCCGGGAATGAACACGACGCGATCGCCGTGCCGGGCCCGGCGCAGCAGTTTCTGGACCACCGTGTTCTGCGCTGGCGACCAGCAGATGCTGCGGCTCATCGCCCAGAAATCGACGATGTCGCCGATCAGGAAAGTCTGTTCGGCCGGGTGTTCGCGCAGGAAATCGAGGAGTCTGTCCGCCTGGCACGCCCGCGTGCCAAGGTGGATGTCGGAGAGAAAAACGCTTCTGACCTTGGGCATGGCCGCACGATACGGCCGGCCCGTGACCCGGAAGTGACGGCTTCGTTAAGCTTTTATTGCGGCCGCGATGCGGCGCGGCGCGGACCTTGCCGCGCCATTTCATTTTTGGGCCATTTTTCCGGTTGACCGTGGGATTCGGCGGAGATGCCATCCAACGGTATTCGCTTGGCGAGCGGCCACAATACTTCCCGAAAACTCGCTATTTTGGGGGGATGAGGGCGGCCGCCGGTGGCGTCGGCAAGGACAGCGCTTGCGCTGCCTTGAGCGGCGCTTCGCCCATCGTCCGCACCAGCGCCTCGCGCTCCAGCACGGCATCCGTCTGCTCGGCAGCGGCGGCACGACTGAGCCAGACGTAGGCGCGCGCCGAATCCTGCGCGACGCCCAGGCCATCACGATAAAACCGCCCCAGTTCGAGCATCGCTTCAGGGTTGCCGGTCGCCGCCGCCAATTGCACCCATTTGGCCGCCTGCTCGACATCCTGCGGGCGATTATTGCCAGTCGCCAGGTCCCGTCCGAGCTGAAGCATCGCCCCGACATCGCCGTTATCGGCCGCTTCCTCCTGTTTTTCGGCGCGCCTTGCCGGGTCGTCGCTGGCATCGGCGGCGACGCCGGCGGTCAGCAGCCGATTCGGCGCGCCCGTCGCGCTTTTTTCCGGGAGCGCCGGTGCGGCCTGCGCAACGGGCACGTTGTTCGGCTTATCGACGCGTTCCAGCCACAGATCGACAACGACAAAAATCCCGAAGCACAGCATGACGACGGCCGTGCTGTTGATCACTACCCGCTCCAGGGCAGCATGGTTGCGCGCCAGAAAGCGATGCGAGCACGCATGGCAGCGACAGGGGCGCAAGCCCGCCGCGCCGAGCTTTTCTTTCTTCGAATGCCATCTTGAATGCCGACAGTCGGTTCCATTGCACGCCGGGCACTTTAACCCGGCCCCCACCAGGCGGGCGATATCGACGTATTTGAGGAGGGATGAAAACATCGGAGCGGTGGGTTTTGGGCAGCAGACCTGGCCTCATCGGAGGCGGATTGAGGGGGGAGCAGCGGGCAGGCAGACAGTACAAATTATCGGCCGAAATTGCAATCGGCATACCGGCATGGCGGCGCGCGAAGGGTAAAAATCAGTCGCCGCGGCGTTCCGCAGCAAGCCCTTCGAGCGGCCGGTTCGCCGCCTGCCAGCCGCCGCGCAGCAGCGGCCGCAGGTAGAACAGCGCGAAGCCGCCCAGCCCCCACAGGCAGGCGACGATGCGCCACGGCCGGGTAGCCGGGTAGCCCTGGCCGTCGAAGGGCAGGGTGGCCACAGCGACGACCGCAATGGCAACCAGTAGCCAGTGGGCGCGCACCCCCAGGCCCCAGCGGCAGCGGCGGCTCAGGCGCAGGCCGAGCCAGCCGCCAACCAGGCCAACCAGGCCGCCGGCCAGCACATCGACCGGCCAGTGGGCGCCGACGGCAATGCGCGAAAACGCGGCCAGCCCGGCGATGACAACGATGGGCAGGGCCCGCCACCAGCCGAGCAGGGCAAGCCAGGCGACGACGAAGGAAAAGGCCGAGACGCTGTGGCCGGACGGGAAGCTGTGCGCCGTCAGGCGGGCGCCGATGATGGTGATCTGGCTGGCATCGAGCACGGCAGCTGGCCGCGGCAGATCGAGCCCGATCTTGAGGCCGCGGCTCATCGCCCCGGCGAGCAGGGCGCCGACGACGAGGGCCCAGAAGACGCGCGGGTAGCGCAAGCAAAAGGGCAGCATGAGGGCCAATTGAACACGGCCGTCGCCAAGCGTCGTCAGGCTTTCCCAGAGCCAGGGCGGCAAGAGGACCTGGCTGGCCCGCTGCGCCGGGATGAAGCCGGCGTACCAGTCGCCGGTCTGGCCGATGGCGAGCAGCCCGAGGGCGAAGATCAGGCACAGGCCAAAAATGGACGCGTCGAAAACCGGGTTGCGGGCGTGCAGGGTTTGATCGTTCATTGCAGGCCCTCTCGCTCGACACGGGCCAGCGTGACGAAGCTACGTTGATAGACGTCGCGCAGGGTCAGCCCCGGGGCGAGCCGGGCCTGCACTTCATGCTTGCGGTCAGTGCGCGTGAAAACCAGTTGGCCGAGTTCGGGCACCCGCGTCGGCGTTGCCGCCTGACGATAAACGCTGAAGCTCGGCATGATGATGCGCCAGGCGACGACATTGGTTTCGCCGCT
>NZ_JAVHPH010000274.1:0-3037 GCF_036170495.1 Azonexus sp.
CCGATGCGCGCCGCCTTGCCGAAAAACTTGGCCTGTGGGGCGAGCGATGCCTTCAGCTTGTCAGCCAGATGGTCGACAAACCAGAAGCCGACATTGTGTCGGGTTGCTTCGTATTCCGGTCCGGGGTTGCCGAGGCCGACGATCAGGCGGGGTGGGTTCATGTGTCGGGAAATGAAAAAGCCGCCGGCGGCAACAAGCCAGCGGCGGCCATTACAGCATGGAGCCGGAAATTATTCGGCAGCAGCTTCGTCTTCGGCAGCTTCCGCAGCACCAACCTTGCCGGCGACGACACCGACGACGACGTCGTCAGTCGGATGGGCAACCAGCTTGACGCCGTTCGGCAGCTTGAGTTGGGAGAGGTGGATGCTGTCGCCAATATTCAGGGCCGACAGGTCGACTTCGACGAACTCAGGCAGATCCTTGGCCAGGCAATGGACGTCGACTTCGGTGATGACGTGGTTGACCAGGCCGCCGTTGAGCTTGACGCCCGGAGCAATTTCGTCGTTGGTGAAGTGGAGCGGCACTTTGATGTGCAGTTCATGCGTCGCGTCAATGCGCTGGAAGTCGATGTGCAGAACCAGCGGACGGTAGGCGTGCATCTGGTAATCGCGCAGCAGAACCGGCTCTTTTTTGCCATCAATGACGAGGTTGACGACGGAAGAATGGAAGGCTTCTTTCTTCAGCTTGAGCAGCAGGTCGTTATGGACAACCTCGATGGCTTGCGGGGCGGCTTGGCCACCATAAACAATACCCGGGACGGTGCCAGCGCGACGCAGGCGGCGGCTCGCACCCGTTCCCTGCAGCGTACGCGCTTGGGCGATAAGTTCAAATTGCATGGTCATACTCCAATAATTTTCCCGGTCCGCGACCAGAACGGGAAGGGTTGTAAAACAGTTATTAGTCGCTAGTTGTTAGCCAATGCTTGCTAACGATTACCTGCTGGCGACTAATCAATGAATAGCGACGAGACGGAGTCGTCGTTGCTGATGCGGCGGATGGTTTCCGCCATGATTGCGGCGACGGAAAGCTGGCGGATGCGCGGGCAGGCAGCGGCATCGTCGCGCAACGGAATGGTGTCGGTGACGACCAGAGCATCGAGGTCGGAGTCATTGACCCGCTCGACTGCCGGGCCGGATAGCACCGGGTGGGTGCAGTAGGCAACGACCTTGCTGGCGCCATTGGCCTTCAGCGCGGTTGCCGCCTTGCACAGGGTGCCGGCGGTGTCGACCATGTCGTCCATGATGATGCAGGTGCGGCCGGCGACTTCACCGATGATGTTCATCACTTCCGAGACGTTGGCCTTCGGGCGGCGTTTGTCGATGATCGCCAGGTCACATTCGAGGCGCTTGGCCAGCGAACGGGCGCGGACAACGCCGCCGTGATCGGGGGAAACGACCAGCGGGTTTTCGTAATGCTGCTTGCGGATATCGTCAAGCAGGATGGGCAGGCCGTAGATGTTGTCGACCGGGATGTCGAAGAAGCCCTGAATCTGTTCGGCGTGGAGGTCCATGGTCAGCACGCGGTCGACGCCGGAAGCGACGAGCATGTTGGCGACCAGCTTGGCGGCGATGGGCACGCGCGAGGAGCGCGACCGGCGATCCTGGCGGGCGTAGCCGAAATACGGAATGGCAGCGGTGATGCGGCCGGCCGAGGCGCGCTTTAGCGCGTCGACCATGACCAGCATTTCCATCAGGTTGTCGTTGGTCGGGGCGCAGGTCGATTGCAGGACGAAGATGTCGTTGCCGCGGACATGCTCCTGCAGCTCAACGCTGACTTCGCCGTCGGAGAAGCGCCCGACATTGGCTCGACCAAGATCGACATTGAGTTCGCTGGCAACGGCTGCGGCCAGTTTTGGATTGGCGTTGCCAGTGAAGACCATCAAGCTGTTGTAGGCCATTCCCACATTCCTCCGGACCTTCTGCATGCTTACGTGCATTTGCCCGCCACAATGAAAATCGGGCAGGCTTGTGACCTGCCCGAAGGAAATTTGGCTGGGGAAGAAGGATTCGAACCTTCGAATGCCGGAATCAAAATCCGGTGCCTTGACCAACTTGGCGACTCCCCAGCGGGTTGCTCGAACGGGTTCGCGTCTGAGCGAGGCGCGAATAATACAGTAGCTCTTTGTGGAAATCCAGCCCCTCAGCGAATTTTTGCCAGCGGATGTTCGCTCAGTCCATCGGCAACCCAGCCCCGCATGCCGGTCGGCAGGCAGGCGAGAACGGCTTCGGCCGCGCTGCGTTGGGGAAATCCGGCGAAAACGCAGGCGCCTGAACCGGTCATCATGGCCTTTGGGGCGTGGCTTTTGAGCCAGGCAAGGTGTTCAGCCACCGCCGGGAATCTGGCGCCGGCGACGGCCTCGAGATCGTTGTGGCCTTGCCCGTGCCGCCAGTCGGTCGGGCGCATGGTCGGGCTGTCGCGTTTCAGGTCGGGGGCACCGAAAATGGCCGCGGTCGGCACGTGGACCGCGGGATGCAGGACCAGGTAGCTTTCAGGCGGCAGGTCGATGTCGGTAAAGGTTTCGCCAACGCCCTCGGCGAAGGTGTTGCGGCCATGGATGAAGACCGGGACGTCGGCGCCTAAGGAAATGGCCATTTTTTCCAGTTGACCGTGGGATAGGCCGGTTTGCCACAAATGGTTGAGGGCGATGAGTACGGTGGCGGCATCGGACGAGCCGCCACCCAGGCCTCCCCCCATCGGCAATTGCTTGTCGAGATGGATCGTTACGCCTGGCTGGCAGCCCGTTGTTTTCTGGAGCAGGCGGGCCGCGCGGAAGGTTAGGTCGCTGTCGGGCGGGACGCCGGGAATGGGCGTGGCGAGAACAATTTCACCGTCGTCGCGGGGGGCGAAATGCAGCGTGTCGGCCCGGTCGATGAAGCGAAAGACCGTTTGCAGAAGATGGTAGCCGTCAGCCCGCCGGCCGACGACGTGCAGGAACAGATTCAGTTTGGCCGGGGCGGGCCAGGTGCTATCCCAGGTCCATTCGCTCATGGTGTGTCGCGCCATTCCTCGATGCGCAGGCGCAGTTCGATTTCGCCAT
>NZ_JAVHPH010000275.1:0-3026 GCF_036170495.1 Azonexus sp.
AAGCCGCCCGCAAGGCAGCGGCATAGGGGCGCACCATGAGACGCGCGAACCCCACGCGGGGACTGAATCAAGGCGCCTTCGGCTTCAAGCGCGAACGGCTGCCGAATCCTGTCGAGTATTACCGGGAACAGGGCTTGAAACTGGTGGGCGGCGGCGGATGGAAATCCGCTGTCTGTCCGTTCCACCAGGACACCACGCCCAGCTTGCGGGTGCGGATCGAGACCGGCGCTTTCCGCTGCATGGTCTGCGGCACGCACGGCGGCGACGTGCTCGCCTTCCACATGCAACGCCACGGGCTGCGCTTCATCGAAGCAGCGCGGGCGCTGGGCGCCTGGGAGGAATCGCGATGAACGAGACACCCCAACAAGCCGCGCGCCGTCTTGCCGCCGGAGCGATGCGCGATGGCTTCAAGCCGCAAGCCCTGCACGAGTACACCGACGCGGGCGGCACGCCGCTGCACTGGCGCATCCGCCTGAAGAATCCCGACACCGGGGACAAATGGATTCGCCCGATGAAGTTGAACGGCGAAGGCTATGCGCTGGGCGAACCGGACTACCCGGAAGGTAAGCCGCTCTACCGCCTGCATGAACTGGCAGCGCGGCCCGACGATTCGGTGATCGTGTGCGAGGGCGAATGGTGCGCCGATGCGCTGGCGAAAATCGGGGTACTGGCGACCACCAGCGGCGCGGCGGATTCCGCTGGGAAGACCGATTGGCAAGCACTGGCGGGGCGCAGCGTGACGATCTGGCCCGACAACGACGAGGCCGGTCGGCGCTATGCCGATGCGGTAGCGGCGGCGCTGCGGGCGCTGGGCTGCACGGTGTTGATCATCGACGTGGCGGCGCTGAACCTGCCGCCCAAAGGCGATGCGGTGGACTGGCTGATGACGCACCCGGACGCCACGGCGGCGGACATTGCCGCGCTGGCCACCGTCGGCTTGGACGAAACGATTGCCGGCGACGCGGCGGCAACGGAAAAGCCGGCGACAAGCAACGACTGGCCGGCGCCGAAGCCGATTCAGGCGGCGCTGCATCCGGTGCCAGCTTTCGATGCAGATACCCTGCTGCCCGAAGCGCTGCGCGGCTGGGTGATGGACGAGGCCGACCGCATGCCTTGCCCGCCAGACTTCATCGCGGCGGGGGCACTGGTGGCGCTGGGCGCGATCATTGGCGCGCGCTGTGCGATCAAGCCCAAGTCGCTCGATTCCTGGCTGATCGTGCCGAATCTGTGGGGCGGCATCGTCGGCCTGCCGTCGGCGAAGAAGTCGCCGGCCATTGGCGCGGCGCTGAAGCCGCTGGACCGCCTGATTGCGCGGGCAATGGAAGCGCATCGCGCGGACCTTGAAGCCTTCGAGGCCGACAACACGGTGTTCGAGGCGAAGCGGGACGCCATCGAATCGCGCATCAAGGCGGCGGCGAAGGATGCCAAGAAGGGCGATCTGGACAGCATCGCCAAGGAACTCCAAGGCCACCGGCAACAGGCGCCGGAAGCGCCGACCCTGCGGCGCTACAAGTCCAACGACACCACCGTCGAAAAGCTGGGCGAATTGCTGCGCGAGAATCCCTCGGGCTTGCTGGTGATGCGGGATGAACTGGTCGGATTGATTGCATCGTGGGACAAGGATGGCCGCGAAGGCGAACGGGCCTTTTACCTGGAAGCGTGGAACGGCAACGCCAGTTTCGATACCGACCGCATCGGGCGCGGCTCGATTTTCATCCCGAACCTGTGCGTGTCGATCTTCGGCGGCATCCAGCCGGACAAGCTGACCGGCTACCTGGAGCAGGCCGCGAACGCGCTGGCCAATGACGGCATGCTGCAACGGTTTCAACTGCTGGTGTTTCCCGATCATCGAGCGTGGGAGTGGCGCAACCGCATCCCGGCGAAGGAAGCCCGCGACCGCGCCTTCGCTGTGTTCGATACGCTGGCCGATTTCGACCCGGTGGCGTGGGGCGCCGCACCCATTGACGACTTCGCCAAGTTCCCGCATTTCTTTTTCGACGACGCGGCGCAAGGCATCTTCATCGAATGGTCGGGCGAGCTGCACGGTTCAAAAATGCCCGCCGAGGATCATCCGATCATCCAGCAGCACCTGGCCAAGTTCGACAAGCTGTTTCCGGCGTTGGCGCTGGTCCTGCACCTGGTCGATTGCGCGGCAACAGGTCGCTGTGGGTTGGTGACTGCGGAATCCGCCTTGCGGGCAGCGGCTTGGTGCGAGTATCTGGAGGCGCATGCGCGGCGCTGCTATGGCCTGCTGACCGACGACGGTCTGCGTGCGGCGCAAGCCCTGGCCGACAAGCTGCGTCAAGGCAAGCTCGCCGACGGCTTCACGGCGCGCGACGTGCGGCGCAACCAATGGCGCAGCCTGACGACCGACGAGGCGGTACAGGCGGCGCTGGACTGGCTGGAAGACGAAGACTGGCTGCGCGCCGAAGAAGTCGGCGGCACCGGGCCGGGAACGGGGCGACGCACCTATCGCTACGTCATCAATCCGAAAGCCGGCAAGTCGGGGGGCGATCATGGCTGACTGGCTTGAACGCGCGAAGCGGAAATTTGCGCAAAGTGCTGACCCGGTTACTGCCAATACTGCCGAAAGAAATCCAATGGCAGTAACGGCAGTGCCTGATCCGGCCGATGCTGAGTTTCTGAGGGCTTCTATCGGCAGTAACGGCAGTGCCACCGCAGCGGATTTTCAGGAAACCGAAGCCAGCGATGCTGACGACCGTCGCGCCTGCACCCAATGCGCGAACCTGACCGGGCGCGGGCTCTGCCTCGCCGCCCGGCGCGGTGAAATCGTGGCAAGCCGTAGCTATGAACCTATCCGCGACCTTCCTCGCCGCTGCGAGGGCTACATGCCGGGCGTGGAGGATACCGACCGGCGACCTGGGCTAGAACGCTGGCCTGGACTGATTCAGAAAGGAAACGATCATGCAACCCAATGAAGTGGAGGCAATCAGCGATGGCGCCGTGCCTACGCTCTCGGCATCCAATGAAACGGCACCAGCGACGACGAGCAACTATGAGGCCGT
>NZ_JAVHPH010000276.1:0-3023 GCF_036170495.1 Azonexus sp.
GATCTTGCCCGCGCCGAAGAAATCGTTTCCGGCCGCTGCTTTCTCTGTCATGGCCTGGAAGGCGAATCGGCCAGCCCGGTTTTTCCCCGTCTGGCCGGACAGCATGGCGACTACATTGCGAAACAACTTGCTGACTTCAAGTCCGGCAAGCGTAACAGCGACACCATGAAGCCGCAGGCCGACGAATTGACACCAGCTGAAATGAAATCGCTCGGTGCTTTCTTCCAGGCCAAGGTGGTCGGCCCCCGTGCAGCCAGAGATCAGGAACTGCTGGCTGTCGGAAAATTCATTTTCAATCGTGGCAACCCGTTCTCCGGTCTCCCGGCCTGTTCGACCTGCCATGGCGCCAAGGGGCTCGGTACGCCGCAGTTGCCGCGCCTGGCTGGCCAGCATCCGCGTTACATCGAGGATCAGCTGAAACAGTTCAACAAGCGCGAGCGGACCAACGACAATGCGGTGATGCACACCATTGCCTCGAAGCTCTCCGAGCTTGAGGCGCACGCGGTCGCCGAGTACATCGCGACGCTGGACTGAGCAAACGCGAGACCAAACGTAAAAGGCCGCCACATGGGCGGCCTTCTGTTTTTTGATGCCGGGAAAATCAGGTCAGCATGTCGGCCCAGATATTCTTGGCCCAGCCCATCGCGACTTTGCCTTCCAGCTCGTTACGGGCAGCGGATACGCCGCCGGCGCCCTTAACCGGGAGCACGCTCTTGGTGGCCGCGTCGTACTGGTGCACCGATGAAACGTGGATGACGTTCTTGGCATCGACGAAGCTGTAGCAGGTGTTCATGACGACCGGCGCCGGGTTCGGCTCCTGGCCGGAAAGCAGGTTGAGAATCGCGGCGGCGGCGAGCTTGCCGTGCTGGTTGGCCATGTGACCCGATTTCGGCATGGTCGGGGCCGGGAAAACCGCATCGCCGAGGACGTGGATACCCGGTGTGCTGGTCGATTCCATGGATAGCCAGTTGATGTCCACCCAGCGGTTGTTGATCAGCTTGAGGCCGGACTTGGCGGCGATGTCGCCGGCCCGATGGGGCGGGATGACGTTGAGCACATCGGCCTTGAATTTGTCGAATTCGAGCACGGCGGTGTTGGTCCCGACCTCGACATCCTTTACTTCGCTGTTGTTGCGGTACTCGATGATGCCCTTGTAGAGATCGGCCCAGGCCTTGGTGAATAGGCCTTTCTTGGAGGTTACGTCTTCGTTGGCATCAAGGATGACGACCTTGGATTTCGGCTTGCTTTGCTTGAAGTAGTTGGCGACCAGGCAGGCGCGCTCGTAGGGCCCGGGCGGGCAGCGGTAGGGCGCTTTCGGGATGGCGATGGCGTAGGTGCCGCCGTCCTTCATCGATTCCAGTTGCTGGCGCAGGGCGACGGTCTGGGCGCCGGCCTTCCAGGCGTGGAGGATCTTCGACTGGGCATTGGCGTTGTTGAGGCCAGGGATCTGGTCGAACATGAAATCGACACCCGGCGAGAGGACCAGCCGGTCATAGGACATGGCGCCGCCCGCCTTCAGGGAAATGGTCTTCTTGGCAGCGTCGACCGCAACCACCTCGTCCTGGATAACGCGGACGCCCCAATGATTCTTCAGGCCGTCGTAGCTGATTGTGATGTCTTCCATGGTCTTCTGGCCGCCGATGACCAGATTGGAGATCGGGCAGGAGATGAAGGTTGGGTTGCGCTCGATCAGCGTCACCTGGACGCCGCCTTCGCTCCACATGCGCAGGTACTTGGCGACGGTGGCGCCGCCGTAGCCGCCACCGACCACGACGACATGGCCGCTGGCCCTGTTGCCGCCGGCACAGCCATAGAGGGAAGCCATCGCGCCAGCTGCCGCGCCGACTTTCAGGAAATCACGTCTTTTCATCAGCATCATGGTCATCTCCCCTTATTTTTGTCCGGCGAAATAGCCGGCGATCAGGTCCAGCTGGGCTTCTGTATAGCCCTTGGAGATCTGATGCATGATCGAGGCGGGCTTGTCGCCGCTCTTGAACTCGGCCAGTTTTTGCAGGATTTTGGCTTTTTCCTGGCCGGCCAGGGCGTCCATGCCGGAGCCCTTGAGTGCGTTGCCATTGGTGCCGTGACAGTTGGCGCAGGTGGCGGCCAGATTGCGGCCGAGGTTGGGATCGGCCGCCTGCGAGGTGCTGGCAAAGGCCAGCAGACACAGGGCGGCGATGGGAGCAAACGGTTTCATCGAGACATCTCCTCTAGTGTTGTCGATACGCCATATATAGCCAAAATTGTTTTTGATTTACCCCTATCAGCGTAGTGCCAAGGTTATAAGCCTTTCGCACAAATTGCATGCTGCATCGCAACAATATTAGTAGTTGACTATATAAGTATGCAGTTATACATTGATTCTTTGATCGAAGTCAAAGAATCAATATGGCTCAGGATGAAGCGGCTGAGGTTTTCGACCAGGTGGCTAGTTATTTCGGATTGCTGGCTGATCCGACGCGCTTGCGCATTCTCTCCTGCTTGTGTGCCGAAGAGCGTCCTGTCCACGAAGTCGTCGAGAAGATTGGCCTGACGCAAGCCAACATTTCGCGACACCTGAACATCCTTTACCGGGCCGGGGTGGTCGACCGGCGGCGCGAGGGGAGTTCTGTTTTCTACAAGGTGGTCGATCCCAATTTCGTCGACATCTGTCGAACGGTCAGCATCACGGTCGCCAGCCGCGATCTGGGCGACGAGTTGGGGATGTCGCCGGCGAATTGCAGTACTGACGTTAAATAAGCAGAGGGGTTTCTCAATATGGGTGACATCGTTAAACAGCCGGGGCGTTTGCGGCCCGCTCCGGAAAATTTCCTGTCGGAAGAACAGGTTCAGGCCGTTGCTGCCGGACGCCGGGATTTTCTCCGTAAGAGCTTGTTCGCCGCCGGCGCTGCGTTGGCCGTCCCGAAGGTGGTGCGGGCCAGCGAAGGCGACCCGAATATTCTGCAAAACCCGGCGTGGACGACTTCGCTCGGCCTGCCGGTGGCGACCAACCCGTACGGTCAGCCCTCGAAGTACGAAAGCCA
>NZ_JAVHPH010000277.1:0-2988 GCF_036170495.1 Azonexus sp.
CCGAGGCGAAAGCCCGCGGCGCCCAGGTGCTGCTGACGCCGGAGCTGGCGTTGTGTGGTTACCCGCCGGAAGATCTGTTGCTGCGCCCGGATTTCTACCGGGCCTGCAACCGGGCGCTCGACGATCTGGCCAGGCGAATCGATGGCATTGCCGTCATTGTCGGCCATCCGGAAGAGCACCATGGTCGCTGCTACAACGCGGCAACGGTCATCGAAAATGGCCGGAAAATCGCGGGTTACCGCAAGATTCGCCTGCCGAATTACGAAGTTTTCGACGAAAAACGCTATTTTGAGGCGGGCAGCGAAGCCTGCGTCGTCACTCTCGGTGGCGTGCGTTGCGGCATCAATATCTGCGCCGACATCTGGGAAGAGGGCGCTGCCGAACTGGCCCGTGCCGCCGGCGCCGAGCTGCTGCTGGTTCTCAACGCCTCGCCCTGCCATCTCGAAAAACATCAGCAACGCGCCCAAGTGCTCGGTGATCGCATCGATGCCACGGGCATTCCGGCCATTTATGGCAATCTGGTTGGCGGCCAGGACGAACTGGTCTTCGATGGCGCTTCGTTTGCGCTCGATGCCCGAAAAAACTGTTGCATGCGTCTGCCCGCTTTCGCCGAGGCGCTCGGCATTGTCGATTTCGAGGCCGGCTGCCTGCGTTCCGAACAACTGGCCGACGAGCTGTCGGTCGAGGCCGAGGCTTACGGGGCCCTGGTTCTCGGTGTTCGTGACTACATCGGCAAGACCGGTTTCAAGGGCGCCATCATTGGCCTGTCCGGCGGCATCGACTCGGCGTTGACGCTCTGTGTCGCCGTCGATGCGCTGGGCGCCGACAAGGTGCGGGCGGTCATGATGCCCTCGCCCTATACGGCGCAGATGAGCCTCGACGATTCGCGCGAGATGATCCGTGTTCTTGGCGTGCGCTACGACGAGATCGCCATCGCGCCGGCGATGGACATCTACGGCAGCATGCTCGATCCGTTGTTCGTCGGCTTGCCGGATGATACGACCGAAGAAAACATCCAGGCGCGCATTCGCGGCAACATCCTGATGGCCATCTCCAACAAGACCGGTGCGCTGGTCCTGACCACCGGCAACAAGTCGGAAATGGCCGTCGGCTACTGTACGCTGTACGGCGACATGGCCGGCGGCTTCGCGGTGATCAAGGACGTCTACAAGACGCTGGTCTATCGCCTGTCGCGCTATCGCAATACGCTGTGCCAGGGTGACCCAGTCATTCCGGAAAACATTATCGTCCGGCCGCCATCGGCTGAATTGAAGCCTGGCCAGACCGACCAGGATTCATTGCCACCCTACGAAGTGCTCGATGCCATCGTTCGCGCCTACATGGAAGAAGACCGCAGCCCGCGCGAAATCATTGCGGCTGGCTTGCCGGAAGATGCCGTACGCCGGGTCGTCCGTCTGCTCCATATCGCCGAATACAAGCGCCGCCAGGCGCCGATTGGCATTCGTATCACGCCGCGTGGCTTCGGCAAGGATTGGCGGTATCCTATTACCAACCGATATTCGGACGAATTTTAAGAACCTGCAAAGAAGGAATCAGCCCATGAAAAAAATAGAAGCTGTCATCAAACCGTTCAAGCTCGACGAAGTGCGCGAGGCCCTGTCGGAAATCGGTATCGCTGGCCTGACTGTCACCGAGGTCAAGGGCTTTGGCCGCCAAAAGGGGCACACCGAGCTGTATCGTGGCGCCGAATACGTGGTCGATTTCCTGCCCAAGATCAAGATCGAGATCGTCGTCAATACCGAACAGGTCGATGCCGCCATCGAGGCTATCATCAAGGCGGCGCGGACCGGCAAGATCGGCGACGGCAAGATTTTCGTCACGCCGGTTGAACAGGTGGTGCGCATCCGTACCGGCGAAACCAACGAAGCAGCGATCTGAGCCTTGTGTTTGAGTCGGAGACTGTACGCCTACGGTCGACCGGAAAAAACGGCCGAAAATGAAAAGGGCAGCGGTGGCTGCCCTTACTTATTTCTGGTTGCGCAATAGAACGATCAGCGCGCCTTCGCCGCCATCCGGCGGTTTGGCTTGGCAGTAGGCCAGCACCTCCTGGCGTTGGGCCAGCCAGCCGCGCACGAGTTGACGCAGAATCGAGGTTTTTTGCGGCGAACCCAAGCCCTTGCCATGCACGACCCGGACGCAACGTTTGCCGTGGTGCAGGCATTCAGCCAGGAAGGAAGCGAGCCGATGCCGGGCTTCATCCCGGTTCAGGCCGTGCAGGTCGATTTCGTCCTGAATCACCCAGCGTCCACGCCGCAAATCGCGCAGGACATTCTGGGCCAGTCCGCTGCGCAAATAATGCGGCTCGTCACCACCTTCAAGCCGGTCCTGCAGGCCAATAGTGCCATGCAGGCTTTCATGCAGGGCAGCCTGTTCGTCGGCCAGATGCTGGAGCGGGCGGGGCGGCGGTGGCCGTGTGCCATGCTCGACCACATTGGCTGGCGGCAACGGCGCGACGCCGGCCATGGCAGCCCGGAATTCGGCCTGAACCGGATCAAGCGTGGCAACCTGCCGGGGCGACCCGGATTCTGCGGCGGGTAGATTCCAGTGTGCTGGCCAGGCTTCCTGACGCGGCTTTTTGCGCTCGGCGGGCTGGTTTTCGCTGCCTGTCGGCGGGGCTGAAACTTTGCGTTTCGGTTTGCTCAGCTGAACGCGATTGACCGGCGGCAGTGGCTTGATGTCAGCCACCGCCGCCTGGAAGGCAGCGAGGTCTTCCGGGTCGATCAAACTCAGGCGAGCAGGTCGAGGTAACGCTCGGCGTCGAGCGCCGCCATGCAGCCGGTGCCGGCCGACGTGCAGGCCTGCTTGTAGATCTGGTCCTGCACGTCGCCGGCAGCGAAGACGCCGGCGATGCTGGTCTGTGTCGCGTTGCCGTTGCGGCCGGCTTCGGTGACCAGGTAGCCGTTATCCATCTCGAGTTGACCGGCAAAGATGTCGGTATTCGGTTTGTGGCCGATGGCGATGAAAACG
>NZ_JAVHPH010000278.1:0-2984 GCF_036170495.1 Azonexus sp.
CATCAAAACCTCAAGACGGGAGTCACCATGTTCAGCAAACCAATCCTTAACAAGCGCAATGACGTCATCACCCGCAAGGAGGTCAATAATATTCTGGGCAGCAGCACTAGCCCACTCAAGTCTCCTGCCACGGAAACCAGTGCTGCGCCAAACTCGGCCGCTGCGGCGCCACCCGCTCAGCCGGAAAAAACCGAATCGTCGGCCGAAAACGTCATGGGGGCACGCCTCATCGTTGGACCCGATGTCAAACTCAAGGGCGCCGAGATTCTTGATTGCGACACGCTGGTCGTCGAAGGGCGCGTCGAGGCCACGATGGATAGCAGGGTTATCCGCATCGCCGAAAACGGCTCGTTCTCCGGCAAAGTCAGCATCGATATCGCCGAAATTCACGGCAGCTTCGAAGGCGAACTGACGGCCCGCTCGCAACTGATCATCCACGCCACTGGCAAGGTCACCGGCAAGATCCGCTATGGCAAGCTGGTCATCGACGAAGGCGGCGAACTGTGCGGCGACATCAACGCCCTGTCGGCCGAAAAGGCAACGCCGTTTCACCTCCGTGAAGAACCAGTCAAAGCGCTTAGCGCCATTGCCGGTTGATTCAATTATTTATTGATCATAGAATGCGGCCTATGCTAAACGTCATACCTTCGAGTTCCAGGCTCCTTCCCGGCTTCATGTCAGCGTCGATGCTGCCGGAGCAGCCTGGCGCCTCGCTCGGTTCCGGCGAGGCTGTTGAGTCGCCGGAGATCAAGGTCGCCCCGGCCGTCACCTACCATCAGCATCGCGCCTGCAGCGCCCTGGTGCGCCGCATGTACGCCTGGCGCGGCTACCGGATTTCGCCGCCACGGCAACTGATCGAAGATCCCAATCACGCCACGCTCGGCGCCTGGATGGATGGCGAACTGGTCGCGACGCTGACCGCCTCCCGTGACTCCACGGCCGGACTGCTCGCCGACAATCTCTACGCCGAAGAGCTGGCCGCCCTGCGCAAGCCTTCCCGTGTCATCAGTGAAGTCACCCGGCTGGCTGTCGATACGGACTGCCACGACCCGGAAATTCTGAAATCGCTTTTCCGCTCAAGCTACCAATATGCCCGGGCTATTTTCGGGGTGACCGACGTGGTCATCGAAGTCAATCCGCGTCACGCCTCGTACTATCGCCGGGAGTTCGGTTTCTCGCAGATCGGTGCAGCTCGCACCTGCCCCCGGGTTGATGCGCCGGCCGTACTGCTGCACCGTCCGCTCGGCGATCTTCGCTTCTAATTTCCGCTTTACCCCAAGGCAAATGGTCAGCCTCCGAGCTTCGGGAGGCTGGCCATTTGCTTTGAAGGGCCGTAGACTCGCGCATCATTTATCTTTACGACGACAGGTAGGTTGTTCAATGGCTCAATACGTAATGTCCATGCTGCGCGTCAGCAAGATCGTTCCGCCCAAGCGGCAGATCATCAAGGATATTTCCCTCTCCTTTTTCCCTGGCGCCAAGATCGGCCTGCTCGGTTTGAACGGTTCCGGCAAGTCGACCGTGCTCAAGATCATGGCCGGCGTGGACAAGGAATACGACGGCGAGGTCCAGCACCTGGCCGGCGTCTCCATCGGCTACCTGCCGCAGGAGCCGCAGCTTGATCCGGCCAAGACGGTCAAGGAAGAAATCGAGTCGGCCCTCGGCGAAGTCATGCAGGCCCAGGCCAAGCTCGACGAGGTCTATGCCGCCTATGCCGACCCGGAAGCCGATTTCGACAAGCTGGCCGAAGAACAGGCCCGTCTGGAAGCGATCATCGCCACCGCCGGCTCCGATACCGAAGCCCAGATGGAACTGGCTGCCGACGCGCTGCGCCTGCCGCCCTGGGAGGCCGTCATCGGCAACCTGTCCGGCGGTGAAAAGCGCCGCGTGGCGCTGTGCAAGCTACTGTTGGCCAAGCCCGACATGCTGCTGCTCGACGAGCCGACCAACCACCTCGACGCCGAATCGGTCGAATGGCTCGAACAGTTCCTTGTCCGCTTCCCGGGCACCGTCGTCGCCGTCACCCACGACCGCTACTTCCTCGACAACGCGGCCGAGTGGATTCTTGAACTCGACCGTGGCCACGGCATTCCGTACAAGGGCAATTACTCCAGCTGGCTGGAGCAGAAGGAAGCCCGCCTGGAAACCGAAAACAAGCAGATCGACGCCCACATGAAGGCGATGAAGCAGGAACTGGAATGGGTGCGTTCGAATCCGAAGGCGCGTCAGGCCAAGTCCAAGTCCCGCCTGTCGCGCTTCGAGGAACTGTCCAGCCAGGAATACCAGAAGCGCAACGAGACGCAGGAAATCTTCATTCCGGTCGGCGAGCGTCTGGGCGGCAAGGTCATCGAATTCAACGGTGTGACCAAATCCTTCGGCGATAAGCTACTCATGGACAACGTCAGCTTCACCATCCCGGCCGGCGCCATCGTCGGCATCATCGGCCCGAACGGCGCCGGCAAATCGACGCTGTTCAAGATGATCACCGGCCAGCAGCAGCCGGATGCCGGCGAAGTCGTCGTCGGCCCGACGGTCAAGCTGGCCTATGTCGACCAGTCGCGCGACTGCCTGGACGGCAGCAAGACGGTTTTCGAGGAACTGGCCCAGGGCAGCGACATCCTGCAGATCGGCAAGTTCGAGATGCCGTCGCGCGCCTACATCGGCCGCTTCAACTTCAAGGGCGGCGACCAGGGCAAGCAGGTCGGCAATCTGTCGGGCGGCGAACGCGGCCGCCTGCATCTGGCCAAGACGCTGATGACCGGCGGCAATGTGCTGCTGCTCGACGAACCGTCGAACGACCTCGACGTCGAAACGCTGCGCGCGCTGGAAGACGCCCTGCTCGAATTCCCCGGCTGCGCCATGGTCATCTCGCACGACCGCTGGTTCCTCGACCGTATCTGCACGCACATCCTGGCCGCCGAAGGCGATTCGCAGTGGAATTTCTTCACCGGCAACTTCCAGGAATACGAGGAAGACAAGAAACG
>NZ_JAVHPH010000279.1:0-2984 GCF_036170495.1 Azonexus sp.
GCGACCTGTGCGCCCAGAAAGCCCGCGAGCGCGGCCTCGAACTGCTCTACGCCGTAGCCCCCGATGTGCCCGACCAGCTGATCGGCGATTCGCTGCGGCTCGGCCAGTTGCTGCTCAATCTGGTCGGCAACGCCATCAAATTTACCGAGGCCGGGGAAATCACGGTCGTCGTGCACAAGCTGGGCGGCAGTGCCGACCGCGTCGAACTCGGCTTCGAAGTGCACGACACCGGCATCGGCATGAACCCCGAGCAACAAGCACAACTGTTCTCGGCGTTCACCCAGGCCGACAGCTCGACAACGCGAAAATACGGCGGTACCGGCCTTGGCCTGTCGATTTGCAAGCGCATCGTCGACCTGCAGGGTGGCAGCATCGGCGTCACCAGCC
The DNA here is from genome assembly GCF_036170495.1 of Azonexus sp. Lineage (GTDB taxonomy): Bacteria > Pseudomonadota > Gammaproteobacteria > Burkholderiales > Rhodocyclaceae > Azonexus. The sequence goes on from NZ_JAVHPH010000279.1 coordinate 388, forward strand.
GGCTTGGTGTCGGCAGTTCCTTCCATGTCCGCCTCAGCTTCGGGCTGGCCAGCGGCGACGATAGCCAGCCGCGACGCATCGGCCTACCCGATGACCTGCGCGCCCTGGTCGTCGATGACAGCGCCGGCGCCTGCGAAATCTTCACGCAGATACTGACGGCGCTCGGCATCGCCAACCATGCCGTGACCAGCGGCACTGCCGCCCTGAGCGAACTGGCCGCCGCCAACGAAGCCGGCCAGCCCTATGGGCTGCTCATCGTCGACTGGAAAATGCCCGGCATGGACGGCGTCGAGCTGGTCCGGCGCATCGGCCAATCGGCGCCGACCGACCAGACGGCGATCGTGATGGCTACCGCCTTTGACCACGAGGAGCTGCAGGCGGCACTCGGTAGCCTGATGGTCGGCGCCATCCTGAGCAAGCCGGCAACGCCGTCGTCGCTGTTCGACAGCATCATGCAGGCGCTGCATCGCGAAACAGCGCCGGCCACCCTTCCGGCAGCCGGGCCGGCCAATCTTTCGCGGCTCTTCGCGGGCCGCCGCGTGCTCCTCGTCGAGGACAACGAGGTCAATCGCGAGCTAGCCGAAGAAATGTTGAGCAATATCGGGTTGACCGTGGAAACAGCGGAAAACGGCCAGCTGGCCGTCGATGCCGTGCAGCGCAGCACCTACGATCTGGTCCTGATGGATTGCCAGATGCCGGTCATGGACGGCTACGTGGCGACCGGCAAGATCCGCGACGAACTGCACCTGGGCGAGCTGCCAATCGTCGCCATGACCGCCAACGCGCTGGCCAGCGACCGCGAACGTTGCCTGACGGCCGGCATGAACGACCACATTCCCAAGCCCATCGATGTTGCGGTCCTCCACGCCACGCTGGCCCGCTGGCTCAAGCCGGACGACAGCCCCCGCCCGCCACCGCCGCCACCGGCCGCGACCGGCGAAACGTCGGCCATCGACACCGCCGCCGCGCTGGCGCGGATGGGCGGCAATCGCCGTATGTACGACCGGCTGGTCAGCCGCTTCCGTGAAAATCAGGGCGACGTCGTCGCCCGCCTGCAGGCCGATCGGCAACACGGCGACAGCGCCGCGCTGATCCTGCGCGCGCATACCTTGCGCGGCCTGGCCGGCAATATCGGCGCCGGCGCCTTGTCCCGGCTGGCCGGTGAACTCGAGGACAAGCTCCGAAAAGGCATGACTCTCGACGACGCCGAGGTCGACACGCTGTTGGCCAGCTTGAGCGCTGCGCTGCCGGCTGCCCTGGCCATCCCAGTCAGCTTGGCGGCGGTGGATCGGACGCCGCCGCCAATACTTGCCCCGGAAGCCCAGGGCAAGGCGCTGGCTACGCTGCGCCAGTTGCTGGCCGACGACGACGCCGCGGCCGTCGGCCATTTCGAGGAAATGGCCAGCTGGCTGCGCGGCCAATACGACCCGCAACTCGTCGAGCAACTGGCCCGCCAAATCGGCCGTTACGATTTCGAAGAAGCAGCCGCCACCTTGTACCAAATCGCCCCGAATCCGGGAAAGCCGTAAGTTAACCGACGAGAACCCATCGCTCATGTCCCCCCTGCTCCCCAAACAATGCATCCTGGTCGTCGACGACAGCCCGGAAAACATCGATCTGCTCAGCGAAGTGCTGCGTGACGACTATCGAATCCGCATCGCCACCTCGGGCGAGAAGGCGCTCAAGATCGTCTATTCCGACGAGCCGCCCGACCTTATCCTGCTCGACATCATGATGCCCGGCCTCTCCGGCCTGGAAATCTGCCGACGCCTCAAAGCCAACCCCGACCGCCGGCGCATTCCGATCATTTTCGTCACCGCCATGACGAGCACCGAGGACGAAGAGCGCGGCCTGGAAACCGGCGCCGTCGATTACATCACCAAGCCGATCAGCCCACCCATCGTCAAGGCCCGGGTGCGCACCCATCTCGCGCTCTACGACCAGTCGCGCGAACTCGAACGGATGGTCCGCCAGCGCACCCACGAGCTGCTCACGACGCGCCAGCAGATCATCCGCCGCCTCGGCCGGGCCGCCGAATTCAAGGACAACGAGACCGGCAACCACGTCCTGCGCATGAGCCATTACGCCCGCGTCATCGCGCTTGCCCACGGCCTCGGCGAAGAGGCGGCCAACATCGTCTTCAACACGGCGCCGATGCACGACATCGGCAAGATCGGCATTCCCGACGCCATCCTGCTCAAGCCAGGGAAACTCGATGCCGCAGAATGGGACATCATGCGTCAACACCCGATCATGGGCGCCGAAATCATCGGCAAGCACGACAACGAGCTGCTCGAAACCTCGCGCATCATTGCCCTGACTCATCACGAAAAGTGGAACGGCAGCGGCTACCCGCAACAATTAGCCGGCGAGAACATCCCGCTCGAGGGCCGGATCGTCGCCATCGCCGACGTCTTCGATGCCCTCGTTTCGGTCCGCCCTTACAAAGGCGCGGTGCCCATCGAAGAAGCGCTGCAATACCTTTACGAGCAGTCCGGGCAGCATTTCGACCCGGCGCTGATCGAAGCCTTCCGGCGCGCCCTGCCGGAAATCCTGCGCATCAAGGAAATCTACGCCGACGAACACGGCGCCCTCAC
>NZ_JAVHPH010000280.1:0-2983 GCF_036170495.1 Azonexus sp.
CACGCCGAAGGGCAAGCTCGACAGCTTCCGCTATCGCGCCGGTCGTTGAGAGCGCTCGGCTGACCGTGCAGATATTCATCGTCGGCGGCGCCGTCCGCGATGAATTGCTCGGCCGGCCGAATGCCGACCGCGATTACGTCGTCGTCGGCACCACCCCGCAAGACCTGCTCAAACAGGGGTTCCGTCCGGTCGGCAAAGATTTCCCGGTATTCCTCCATCCGCAAACCCAGGAGGAATACGCGCTGGCCCGCACCGAGCGCAAGTCCGGGCACGGCTACCATGGCTTCACTTTCCACGCCGCACCGGACGTTACGCTCGAAGAAGATCTCGCCCGCCGCGACCTGACCATCAACGCCATGGCCAAGGCGGCCGACGGCACGCTGATCGACCCCTTCCACGGTCAACTCGATTTATCGGCCAAAATCCTAAGGCACGTCGGGCCGGCCTTTGCCGAAGACCCGGTGCGCATTTTGCGTATCGCCCGCTTTGCCGCGCGCTTCAGTGATTTTTCAGTGGCCCCGGAAACGCTGGCCCTGATGCGCGCCATGGTGGCCAGCGGTGAAGTCGATCATCTGGTCGCCGAGCGCGTCTGGCAGGAACTGGCCAAGGGCTTGATGGAAGACCGGCCGTCACGGATGTTCGAAGTCCTGCGCGACTGTGGTGCCCTGTCCCGCCTCCTGCCGGAACTCGATGTCCTGTTCGGCGTGGCGCAACGGGCCGATTACCACCCCGAAATCGACACCGGCATCCACACCATGATGGTCGTCGACCAGTCGGCAAAACGCGGCTTCGCCTTGCCGGTGCGCTTTGCCGCGCTGACCCACGATCTCGGCAAGGGAACGACGCCGGCCGACGTCCTGCCGCGCCATATCGGCCACGAAGAGCGCAGCGTGCACCTGGGCGAAAAACTGTGTGACCGCCTGCGCGTACCCGGCGACTGCCGTGATCTTGCCCTGCTCGTGGCGCGCTATCACGGTAACGTTCATCGCGCCGCCGACTTGAAGGCGAGCACCATCGTCACGCTATTCGAAAAAACCGATGCGCTGCGCCGGCCGGAACGCTTCCAGCAACTGCTCGACGCCTGTCTGTGCGACTACACCGGCCGCCTTGGCTGGGAAAACCGGCCCTACGACAGCCCGCGCTACCTGCTCCAGGCATTGGCTACGGTCAACGCCGTCGAAGCCGGAAAAATCGCGCTGGCCTGCCCCGACAAGGCCAAAATTCCGGAACGCATTTACGCGGCACGGGTCAATGCGCTCAAGCTGCTGTTAAATGACTCGGGAGAGCAGCCAGAGCAATAACGAAAAAATAATCGTGGTTGCCACCGGAAACGTGTAATTTCGACCACGAAAGCGGAATGCGAAATCCCCCGGCAATTTGCCGAACCGAATGAAGCGCGCCAGATGCGGGCCGATGATGCCCAGCAAAAAAATTGCGACGACCAGCGTCAAAATCCACTTCAGCATTTGCCTTGCACCGCAGGGTGAAAGCCGCATTAAATCACGCCTCACCCTGAACCGAGCCCCATGCTAAAAACTCAAATCGTCGAAGGCCTCGAAGTCTTCTCCTGCCTGCCTTCCCGCAAGACCAGCAAACCGGCATTGCTGTTCGTACATGGCGCCTTTGCCGGTGGCTGGATGTGGACCGAAACCTTCATGCCCTTCCTCGCCAAGGCTGGCTATCCCTGCTATGCCCTGTCCCTGCGCGGCCACGCCGGCAGCGCCGGGCGCCAGCAAATCAACTGGCATTCGGTTGGCGATTACGTCGATGACGTCAAGACCATCGTGGACTGGCTGGGCGAAACGCCGGTCCTGATCGGCCACTCGATGGGCGGCTTCATCGTCCAGAAATACCTTGAACATCGCGCCGCCCCGGCCGTCGCCCTGATCTGCTCGGTACCGCCGCAAGGCCTGATCGCCTCGCAGTTTCATCTGATGTTCAACAAGCCGCAGCTGTTCCAGGAAATCAATCAGATCATGGACGGCAAATACACCGACACCGGCACGCTGCGCGAAGCCCTGTTCGCCGGCGAGGTCGATGAAACCATGCTGGCCGCCTGGCTAAGCCGGATGCAGCCGGAGTCGCACCGTGCGCTGTGGGACATGTCGATGTTCAGCCTGCCCAATCTCTACGCCATGCACCGGCCACCGATGCTCATCCTTGGTGCCGAAGAAGACGTCCTGGTGCCGGCTTTCCTGGTTCAGACCACTGGGCACACGTACGGCGAACACGTCCATATTTTCCGCGACATGGGCCACGCCGTGACCCACGAAAAAGAATGGCCGCTCGTCGCGGCCACCTTGCGTGACTGGCTGGACGAAATCAAACCTTGATGTCGACCGAGTTGCCCAGATTGGGTGGATTGTTGACCACTGGCGGCAAGGCCTGCAGCAACTGGATGGCATTCGCGGCCTGAATGTCCATCGCCTTCTTGAGAACGAGCGTACTGATCGCATCCCCGGTTTGCGCTTGCGCCAGGGCCGAACTCAAACCGCCTAGTGAAGAAACGTCCATCTTGCACTCACTCCAATTCGGACACATTATTACTCCACTGTAGTCGAACTACTTGCCAATTCAATGAGCAATCCTGAAAAGCCCGGACCACTGTCCGCCATTCTCGAAGCCATCCGCGCCAAACGTGAGCGCAAGACCGGTGCGGGCAACGATATTGCCGAGCTTGAAGCCTCGCTGCTCGCCGACATCGAGACTTTCGATCTGGACGCCGCCGAACGGCGGGCCCGCCGGGAATATCTGGCCAATTCCGGCGCCGGCATGACTGATCCAACACTGGTTTTTCCCGAGATCGCGCCAGCCAGGCCCGTTGCCAAGCCCGTCGAAATCAAAACCGCCGTGCAGCCCAAGGCGGAAGAATACGCGCCAGAACTCGGCAGCAGCTTCCTCGACCAGCTCAGACAGCGAGCCGAATTACGGCAGCGTGAAATCCATAGCGCCCTGGCCGAACGTACCTCGGTCAATGAGGCAA
>NZ_JAVHPH010000281.1:0-2967 GCF_036170495.1 Azonexus sp.
AGGTGCCACCGCCGACGGTGCCGATGCCGATAAGGCCAACATTGATAGGTTTCATTTTAGTAGTTTGTTATGAGTGGTGAGTTATTAGCAATCAGAGCTTAGCTGTTGCCAGTGACTAGCAAGCAGCGACTCCCGACTAATTCGTGCCGTGGCGCTTGCGATAGTTTTCCAGGAAGAGCGCAATACGACCGATCGCCTCCCGCAAATCATCCTCGTGGGGCAGGAAAACTAGCCGGAAGTGATCCGGATGCGGCCAGTTGAAGCCAGTCCCCTGGACCAGTAGCACTTTTTCTTCCTGAAGCAGATCCGAGATGAATTGCTGGTCGTTCTTGATCGGATAGACCGCTGGGTCGAGTTTCGGGAACATGTATAACGCCGCCTTTGGCTTGACACAGCTAACACCAGGAATAGCCGTTATCAGTTCATGCGCTATGTCGCGCTGGCGACGCAGGCGACCGCCATCTCTGACCAGGTCGTCAATGCTCTGATAACCCCCCAGCGCCGTCTGAATGCCATGTTGGCCCGGCGCATTGGCGCACAAGCGCATTGACGCCAGCATGTCGAGCCCCTCGATGTAATCCTTGGCGTAGCGCTTGTCGCCTGAAACCACCATCCAGCCGGCACGGTATCCGCAGGAGCGATAGTTTTTCGACAGGCCATTGAAGGTGATCATCAGGACATCTTCGGCCAGCGACCCGATCGAAGTGTGTTTTTCAGCGTCGTACAAAACCTTGTCATAAACCTCGTCGGCATAGATCGTCAGATGATGCTGGCGGGCAATGTCGATGATTTCGTGCAGTAGATCGTCGGGATAAAGCGCGCCAGTCGGGTTGTTCGGGTTGATGATGACAATCGCCCTGGTATGCGCATTGATCTTGCTGCGAATGTCGTCAAGGTCGGGCAGCCAGCCCTTGCTCTCGTCGCACAGGTAATGCTTTGGCGTACCACCCGAAAGGCTGATCGCCGCTGTCCACAACGGATAGTCCGGAGCTGGCACCAGCACTTCGTCGCCGGCGTCGAGCAACGCATTCATCGCCATCACGATCAACTCGGACACGCCGTTACCGACATAGATGTCATCCAGCGTCACACCCTTGATGCCCTTCTGCTGGGTGTAGTGCATGATCGCCTTGCGCGCCGCGAAAATGCCCTTGGAGTCGGTGTATCCCGCCGCATTGGGCAGGTTGCGGATCATGTCCTGCTGAATTTCTTCCGGCGAGTCAAAACCGAACGCGGCCAGATTGCCGATGTTCAGCTTGATGATCTTGTGCCCCTCCTCCTCCATCTGCTTGGCTTTCTGCAGCACAGGGCCGCGAATGTCATAACAGACGTTGGCGAGTTTGGCGGACTTCTTGACATGTTTCATTGGAATCTTCCGGCGTAACGGCTTATGGCCCACAAGGGCCAAAGGTATAATCCTACTTTATCGCATGGTGCACCGCAATTTTGGCGGGCTTTTCGGAATGATCGCGCAGTGAAACTACACATCTCGAATACCGCAGGACTTAATTTATTCACCGCCTATGGCGACGACTATGCTGCGGTCAACCACGAAAAACACGAGAAAAATCTGATTCTGCTTCCAGAATCAGTCATTCCGGCCTGGACTACGGCAACGGTAAACACCTTGAGCGAAGCAGATATGCAAATTCTGCTCGGACTGGGTACCGAAATCGTCCTGCTCGGCACCGGAAAAAGCCTGCGCTTCCCGCCCGGCGCCCTCCTCCGCCCCTTCGGCCCAGCCGGCATCGGACTGGAAATAATGGACCTGAAAGCTGCCTGCCGCACCTACAACATCCTTGCCGCTGAAGGGCGCAAGGTGGCTGCGGCACTGCTCTTCGACTAATCGCTCAGTCCAGCTTTTTCAGGTATTCCTTGGTAAAAATCTTGTCCGGAAGATCGCGCAACTTCATGTCGCTGTAATCGAGAACCGACTTCTCGCCGTTGCGTAACGCATCCTCCATGACGAGCCGCGTTGGACGAACCCGCCCCGCCAATGTCTGGAAATTCTCATAGCTGCATTTCTTCATAAGTCGATTGGACAACGAGTAGAACTCGGCCTTCAATGGCCAGCCTGACTTCTCATTCACCCAATAAACGACCCGCTGATAAGTAACGCTACGGTCAACGGCAATTAACTCAAGAATATGGAAAGAGTCGTTGCCGATTTTTTCAGTACCGATGATTTTCGAATTGTAGTCACCGGAAAAATTAGCGCGCGCCAGATCGCCGTTAGCCACTTGCCCCGTCAGGCGCTGTGCAAGGGAAATCCGTACCGGTTGCGACACCTCGGGCATAAATACCCAGAGGTCACGCCCCTTCATCAGAATGATCTGACCGCGTTCCGCTGCGGGCTCGGTCACCATGACGACCGTGTTCTCATTACCCTTTGAAAGAACACGGTATTTGCGCATGTCGGCATCTTTGTCCGGGCGCCGGGAATTTATTACAATGTCAACCTGAAACCCATCGGATGGAAAGCGAACCTTGTCCGCCTTTTCAACTATACTGCGGGCAATCGCATCATCGGTCGGCGCAACAGCGGAACCTTGTGCCGCAACGGTCAGTGAGTGGAGCAAAAGAAAAATGCCGGACGTCAGAGCAAGGCCCCATCTGCCATTCCGAACGCTGTCTTTATGTACCATGAATATTCTCCAGCACTATTCCGATGTGAATTCTAACGACGAAAACCGATCATGAGCGTAGTGCGCATCGAACACGTATTCAAGGACTACCAGCTCGGCGAACAAACCGTCCACGCCTTGAATGATATTACATGGTCCATTGATGCCGGCGTCTTTCTCGCCATCTCCGGCCCGTCCGGCAGCGGCAAGACCACCCTGCTCAACCTGATCGGCTGCATCGACAAACCGACGCGCGGCAAGATATTCATCAACGAAAAAGACGTGTCAGAAAAATCAGCGAACGAGTTGGCCGACCTGCGCTCACGATCGATCGGCTTCATCT
>NZ_JAVHPH010000282.1:0-2950 GCF_036170495.1 Azonexus sp.
GCCGACATCAAGCACAAGTGCCAGGCCGAGAAGGTCGGCAGCCAGGCGATGATCGTCGCCAGCCCGACGCTGGGCGCCGCCGATTGGCCTGACCTGATCCGTTCCAAACTCTACGACCCCGGTTTTTCGCACCGCTTCCGCAAAGCCACGGAGATTACCCATGATTAACGAAACGACGCTGTTGCTGGTCGGCCACGGTTCGCGCCACCGCGACGGCAACCAGGAAATTCTGCATTTCGCCGCCCAGTGGCGCGAGCGCCATCCCGGCTGGCGCATCGAGGTGTGCTTCATCGAGCACGCCGAGGTGTTGCTCGCCGACGGCCTCGACCGGGCCACCAGACAGGCCCGCCGGGTGCTGGTCATTCCCTTCATTCTGAACGCCGCCGGCCACGTCAAGATGGAGTTGCCGGCCGCACTGGAAGAGGCCCGCAGCCGCCACCCCGGGGTCGACTTCGCGGTCACCCGCCACCTTGGCATGGGCCGCGAAATCCTCGCCGTGCTGCAGGGCCAGCTCGAATGCCTGATGCTCAGCCTCGCCATGCCCGACCCGCAGACCACCGGCGTCATCCTGCTCGGCCGCGGCTCCTCCGATGCCGGCGCCAATGGCGAACTGGCCCGGATGGCGCGCTGGCTGTTCGAGGCCAACGACCACGAGCTGGTCGACCTGGCCTTTACCGGCGTCACCTGGCCGCGCCTGGAGACGGTGGTGCAACGCCAGGCCAGGCTGGGCATGACGCAGATCTGCATCGTCCCGGTCTACCTGTTCACCGGCGTCCTGATCGCGCGCATCAAGGCCCAGGTCGCGCGCCTGCAGACGCAATACCCGAGCCTCGCTTTCGCCCTCGGCACCCACTTCGGTTTCGACAAAGGCATTTTCGACCTGCTTGATGCCAAGGTGGCCGGGCGCGAATTGCCGGACGGTGGCCTGCTCGAATGCGACGGCTGCAAATACCGCGCGGCGGCCGAGGCAGAACACCTGCACGATCACAGCCACACGGCGGTCGCTGGTGAGAGTCGCGTTTGCGGCCACGCCCACCAAGACGATCACGCCCATCCCTGCCAACCCGCTCACGCCTGAATCGCCATGACCCAGACCACCGCCGCAAACATCGTGACCGAGCAGTTGACCGCTGCCGGCCGCGCCATCGAGCACGACTCCTTTGCCATCATCGACGCCGAAGTCGGTCCGCACGCCTACACCGCCGAGCAGTGGCCGCTGGTCCGCCGGATGATCCACGCCAATGCCGATTTCGAATTCAACGGCCTGACCCGCTTTCACCCGGCGGCGATGCAGGCCGGCCTGGCCGCCGTGCTCAAGGGCGACACGCCGATCGTCGCCGACGTCGAAATGATCTGCGTCGGGCTCTCGGCGCCGCGCCTCAAGCACTTCGGCATGCGCCCCCGGCACTTTATCGCCGACCCGGACGTCATCGAGCAAGCCCGGGCCGAGGACACCACCCGCGCCGTCCAGGCCATGCGCAAGGCGCACCGACTGGGCAAACTCGACGGCGCCATCGTCGGCATCGGCAATGCGCCGACGGCGTTGATCGAAATCGTCCGCCTGGTCCGCGCCGCCGGCGCCCGGCCGGCGCTGATCGTCGGCATGCCGGTCGGCTTCGTCTCGGCGGCCGAATCGAAGGCGCTGCTGATGACACTGGACGACATTCCGTGGGTGGCGATCGCCGGCCGCAAGGGCGGTTCGACCCTGGTCGTCGCCGCCATCCACGCCCTGCTCGGCCTGGCCGAGGCCGAACAGAAACGGGCGGCTTGCGTGCACCGGGCCGTCCTGTGAGCCAGCCCGGCGATGCCAGCCCGGGCAAGGTCCGCAAGGGTGATAGCCGGCGCCAGCGCGGCAACCGCACCGGCTTCACCACCGGCGCCTGCTCGGCGGCGGCGGCTAAAGCGGCCGCTTTGGGCCTGCTCAATAGCGAGGTCGCCGATACCGTTGTCTGTCGCCTGCCGAATGGCCGCGAGGTCCGTTTCGCCGTGACCGATGGCTATGTCGAAGAAGTTGCCGGGCTGGCCCATGCCGTCATCGTCAAGGATGCCGGTGACGACCCGGATGCAACGCATGGCGCGCACCTGACGGCGGATGTCCGCATCCTGCCGCATCGGGCCGGCGAAGTTGTGCTCAAGGGCGGCTTCGGCGTCGGTGTCGTGACCAAGGCCGGCCTGGGTCTCGAAGTCGGCGGCCCGGCGATCAACCCGGTGCCCCGGCGCAACATCATCGACAACGTGCGGACGGCGGCCAGCGAACTGCTCGACCACGACGGCCTGGAAATCACCATTTCGGTACCGGGCGGCGACGAAATGGCCAAAAAAACGCTGAACGCCCGGCTCGGCATCCTCGGCGGCATTTCGATACTGGGCACGACCGGCATCGTCCGCCCCTATTCGACCGCCGCCTTCCGCGCCAGCGTCGTCCAGGCCGTCGATGTCGCCGCCAGGCAGGGGCAGACCCGCATCGTCTTTACCACCGGCGGGCGCACCGAGAAATTCGCCATGCGCCAATTGCCGGAGCTCGACGAATCCTGTTTTGTCCAGATGGGCGACTTCGTCAAGGCCGCCTTCCAGTCGGCGGTCAAGCGTGGCTTTGCCCAAATTCACGTCGGCGCCATGGTCGGCAAGCTAACCAAGATGGGCCAGGGCCTGGCCGTCACCCACGCCTGGAAGGCCGAAATCGATCGTGACGTGCTCGCCGAAGCGGCCCGGGAAGTCGGCGCCCCGGCCGATTTGGTCGAAGAAATCCGCGCCGCCGAAACGGCGCGTTTCGCCGCCGAAAAACTGGCCAATCTCGGGTTGACCGTAGCATTCCACCGGGCGCTGGCCAACCAGGCCATGCGCAGCCTGAAGACCAGCTATCCCGGCGCTTACCAACTCACCATCCTGGTTTGCGATTTCGAGGGACGGTTCATTTGTCGACTGGAAGAACATGAAGCAAGAAAATAGG
>NZ_JAVHPH010000283.1:0-2943 GCF_036170495.1 Azonexus sp.
TTGCCGTCAGCGTCTTTCTCGCCGCCAGTCTGGCCGACCTGCTGACTTACGTGACCACCTCGGCTCAGCTGGCCTGGGCCTTCCCCGACCCAACCGGCGGTGCTGCCGCCTCCTTCGCCAAATTTGCCGGCATTTTCGCGATCACCCAGATTCCGCTGGCGATCAGTGAGGGCCTGCTGACCGTGGTCATCTGCAATGCCCTGGCCCGCTTCAACCCGCAGGAATTGCAGGACATGAAACTGCTCACTGGTGGAGCGCGGACATGAAGCGCCACGTCAATGGCTTGCTGTTGCTGGCGGTCGTGCTGCTCGCCGCGCTGCCGCTGTGGCTCGTCGACAAGCCGGCGGCCGACACGAGCGGCAAGCCGGTCGAGATTTTTGCCGGAGCCGACAACAAGGCGCGCGATCTGATCGGCCAGATTGCCCCCGCCTACCGGCCATGGTTCGCACCACTGATGGAGCCGGCCAGCGCCGAAATCGCCTCGTTGCTGTTTGCCTTGCAGGCGGCGCTGGGGGCGGGCTTCATCGGCTATTACCTGGGCGCTTCGGTGACCCGCGAAAAGCTGCGGCGGCAGGAGCGACCGTCCTGTGCTGATTGAGCAAGCCGCCTACACCAACCGCTGGCGGCCGGTGGCGCCTGCCGCCAAGGGGCTCTTCGCGCTGGCCGGCTTGATCGCCGCCTTCGCCGCCGGCACACCGTCGACCGCACTCGTCGTCGCAGCTCTGTTGGTCGCCGTCACCCTGCTCGGCGCCGGCATCGCGCCTGGCTGCTACCTGCGGGCCGCGGCGCCGGCCCTGTTCTTCCTCGCCTTGAGCAGCCTGTCGCTGGCCTTTTCGCTGAATGCCGGGCCGGACCACGGTAGTTTGGCGCTATCGGTAGGCGGTCTGGCCAAGGCGACCGAAGTCGTCAGCCGTTCGCTCGGCGCGCTGGCCGCCCTGCTTTTTCTCGGCCTGACGACGCCGCTGACCGACCTGATCGCGCTGCTACGGCGGCTGCGGGCACCGGCGTTGCTGCTCGACCTCATGGTCCTCTGTTACCGCATGCTGTTCGTTTTTTCCGCCGTGGTACACGACACACTGACCGCGCAGTCGGCCCGCCTCGGCTATGCGACGCCGCGCCTGGCCATGCGCTCGCTCGGCCAGCTCGCCGCCAACCTCAGCCTGCAGGTCTGGCAGCGCGCCGCCGCCCTGCAGATCGCCGCCGAGGCGCGCAACAACGCTGGCCCGCTGCGTTTCCTTGAACCGGTTTTCGCCCATCGCGGCCGCGATTGCACCATCGCTGCCCTGGCCGGCGGCAGCCTCATCGCATTGGCCGGGGGACTGGCATGAGCGGCGAAGTGAACGACAACTTGCTCGAACTGGCCGCCGTCAGCTTTCGTTACCCCGACGGCAGCGTCGGCCTCGACGGCTGTTCGCTGAGCATCCGGCGCGGCAGCCGCAATGCGCTGATCGGCGCCAACGGGGCGGGCAAGACCACCCTGTTCCAGCACACCAACGGCCTCTTGCGGCCGCAGGCTGGCGTCGTGCGTTATGCCGGGGCCGCCGTCGATTACCGCCGGGCCGGCCTGCGCGCGTTGCGCGGCAAGGTCGGCCTGGTTTTCCAGAACCCAGACCACCAGCTCTTTTCGGCCAGCGTCCAGGAAGACGTTTCGTTTGGCCCGCTCAATCTCGGCCTCGACATGGCGACGGTGCGCCAACGCGTTGCCGCTGCGCTGCAGGCGGTAGGCATGCAGGCAGACGCTGACAAGGCGGTGCATAAGCTGAGTTTCGGCCAAAAGAAACGCGTCTGCATCGCCGGCGTGCTGGCCATGGAGCCGGAACTGCTGGTCCTCGACGAGCCGATGGCCGGTCTCGACCACGCCATGCAGGAAGAGCTGCTGGCCGTGCTCGACCGCCTGCACGGGCGCGGCATCACGCTACTGCTGGCGACCCACGACATCGATTTCGCCTACCGCTGGGCCGAGCGCATCCACCTGCTGGCGGCCGGCCGCTGCACGGCAACGCTGGCGGCGGCCGAACTGGGCGAGCACGGCGCGGCGCTGGCCGCCGTCGGCCTGCCGCTGCCGGACATCATCACCCTGCATCGCGGGCTGGTCGGGCGCGGCATCTTGCCGGCCGGGCCATCACCCCAGGGCGCCGCCGGTTTGCTGGCGATGCTCGCCAGACCCAACATTGCCAAGGAAAACACATGCAAATTTGCCTGAATTTTGCCGTCGACCGTAGCACCCTGCCGGTAGCCCGGGCGAGATGCGGGAGGGCGGGCTGATGGCCGGCAAGATCTGGTTTGTCGGCGCGGGCCCCGGCGACCCCGACTTGATCACCGTCAAGGGGCGCCAGCTGCTCGAACAGGCGGGCGCCATCCTCTTCGCCGGCTCGCTGGTCGATCAGGCGGCGACGCGCTACGCCCCGGCGGGCTGCGAAATCCGCGACTCGAAGGAGATGACGCTCGATGAGATGACCGACTGGCTGATCACCCGGGCCTATCAACATCGAACCGTCGTCCGCCTGCAAACTGGCGACCCCGGCCTCTACGGCGCGCTGATCGAGATGACCCGGCCATTGACCGCGGCCGGCCTCGACTGGGCCGTGGTCCCCGGCGTTTCCTCGGCGATGGCGTCGATGGCGGCGGCTGGCGAGACGCTGACCCTGCCGGAAGTGACGCAGACGGTGATTCTGACCCGGGTGGCCGGGCGCACCCCGATGCCGCCCGGCGAAGACCTCGCGGCGCTGGCCACGCACCACACGACGCTGTGCATCTATCTGTCGATCACGCTGCTGCACAAGGTCCAGGACGCCCTGCGGGCGGCCGGCTGGGCGGAGGAGGCGCCGATTCTGGTGGTGCAGAAAGCGAGCTGGCCGGGCGCGGAAAAGATCATCCGCGGCACGCTGGCCGACATCAAGCACAAGTGCCAGGCCGAGAAGGTCGGCAGCCAGGCGATGATCG
>NZ_JAVHPH010000284.1:0-2938 GCF_036170495.1 Azonexus sp.
GGCGTTGAGGTGGCGCGCATTATAATCCCGCCCCATGCTGCGCTTCGTTCTCGATACCAATGTCGTCCTCGACCTCTTCCACTGGGCCAACACCGACGCCGTGCCGATCATGGCGGCGCTCGAAGCCGGGCGGATCGAATGCATCGTCGACGAACGCACGCTAGCCGAACTGCGCCGCGTCCTGACTTACCCGCAACTCAAGTTGACGCCCGCCATGATCGCCGAGCGCTACGCCCGCTACAGCGACCTCGTGCGAGTTTTCCCCGAAGGCGAAGCGCCACCGCTGCCACGCTGCAAGGACCGCGACGACCAGAAATTCCTCGAACTGGCCGCCCGTTGCGAGGCAAACATCCTGGTCAGCAAGGACAAGGCGCTGTTGAAACTGCGCGGCCGGACCAAGCTCGGCTTCCAGATCATCAAACCGGAAGCGGCATCGGCGCTGCTCGCGGGCTAAGCGGCGCCACGCTGCAATCCCACGGTCAACCGCAAAAAATGGCCAAAATCGACAGGCCGGCTCAGCCTTCCCGGCGGCGGAAGACCCAGCTCTTCTCGTCCGACACTTCCGGTGCGAAGGCATAGCCGTCCTCGGCGAAATCCTTGAGTCCTTCCGGTTGGCGCAGCCGATTGACCACCGCGTAGCGCGTCATCACCCCGCGCGCCCGCTTGGCGTAGAAGCTGATGATCTTGTATTGACCGTTCTTCCAGTCCTCGAACACCGGCTGAATCACCGCCCCGTTGATCTTGCGGCCGACCGCGGCCTTGAAATACTCGGCGGAGGCCAGATTGACCACGACCGGCCGCGGGCGCTCGGCCAGCTCGGCATTGATCGCCTTAAGCAGACGCTCACCCCAGAAGGCGTAGAGATCCTTGCCGGCCTTGTTGGCAAACTTGGTGCCCATTTCCAGCCGGTACGGCTGCATGAGATCGAGCGGTTTGAGAATCCCATAGAGCCCGGACAGGATGCGGACGTGCTGCTGGGCAAAATTGAGGTCATCGGCGGCCAGCGTTTTGGCGGCCAGGCCGTCGTACACGTCGCCATCGAAAGCGAGCACGGCCGGCTTGGCGTTGTCCGGCGAAAACGGCAGCGACCAGTCGGCGTAGCGGTTGAAATTGAGCCGGGCCAGCGGATCGGAAAGATCCATCAAATTGGCGATGTCGGCCGGCGACAGCTTGCGCAGTTGCCGGATCAGGCTTGCCGAGTCCTTTAGCCAGGCCGGCTGGGTGAAGGTGGCGACGTGCGGAGGGGTCGTGAAATCAAGCGATTTGGCGGGGGACAGGAAGATCAGCATGGTCGGTTGGCGCAGGTTGGCAATGCCCCCGATTTTACGCGAGGGCGACCCGGCCACGCGGACTGTCGCGGCGGATGTCGCTGGGCGAACAGCCGAAACGGCGGCGAAAGCGCACGGCAAACTGCGACGGCGACTGGTAGCCGACCTCGCCGGCAATCCGCGTCACCGGCTGCGCCGTCGATTGGAGCAGGGTGAGCGCCGTCGACATACGCACGTCGAGCAGGATTTCGGACAGCGAACACTCCTCTGCGGCCAGATGGCGGCGCAGGCTGGCCTCGCTCATGGCGAAATGGCCGGCGACTTCGGGCGAACGCCAGTCATGCGCCGGATCGCCGGCGAGCAGACGACGCACACGCGGCGCCAGGTTCGCGTCGTCGAGCAGCAGGCGACCGACACCCTCCAGCCAGACCAGCATTTCCAGGGCCCGATGAGCGACCACCGCATCGGGCAGTGCCGGGTCGTCGAACGATTGCGTCAATGCCGTAAAAGCATCGGCAAAGGCCGGCGCCACCTTGCCCAACGTCACCACCGACTGCGGCCGCTCACCGGCCGTTGGCGCCCGCCACCGTTCGAGCAGGCCGCGCTCCCAGGCCAGCCAGCGGGCCCGATAGCTCGGCGCCTCGCCGAGATAATTGGTCACGTCGAAGGCCTGGCCACCGGCCAACGCCACCGCCTGACCGGCCTCGACGCGGAAGGTGCCGGCCTCACCGTGCAGAATCTTGTAGCCGGATTCGACGAGGACCAGTGTCGGCAAGTCGATCCACAGCCGCCGGAACTGCAAAGGCTGGCGCTGGACGATGCTGCCCGACACGGCAATACCGGCGCGCTGGACGATGGTTGGCTGCATGCTTTTTTCTCCGGGAAGGCCAACGGCATGCCGGTCTTTTCGCCCATGTTAACGCGAACCGAGCAGGGTCACGCTCGCCTTGCCGAGGCCGTTGGCCCAGGCCATGAAGCCAACCAGCGCCGGGGTGGCATTGACCGGTAGATCAAGCTTGTCGACCTTGAGCGCATGCACGGTGAAGACGTAGCGGTGCGTCTGCCCGACCGGCGGGCAGCTGCCGAGATAAGCCGCCTCCCCGTTGTCGCCGGCAATGGCGCGGACGCCGGCCGGCAGCACGCCACCGGGATTGCCAGCGGCAGCATCCAGATGATCGGCAGCGGCCGGCAGGTTGGCGACCACCCAATGCCACCAGCCGGACCCGGTCGGCGCATCCGGGTCGTACATGGTCACGACAAAACTGCGCGTCCCGGCCGGCGCCCCCGACCAATGCAAGGCCGGCGAGACGTTGCCGCCGTTGCAGCCGAAGACATTGGCGTAATGCGCCGGCGCCAGCCGACCATTCGGCCCGGCCTCGACGATCAGGCGAAAATCATCGGCACGGGCCAGGCCGCAGGCCAACAGGGCAGTAAGCAGCATGACGCGGAAATAGGTTTTCATGGAAAGGCTCCTTGCAGTGACGGGAGCCATCAGTCTGCCCGCCCGGCCCTTTCGGCGCCGCTTCATGGCGCGCAAGGATTGTCCCGATTCGCTCACGAGGCGATCCCGACCATCGATCCTGCGACGGTACCCCCACCCCCTGTTAAAATGCCGTCTTTGAATTTTCTGGACACCCGATGAAACGCACCCGCTTTGGCTCGCGCGACCG
>NZ_JAVHPH010000285.1:0-2935 GCF_036170495.1 Azonexus sp.
TTGGCCGTGACCAGACTGAGCGAGGCATGGCCCTGGCGACGGGCCAGATCGACACACTGCGCGAGGTGGGCCAGCGAGCCGTTCAGGCAGAGCAGCTCCTGGCTGCGCGACAAGGCTTGACCGCTGGTGTCGACCAAATAGACCAGCGGCCGGCCGGGGTGCTGCTCGATAGTGTCGAGAATGAAGGCGGACAAAGCCAGCGCCATGGCGTGGTCGATGGCCGCCGCGTCGGTGGTGCCGAGCACGGCGACCGTGCCTTGCGCGGTCGTCGCTTCGCCGGCCATCACCTTGTTTTCCACGGCGACCGCGTGGCCGGCCGGGAACAGGCTATCGAGAATGTCGTTGAGGCTCATGTCGGCAATCCTTCCTTCAAAGCGACCAGCGCGTCGCGGTCGAGCAGCGGCACGCTTTCCGGCTCGGCTATACCGAGCGCGGCCCAGACTTGCAGGCCGTCGCGATAGCTGGCGTAGGCAGCGAGACGATTTTCCAGCGCCTGCTGGCCGGCCCGCAGATGGGCGAGGCTCGGGGCGGGTTCGCTCCAATCGGCGAGGAATTCCGCGGCGCCGCGGCGGAAAGCAGCGATGTCGTCTTCCACCAGCATGGCGCAATCGCCCATCAGGTAGCGATGCTTGCCACCGGTGACGCGCCAGACCAGCGCCCGGTCCTTCGAATCGAATTCCTCGACGCCGGCCACGGTTTCGATGACCTCCGGGCCGGACAGCGCGAGTCGGCCTTCTTCGGAAATGATGATGGCCGAACACAGCTTGGCGACGATGCCCATGCCGCCAAAGGCACCGCAACTGCCGCCGACCAGCGCCAGCACGGGCACGCCGGCCGCACGCGCATCGAGCACGGCGCGCATGATTTCCGAAATGGCGATCAGGCCGGCATTGGCTTCGTGCAGACGGACACCGCCGGAATCGATGAGGAAGAGCACGGCCGCCGGCTTTTCCTGCGCGGCACGGCGAAGCATCCCGACAATCTTGGCGCCGTGGATTTCACCGACGGCGCCGCCCATGAACTGGCCTTCCTGGGCGATTGCAAAAATCGGCTTTTTTTCCAGTTGACCGTAGCAAACGACCACGCCGTCATCAAATGCACCAGGCAGGTCGAGCAACGCGAGATGCGGGCTAGGGTTGGATTCGGCCGGCGGCAGGATTTCACTGAAACTGCCGGGGTCAAGCAGGCCGGCCAGGCGAGCCCGGGCGGTCGCCTCGAACCAGCTATGGCGTGATGCAAGCGACGGGATCATAGTCCGCCTCCCTGATATTCGGCCAGCGCCTGCGCCAGGCGCAAGGTGACGACAGCCGGCGTCGCACCCATGTCGTTGATAGCGATGACGGTGCCGCCGGCCGGATGACTCGTGGCGAAGCTGTCGAGCACGGCACGCCAGGTTTCACCGAAGCCGCGGGCCGAAGTCTTGATGCGGACCCGGCAAGCCTCCGGCTCAATACCGGGCTTGACGAGAATTTCCAGATTGCCCGAGCCAACCACGCCGCACAGGGCGGGATCGGCAACGCGGGAAGCTGGCTTGGAGTCGAAACGAAAATCGAGCGTTTCCATGGCGGTCACCAATTGCGGAAGCGTGAAGGGGGCGCGTAGAGGCCGCCCGACCAGCGCACCAGATCCTTGACGGAGCGGGCGGCGAGCAGGTCGCGTGTGGCCAGTCGCGGGTCGATGCCGAGGTCTTCGGCGCGGCGGATGATGCCGCGGTCGCGCAGGTTCTCGACCATCGCCTTGTCGCGCGCCATGCCGACCGGCGTGAAACCGGCGACGCCGCGGATCGCCTGCTCGCGTTCCTCGGGCGTGCGGCAGAGCAAGAGGTTGGCGATGCCTTCCTCGGTGACGATGTGGCTGACGTCGTCACCGTAGATCATGATCGGCGGCAGTTCGGCACCCATCGACTTCTGGAGTTTCCAGGCGTCAAGTTCCTCAACAAAAACCGGCGCCATGTGCTCGCGGAAAGTCTCGACCATCTGCACCACCAGCTTGCGACCGCGGATGGCGTTCGGCCCGTAGGCCTCGCGCCCGGCTTTCAACCAGGCCGGGCTGGCATGACGCCGGCCGTGCGGATCGGAACCCATGTTCGGGGCGCCGCCGAAGCCGGTGATGCGGCCCAGCGTCGCCGTCGAACTGTTGCCGGCCAGGTCCATCTGCAGCGTCGAGCCGATGAACATGTCGCAGGCGTAGAGGCCGGCCGTCTGGGAAAATGCCCGGTTCGAACGCATGCTGCCGTCGGCGCCAGTGAAGAAGACGTCTGAACGGGCCGAAATGTAGGCGTCCATGCCGACTTCCGAACCGAAGCAATGCACCGATTCGACGAAACCGGATTCAATCGCCGGGATCAGCGTCGGGTGCGGATTCAAGGCCCAGTGCGTGCAGATTTTGCCCTTCAGGCCGAGATCGGCGGCGTAGGTCGGCAGCAGCAGCTCGATGGCTGCGGTGTCGAAACCGATGCCGTGGTTCAGGCGAGTCACGCCGTATTCGGCGTAGATGCCCTTGATCGCCATCATCGCCATCAGCACCTGGACTTCGGTGATCTGCGCCGGGTCGCGGGTAAAGAGCGGCTCGATGTAGTTGGGCTTCGGGGCCTGCACCGTGAAATCGACCCAGTCGGCCGGCACGTCGACACGCGGCAGCTTGTCGAGACGCTCATTAACCTGGGCGATGACGATGCCGCCCTTGAAGGCGGTCGCCTCGACGATGGCCGGCGTGTCTTCGGTATTCGGCCCGAGATAGAGATTGCCTTCGGCATCGGCGGCCTGCGCCGCGATCAGCGCCACATTCGGCGTCAGGTCCAGAAAGTAGCGGCCGAACAGTTCGAGATAGGTATGGATGGCCCCGATCTCGATACGCTGCTCCTGGACCAGCTTGGCCAGGCGGGCGCCCTGCGGGCCGCTGAAAGAAAAGTCGAGGCGGTTTGCCAGGCCGCGCT
>NZ_JAVHPH010000286.1:0-2914 GCF_036170495.1 Azonexus sp.
TCGATCGATTGCGCCGCGCCGTACCAGTTGTCGTCGTACTTGGTCGCCAAACCGAACGGTGCGCCGATGCCCAGGCCGACATAAACGTCTTTGGCAAGGCGCCAGGACATATAGGCATTCG
This sequence comes from Azonexus sp., assembly GCF_036170495.1. Taxonomy (GTDB): domain Bacteria; phylum Pseudomonadota; class Gammaproteobacteria; order Burkholderiales; family Rhodocyclaceae; genus Azonexus. Next base: position 122 of record NZ_JAVHPH010000286.1, read on the forward strand.
GAACGAAGCCCACCGTTCCGCCATCGCTGTTTCCGGCCAGCGTGGCACCGGTCGAAGAAGTGGTGTTGTTGAACTGATAATTGGCGCTGATCACGCTAACGCCAGCCGATACCTCCCGGTCCTGAAGCTGGGTCATGCCAGCCGGGTTATAAAAGATCGTGCTGGCGTTGTCAGCGATGGCCGCCGAACCGGCGTAGGCGTTGCCGAGGCCGCTGGCGTTTTGCTCCAGCAACTGGAAACCCGCCGCAGCGGCACTGCCGGAAAAGGCAATGGCGATGAGCGCCGGGATGAGGCGCAGATTGGTTTTGGTCATTGATTTGTCTCCTGTTTTGTTTTGTTGGGAGGAACTCTCCCGTCACTACCACTACGATTAAATCCCAAACATGCGCATGAAACGCCGTTTGAATTGCATTATTTCAAACGCTCGTTGGAAATAAACAACACGACTACTCCTGTCCCTGCCGAAAGTGGATTGGCCCGCCGGTGAAGGGGGCAAAGCCAGTGCCAAAAATTACGCCGGCATCGGCCAATTCTGAATCTGCAACAACACCATCGGCGACGAGTTTTTCCACCCGGTCGATGAGCGGTGTAACGAGTTTTTCGGCCAGACCGGCCGGTACGCTGCCCGCCGCAGCCTTGGCCGCCTTGCCGGACGACCAGTCGTAGAAGCCCTGGCCGCTCTTCTTGCCGAGCTCCTTTTTCTCGACGCGGTCGATCAGACAACGCGGCGCCTCGGCCCCGCCAGCCAGTTGCTGGCCGGCGGCCATGGCGATGTCGAGGCCGACGGTGTCGACCAGTTCGATCGGACCCATCGGCATGCCGAAGGCGAGCATGGCTTCGTCGACCGTTTCCGGCGAGACGCCCTCGTCGACCGCCCGCATGGCGGCCAGCATGTAGGGCGCCAACACGGCGTTGACCAGGAAGCCCGGCGCGCTTTTCACCGGCAGCGGCAGCTTGTCGATCTGTTTCACAAACGCGCAGGCGGCTTGCACGGCGGCAGGATCGGCGCCTTCAGCCTCGACGACTTCGACCAGCGGCATCATCGCCACCGGGTTGAAGAAATGGATGCCGACCAGACGTTCCGGTTTGGCGAGCACCGTGCGCAGGTCTTCGAGCTTGAGGCTGGAGGTGTTGGTGGCGAGCACGGCGCCCGGTTTCAGCTTCGCTTCGAGCGCCTTGAACAGCGCGTGCTTGGCTTCGACGTTCTCGAAGATGGCTTCGATGACCACGTCGGCGTGCGCCACGCCATCGCCGTTCGGGTCGGGAATCAGGCGATCGAAAGCATCGCGGATTTTGAGCGGCTCGCGCAGACGCTTGGTGAACAGGGCGTGGGCGCGCTTGAGGGCTGGCGCGATGCGTTCCAGCGTCTGGTCCTGCAGCGTCACCGTCATGCCGCGCAGGGCACACCAGGCGGCGATGTCGCCACCCATGACGCCGGCACCGATGACATGCACCCGCTTGGCCGTGAAATCGGATGCCTTGCCGAAGCCCTTGAGGCGTTCCTGCAGGTGATAGACGCGGAGCAGATTGCGCGCCGTCGGCGAGGTGATAATGCGGTCGATGACCTCCGGCGCGGCCAGCGCATTACCGTCGTGCCTAGCCCACAAATCAATGATGGCGTAGGGCGCCGGGTAGTGTTCCGGCCGGGCTTTTTTGGCCACCTGCTGGCGCGCACCGTTGGCGACGACCAATTTGAGCGGGCCGTTGAGCAGGCGCTGCATGAAGGGTAGCGGTCGGCGCGGCTGGCCGGAAAGCAGCAGTTGGCGGGCGGCCATTTCCATGACGCGCGGCGGCACGCAATCATCGGCTAGCCCCATCTTCTTGGCCCGCTTGGCGTCGATGGTCTTGCCAGTCAGCATCAGGTCGAGCGCTGCCGCCGGCCCGACGCGCTGCGGCAGCCGCAGCATGCCGCCCCAGCCGGGGAAGATGCCGAGCATAACTTCCGGCAGGCCCATCTTGGTGCCGGCTTCGTCCACCGCCAGCAGGTAGCGGCAAGCCAGCGCCAGTTCCAGACCGCCGCCCAGGCAGTGGCCACGGACCAGGGCCAGCGTCGGGTAGGGCACGGCAGCCAGCCGGTTGAACAGGTTCCAGCCGCGGGCGACCAGTTGCCGCCCCTTCTCCGCCGTATCGAGTTGCGAGAACTCGCCGATGTCGGCGCCGGCGATGAAGCCGGCTTCCTTGCCGGAGCGAAAAATCAAGCCGGCTGGCGGCGCCCGGTCGAGGCTATCGAGAATTTGTGCCAGTTCGGCCATCAGCGCCGCCGACAAGGCATTGGTCGCCTCCCCGGCCCGGTCCAGCGTAGCGACGGCGATGCCCTGCGCGTCGCGCGTCAATCGCCAGTGGTGCAGATTCAGTTGCATATTCTTCCTTATTGCGGACGGTGAGCGCTGGCAGCAAAGGCCAGCGACAGCGCACCGGGCCCGACATTGACCGCCGCCGTCTTGCTCATCGGCGAAACCAGCAGCTCGACAGCGTGCTTTTCGGCCGTTCTGGCCAACCGGGCATAGCCCGGCAGCGCCTGCACAGCGGCCGGCTCGCCGCCGTAACTCAGGCAAATCACCGGCGCATCGAGCCCTTCACTCACCCGGCGCACGGCCCGCTCGAACAATTGTTCAACGCCGGCGGCAAAGCCGCGCACCTTATCGACCGTGCTGGTCACGTCGCGATGGCAATGCAGGACGGGTTTGACGTCAAGCCACGAACCCAGCGTGTAGGCGCTCCAGCCGAGACTGGTGTCACCCTTTTTGGAGGCCCGCTTGTAGATGTGAAAAAGATCGGCCGGCACCAGGTAGG
>NZ_JAVHPH010000287.1:0-2862 GCF_036170495.1 Azonexus sp.
CCTCTGGCTGCGCCATGTCCATGACGTCCATAACAAGCACCTGGCGACCATCGACCGCCTGCCCGAAGCCCGGCGCCACGACCGCCTATGCGAACTGAACGTACTCGAACAGGTGGTCAATGTCTGCCACAACCCGGTCGTCCAGGACGCTTGGGGGCGCGGCCAGCAGCTCACGGTGCACGGCTGGATCTACGGCCTGAAAGATGGCCTGATTCACGACCTCGGCATCACCGTCGATCAGCCGCAGGATTTGCCCTCTCGTTACGACGCCGCCCTGAAAGCGCTCGACGCCTGAATTTCATAACAAGCAACGCAAGGAGAAAGCAGCATGAATGACCCCATCGTTATCGTTTCCGCCGCCCGCACCGCCCTGGGAACCTTCCAGGGCGGGTTCACCAGCCTGACCGCCGCCAATCTCGGCGCCGTCGCCATCAAGGCCGCTATCGAGCGCGCCGGCATCGACGTCAACCTGATCGAGGAAGTGCTCATGGGCTGCGTGCTGCAAGCCGGCCAGGGCCAGGCCCCGGCCCGCCAGGCAGCGCTGCAGGCCGGCCTGCCGCTCTCCGCCGGTTGCGCCACCATTCACAAGGTCTGCGGCTCGGCGATGAAGGCGACCATGCTCGGCCACGACGGCATCCTCGCCGGCTCCTACGGTGCGGCCGTCGTCGGCGGCATGGAATCGATGACCAACGCCCCCTACCTGCTGCCCAAGGCGCGCGGCGGCTATCGTCTCGGCCATGGCCAGATCATCGACCACATGTTCATGGATGGCCTCGAAGACGCCTACAGCAAAGAAACCCGCGGCCGCCTGATGGGCACCTTCGCCGAGGAATGCGCCGCCAGCTACGGCTTCACCCGCGAAGCCCAGGATGAATTCGCCGTGCGCTCGACGACGCGTGCCATCGAAGCCAGCAACAACGGCTCCTTTGCCTGGGAAATCGCCCCGACCACCGTCGCCGGCCGCCAGGGCGATGTCGTCATCGACAAGGATGAAGGCCCGTTCGCGGTCAACGTGAAAAAAGTGCCAACTTTGAAGCCGGCCTTCAAGAAGGAGGGCACGGTCACCGCCGCCAACTCCTCGTCGATTGCCGACGGCGCCGCGGCCATGCTCCTCATGCGCGCCTCGCAAGCCGCCAAGCTCGGCCTGCAGCCGATTGCCCGCATCGTTGCCCACACGACACATGCCGGCACGCCCGCCCTCTTCCCGTCGGCCCCGGTCGGCGCCCTGCAGAAATTGTTCGCCAAGACCGGGTGGACCGCAGAATCGGTCGATCTGTATGAAATCAACGAAGCCTTTGCCGTCGTCACCATGGCTGCGCTGCACGATCTCAAGCTCGACCCAGCCAAGGTCAACATCCACGGCGGCGCCTGTGCCTTGGGCCACCCGATTGGTGCCTCCGGCGCCCGCATCGTCGTCACCCTGCTCGGCGCGCTCAAGAAGTACGGCAAGAAACGGGGCGTTGCCTCCTTGTGCATCGGCGGCGGCGAAGCGACGGCGCTGGCGGTGGAAATGCTGTAAGTGACAACCGGGTTGTCAGCCTACTCCCTCCCCTTCAAGGGGAGGGTTGGGGTGGGGATGGGTAATTCGGTCGCCAATGGCAAACCAGCACCCACCCCCCTGATAAAGCCGCTAAGCAACCGACTAAGCCGCCAAACAACGGCGGCCAAGTCTCTGCTTATCCCGGCCTCCCCCTTGTCCCAAGGGATACCGCCCCTGCGGGACATAAAAGGAGAGGAGTCGTAGTGACCTACGCCAAGCTCATCGCCGCGATGTTTTTCTGGGGAGGAACCTGGATCGCCGGACGCATTATTGCCCAGGAGCTGACGGCGCCGCTCGCCGTGGCTGCGCTGCGTTTCGTGCTGTCCGGCGCCATCGTTGCCGGCGTGCTGCTCTTTACCGAGGGCAGCATTCCGCTGCCGCAGGGCGGACGGGAGTGGGGGCTGGTCTGGGCGCTCGGGTTTTTTGGCATCTTTCTTTACGGCCTGTGCTTTTTTTTCGGCCTGCAACACATTTCGGCCGGGCGCGGCGCGCTGGTCGTCGCGCTCAATCCGGCCGTCATCGTCATCCTGGCCTGGCTGACCGGCAAGGAACGCATGACATCGCGCAAGGCCATCGGCAGCCTGATCGCCTTTGCCGGCTGCCTGACGGTGATCGGCAACGGCGATCCGCTGGCCTTGATCAACGGTGAAGTCGGCCTTGGCGAATGGCTGATCCTCGGCTGCGTGGCGAGTTGGGCGGCCTACACCTTCCTCGGCTGGCAGGCGACCCACCATTTCTCGGCGCTGGCCACGACGCTCTACGCCAGCCTGAGCGGCGCCCTGCTGCTCGCTCTGGCCGCCCTGTGGCAAGGCGACATCGATCCGGCCGGCTGGTCATGGCGCGTCTGGGCCAGCATGGGCTTTCTCGCCCTGTTCGGCACGGCCATCGCCTACACCTGGTTCACCGCCGCCGTGCATCAGCTCGGCGCCGGCCACGCCTCGGTCTTCATCAATCTGGTCCCCGTCTTCGCCGTCCTCCAGGCCGCGCTGCTGCTCGACGAGCGGCTCCGCCCGGCCGTCCTGGCCGGTGGCCTGCTGGTCATCGCCGGCGTCTGGCTGACCACACGGCAAAAAAAATCTCTGGAGAAAACCGCATGATTCTCACGCAAGAGCAGGAAATGATCCGCGACACCATGCGCGCCTTCGCGCAGGAACGCCTCGCCCCCTTCGCCGCCGACTGGGACCGCAACCACACCTTCCCGGCCGAAGCGCTGAGGGAACTCGGTGAACTGGGCGCGCTGGGCATGGTCGTCCCCGAAGAATGGGATGGCGCCGGCATGGATTACATGTCGCTGGTCCTGACCCTCGAAGAAATCGCCGCCG
>NZ_JAVHPH010000288.1:0-14154 GCF_036170495.1 Azonexus sp.
TCATCGGCATGATCGAAAACGAGCGCATGCTCGACACCGACGCCCGCATCGCGCGCGGCCTCGCCGCCCTGTTCAACCCCGTGCTCTACCCCGGCACCAACCGCCTGCTGCAGATTTCACAGGAAGAACTCGGCTACCTGGCCGGCGTTTCCAGACAGCGCGCCAATCAGGCGCTCAAGGTGCTCGAGGATGCCGGGCTGGTACGCAGCGAGTACGGCGGCATCAACATTCTCAACCTCGACGGGCTGCGTACTTTCGGCGACTGATTACTACGGTCAACCGGAAAAAACGGCCAAAATCAAATCGCTCTGCCCCCGAACGTGACCACACCGAAGGTGGCCACGGGATACTTCCATCGCCGGGTACTAAATGACAGAATGGCCTGACAAGCAGTCGTCCGAATACAAAAATCAAGGAGGCAAATATTATGAGCCAGGGGACAGGAATTTCGCTTAGCGCACGTCTATACATCTTGCTGGGCAGCATGTTGCTCGGCTTGATTTTGCTCGGTGGCTACTCGGCGTTCGAGTTGCGTGCCCAGATTCTGGAAGAAAAGAAACTGGCGCTGCAGGCCCTGGTCGATTCCAGCACAGGCGTTATTCAGGAGCAATACGACCTGTTCAAGGCTGGCAAGATCAGCGAGGAAGAGGCCCAGCGCCTGGCCAGGGACAATCTGCGCAAGAGCCGCTACAACAATGGGTCGGACTACTTTTTCATCTACGATTTCAATGGTGTCAACCTGATGCATGCCTCGAAACCGGAGCGTGAAGGCAAGAACTTCATCGACTCGAAGGATCCGAACGGCAAGGATTACATCAGGCAGTGGATCGAACTGCTCAAGCGCGACGGTGCCGCCTACATCGATTACATGTTCCCGAAAGCGGGCAGCAAGGATCCGGTGCCGAAGATTTCCTATGCCAAGGTCTTCAAGCCCTGGGGCTGGTGGATCGGCACCGGCGTCTATGTCGACGACGTCGACGCCAGGTTCCGCCTGGCCGTGATGAAATCCTTGATTTTCCTGATTGTCATCGGCACCCTGCTTGGCTCGCTCGGCTGGCTGATCAGCCGCAGCGTTCGTAACCAGATCGGTGGCGAACCGGCTATCGCCGCCAGCCAGGTAGAGGTCTTCGCCAGCGGCAACCTGACCCAGCCGATCGTCTCCTCGAGCAATCAGGAGGGCAACCTGTTGACCGCCCTGGGCGCCATGCAGACCCGTCTGGCCAACATCGTGCGCAGCATCCGCGGCAACACCGAGGTGCTCGCCAAGGAGTCGGCCGATCTCTCCGTCGCTGCCAAGGAAATCAGTATCGCCGCCGAAAAGCAGGCCGAGTCGAGCGCGGCGACCGCCGCGGCGATCGAGGAACTGACCGTCAGCATCAACGAGGTCTCGGAGATCGCACTGATCACCGAAACCAACTCGAACACGACGGCCGAGCTCGCCGGCAAGGGCGGCACCGTCGTCCGCCAGTCGGCCGCTGAAATCCAGAATATCGCCAACGCTGTCGACGAGTCGACTCGGCGCATACAGACACTGGTTGGCCGCTCGCAGGAAATCGGGACGATCACCCAGGTGATCAAGGAGATCGCCGACCAGACCAACCTGCTGGCCCTCAACGCCGCCATCGAAGCGGCACGCGCCGGGGAAAGCGGACGCGGCTTCGCGGTGGTTGCCGACGAAGTGCGCATACTCGCCGAACGGACAACCAAGGCAACCGCCCAGATTACCAACATGGTCACCGCCATCCAGGACGATACCCAGCACGCGGTACACGCCATGGCCAGCACGACGCCCCGTGTGAACGAGGGCCGGCAGCTGGCCGGCGAAGCCACCGAACTGCTCGACGAAATTCAGCGTCAGGCCAATGACTCGCTCGCCAAGGCCCGGGAGGTCGCCAATGCGACCCAGGCACAAGCCATTTCGGCCAACGAAATTGCCCGCCACGTCGAGAATATTGCCTCAATGACCGAGGAAACCAACGCCGCCACCAAGAGCAATTCCGATGCAGCCGACCAGTTGAAGTTGATGGCCACCAAGCTGCAGGAAGAACTCTCCTACTTCCGAACCTGATGCGCCGATTGCCTCGGGAAATCGCCCTCAGCCGCCGACCTCCGGGCATGTCGGCGGGCTGCGCAGCGTCGGCGACCGATTCCCACGGTCAACGGTAAAAAACGGCCAAAATCGAAATGGCCCGAGCCGACATTACATGGCACAAGGCGTGAAATGGTCGACGGTATTTCGCTTCCCGATTCGGATATCCTGATGACTATTGCTTAATCAGCGCCAGACTCCAGGCCGGAACACCAGTGTCCCACTCAACCACCACATCTTCAGCGGAAAAGCAGCCAGACCACTCAGGACGCCTTGCTACCCTGCTCAACGCCAGCGGCCTGATGTCGAGCTGGCGCAAACTGTCCTACTGCTGGCGAGACCCCGATGCACCGGCCGATGTCGCCGCCGCCCATCGTTTCCGGCAGTTCCGCGCCTTGCTCCAGCAAATGCCGGTCAGCGCCTTCGACTGCATGGTCTGCTCGCTCATCTACGCCTGGATTTTCTGGGCGGACGCCACGCCCGGCCTGCTCATCGGCTGGTGCGCCGCGGTCTGGGCCAGTTCCGGCACCGGCCTGATCATCTGGCAACGCAACAAGGCCGAAACCAACCATCAAGCCTGCGCCCGCGCCGTTCGCCTGCTGACCGCCTCGGTCGCCATCTCCGGCCTGCTCTTCGCGGTCATGCTGGCCTATCTGTTCGGCCGCACCAACATCACCGGCCAGATATTGGTCACCGCCTTTTTTGCCACGGCCATTCCTCACGGCGCCTTTCATACCGCCCGCTGGCCTTGGGCCGGCGCCTTGTGGGGGACCGCCATGTGTCTCGGCGGGACGGTCACCCTGCTCTTCCTCTACGGCACGAGCTACATCTATCTCGCCGTCCTCCTCTCGCTCTACGGGATTTCGGTCGTTGCCTCGGTGCTCATCACCTCCCGGCTGTTCGTCAAGAGCCTGATTGCCGAAAGCGAAGTGGAGCGGCAAAAGCAGGTCATCGGTCTGCTCCTCAACGACTTCGAGGACGATGCCAGCGACTGGTTGTGGGAAACCGACGAACAGGGCCGTTTGCGCCACATTTCGACGCGACTGGCCGACACCCTGGGCAGGCCGGTTGCCGCCCTGCACGCCCAGCCGCTGTCGATCGCCCTGCTCAGCCAGAAAGGAGCGGCAGAAAGCGAAGGACGGCAGGCTTTCGCCCAACTGGAGGACGCCTTCGGCGCGGCCAGGGCCTTTCGCGACATCGTCGTGCCCATCGAGCAGGCCGGCGAAATCGGCTGGTGGGCGCTGAGCGGCAAGCCGCTGACCGACGCGGCAGGCACGATTACCGGCTGGCGCGGAGTGGGCTCGGACATTACCGCCGAACGCCGGCGCCAGAAAGCGGAACGCGATTTGCTGGCAACCCGCGAAGCAGCAGCACGACTGGCTGGCGAGCTCGATACGGCGCGCCGTATCCAGATGGGCCTGCTCCCCGACCTGGCAACCAGCTTTGCCGGTGAAACCCGCTTCTCGATTGCCGCCATCCTCGAGCCGGCCCGCGAAGTCGGCGGCGACTATTACGAATGCTTCCGGCTCGACGAGCGCCGGATCTGCTTTGCCGTGGCGGATGTTTCCGGCAAGGGCGTTCCCGCCAGCCTCTTCATGGCCATGACCAAGGCCCTGGCAGCGAGCATGGCCAGGCTGAACAAGGATCTCGGCGAAGCGGTGCGGGAAGTCGCCAACGAACTGGATCGCAACAATCCGGAAATGCTCTTCGTCACCGCCTTCATCGCCGTGCTCGACATCGTCAGCGGCGAGCTGAATTTCGTCTCGGCCGGGCACGATGCGCCGGTGCTGCTCCGCCACGGGGCGCTGTCCCGGATCGACCTGGGCGAGGCGCTTGGCCCGCCGATGTGTGGCGTCCCGGATTATCCGTTCCGGGCTGTCACCCGCCAGCTCGAGCCCGGCGATACGCTTTGCCTATTCACCGACGGGGTCACCGAAGCAACCGACGGCCAGAGTTTCTTCGGCACCGAGCGCCTGCTCCAGTCACTCGCCACCCAGTCAGCCCAAACACCGGTGGCGACCTGTGCCGAAGCCCTGCGCATCAGCGTCCGCCGCTTCGAGGCGACGCAGCTGCCGGCCGACGACCTGACCATTCTGGTCCTCCGCTGGCATGGCGGCTCAAGCCACTAAGTCAGCCGGGAAAAAGGGCCAAAATCATTTCAGATAGCCCCAGCTCTTCAGCCGGCTGATTGAATACTCTGCGGCCTTGCCCTGCTGCGTGCGTTGCAGATAAGCGGCATACCGTTTGGCCGCTTCCGGCCGCTTGCCCATGCCTTCCAGCGCAATCCCTTTCAGGAAGGTCACGCCGGCATCGCCCGGCAACAGGCGATCATAACGATCGAGATGCTCGCCGTGCCCGGATCTTTCTGGCCCAAGGCCAGCACGCCGACCAGCTTGTGCGCCTGGGCTTCCTGCGGATAAACCCGGGTCGCCGTCTGGGCGAACTCCAGCGCTTGGGCATCCTTGTCCTGAGCCGACAAACACTTGGCCATCAGCACATTCGCCGCGTAGTCGCGTGGTGTCGTCTTGAGCGCTGTGCGGAAGCGCTCCTCGGCCCTGCCGTACGCCTTGCCGGCCATCGCCACTTCGCCTTTCTGGCAGGCGTCGATGGTCGGCTTGATGCGGCGCAGTGACGCCGTGCTGTCCATGAAACGCTCACGCCCGGCGTCGCGCTTGTTGCTCGTCGCGTATTTGCTCTCGGCCAGCTGCTTCGCCGAGTCACGCCGTTCACTGCTCATCGGATGAGTTGAGAACATCGTCTGCAACATGCCCGGCGATTCCTTCTGCTGCTCGACCAGCAATTGCTGCAGGCCGACCATGCCGCTGGCCGGATAGCCGGCCCGAACCATGTATTCCTGCCCCAGCGCATCGGCCTCGCGCTCGTTGTCGCGTGAATAGCTGGAGAGCAGCGCGCTGGCCCCGAGCTGGGTGCCCAAGTCGGTCAGGCCGCCGAACCCGGCAGCGGTGCCGATGATGTTCACGCCGGTCATCGCCGCCTGCGTCACCATCGCCTGGCCCTGACGCTGCGCGGCGTGACGGGCATTGACGTGGCCGAGTTCATGGCCGAGCAGCGCCGCCAGTTCGGCCTCGTCGTCGAGATCGACCAGAATGCCGCGCGTCACGCCCATCGCCCCGCCGGGGAAGGTGTAGGCATTGACGTAATTGGCATTGAGCACGCGGTAGGAATACGGCATCTGCGGCCGATGCACCTTGGCATCGAGACGCCGACCAACGTCGCTCAGGTACTGGTTGATGGCCTCGTCCTGCACCGCCCCGAGATCCTGCGAGAACTGTTGCGGCGCGACCTTCTGATCGACGGCCTTTTCCTCGTCTTCGCTCATCCCGACCAGGATGGAACCGCCCCCGACCGGCGAGGTGGCGCAGCCCGACAGGGCGCTGGCGCCGAGCAGCCAGAGCACCTGGCGGCGGGTAATGCGATTGGCCAGCAGACTGCCCGGCAGTTCGCGTTTGATATTCTGGTCCATGCGCTGACTCCGTGAAGACGATGCGGATTGATTGTGCGACAAAACGCCGGCGCATTAAAGCTGACCGCCAGGACGGCAGCGGCTTTCGGAGCGACCACAATTGCGTCCCGAAAATTTGAAAATTGGCCCGTTTTTCCGGTTGACCGTAGCACCGACAATCAGCCGCTCACAACGGCAAGGTTCTGACCCAACCGTACCCCCCGGAACAACTGCTTTCGCCCGCGAAAAAAGACAGAAACACAACAACAAAAACTACAAAAATCAGACTCTGTTTGCATATACACCAAATCCGGCACATCCGCCAAATCCGTTGTCGCACAGCCGTTTCCACCCATTCTCCCCTGTTGTTTTCCACACCGCCATCTATAGTCAAAGGAGATACCTAAGATGACTGCGCCAAGCAGCAGGGAGATGTCATGAAGACGCGTGCATTCGTTCGCTCGAACAAGCGACTCATCACCATGGCCATTTCGGCGGCCTTCGTTCCCGGGGCGATCGCCGGCCCGGATGCGTGTACGGCAGGCGCCGGTGGCACCACGCTGACCTGCCAGGGCAACCAGTCCCAAGGGATCAATGTCAGCGCAACGCCGCCCAACGAGTTGATCGTCCGCAATCTCAGTCAGCCGATCACGACCAGCGCCTTCGGCACCAGCGGCATCGGCCTGATCAGCTCGAACGGCCAGAATGTCTGGATCACTGCCGGCGAGCCGGAACAACGCCTGTCCATCACGACCGGCGGCACGTTAACGCCGGGGATATACGGTATCTCGAGCGGCATCTCCACCACACCGCCCGCCGACAATGCTTTCCTGAACGTGCCTTTGATCGGCACCAACCCCGCCGTCGCCGGCGGCGAAGTGCGCATTAACGCCTACAGCACGCACTTCGACCCCGAAACCCCGACCCCCGGGATCCTGACCACGGGCCTGGCTGCTCATGCCATTGCCGGCTACAGCAGCGGCCCCGGCTATTCGGAAGCCGTACTCGAGAAGCTGCGGAATTTCACCGAAACCGGCTTCTCCTTCTCTGTCACCAAGGTGCTCAATGCCAGCGGCAGCGAGGTCGCGTTCAGCGGTGGCAGCGTCCAGGTACGCGGCTACCTGCTCGACGCCAACGGCAATGTGCTGCGCGACAGCAGCAACAATCCGATCCAGCACGGGACCATCAAGATCTATCAGGATGGCCGCTATGAAGTCAGCTACAGCACAGACGAGTTGACGGCCCACGCCTCCCTGACAGGCCCGCTGTACATCGGCGTCAATTACAGCGTCGAAGGCAATCGGGCCGGCAACACGCAAACCGACAACGCCCTGTTGCTCATCACGCTGCAGCGCGACGGCAGCACCCTGGAACAGAACGTCGAAGCCAGTTTCGACACCTTCGGCGTCAGCGGCAAGCCCGCGAGCAGCACGACACCCAGCGTCTTCCCGGACCTCGAGGCCTACGTCACCGGCTTGCTCAATGCCGCCGAATCTGGCGGCAGCGGCAACAGCGTGAGCATTTCCAGCGATGGCTGGCTCAAGACAACGGGCAGCGGCGCGCATGGCATCTACGGCTACAGCCAGGGCGGATCAGGCGTCGCCGGATGGGATGGCAACATCAGCCACTCGGCCGGCGCCGGAACCAACGGCAGCGCTGCCGGCAACGTCACCGTCAGCGCCAGCGGCACGATCACGACGACCGGTGAAAGATCCAGCGGCATCGTTGCCATGAGCGATGGCGGCGCCGGCGGACGCGGCGGCGGCAACAGCGCTGTCCGCTATGGCCAGCCGGGCGGCAATGGCGGCATCGGCGGAACGATCAACGTGACCGGCGACGCCAATATCACCACCACCGGAAAAAACGCGACCGGCATCGTTGCCATCAGCATCGGCGGCGTCGGCGGCAACGGCGGCACCGCCAATGGTGCCATGGACGGTGCCAATGGCGGCGCCGGCGGCCAGGGCGGACTGGTCACCGTCGATGGCAGCTGGAACGTCACGACGACGGGCGAACTGGCCCATGGCATCTGGGCCAAGAGCTTGGGCGGCAATGGCGGCAAAGGCGGCGACGGCGGCTCCTCTGGCGATTCCGGCGTCGGCGGTGTCGCTGGCGTCGGCAATACGGTCGTGCTGCGCAGCGCTGGCAGCATCAGCACCAGCGGCAGTCATGCCTATGGTCTGTACGGACAAAGCGTTGGCGGTTTTGGCGGGACCGGCGGCTCCAGCTGGGCGCTCTTCTGGGCCTATGGCGCCAGCGGTTCGCCCGGCGGCAATGGCGGGACGGTCACGGTTCAGAACCTCGCCAGCGGCAATGTGACGACCAACAATCTCTACAGCCACGGCATTCTGGCCCAGAGCATCGGCGGCGGCGGTAGCGGCGGCGGGGATGGCGATTTTGCCCTCTTCGCCAACCTGGGGGGCGACGGCTCCGCCGGCGGCACCGGCGAGCATGTCACGGTCGTGAACGACGGCAGCATCACCACCGGTAATGCGGATCCCGCTTTGCACCTGGGCGACTATTCTCACGGCATTTTCGCGCAAAGTGTCGGGGGCGGTGGCGGCGATGGTGGTGGCGTCTCCGGTCTGGTGAGCATCGGCGGCAAGGGTAGCGGGACGAGCGACGGCGGACTGGTAGATGTCATCAACCGCGGCACGATCAATACCTACGGGATTCAATCGCATGCCATTTTTGCCCAGAGCATTGGCGGTGGCGGCGGTGATGGTGGCAGCGCCAGCGGCTTGTTCACGATCGGCGGCGAGGCCGGCGGCGGTGGCAATGCCAACGTTGTCAACGTGACCAACAGCGGCATCCTGCACACCCACGCGAACGATTCGTACGGGGTATTCGCGCAAAGCATTGGCGGAGGCGGCGGCACAGGCGGCAGCGCGATCAGCGCCGGCGTCGATGTGGCCGTGGCCATCGGCGGCAAGGGCGGAGATGGCGGCGATGGCCAGACGGTCAATGTCACCACGCAGGGCGGCAGCGAGATCATCACCGATGGCGACCGTTCGCATGCCATTTTCGCCCAGAGCATCGGCGGCGGCGGCGGCAACGGCGGTTTCGCCATTTCGGGCTCGGCCGGATCGATCATCAGCGTCAGTGTTGCCGTCGGCGGCAGCGGCGGCGGCGGCGGCGATGCGGGCGTGGTCAAGGTTCTGGGCGGCGGCACGATCACCTCCTTCGGAGAACAGTCCTATGGCATCTTCGCGCAGAGCGTCGGCGGCGGCGGCGGCTCCGGCGGCTTCGCCATTGCCAGCAGCTACGGTGGCACCAAAGGCCTGAACCTCAGCCTGGGCGGCACCGGTGGCACCGGCGGCATCGGCCAGACTGTTGATGTCGGCACCGAAGCCGATCCCTTCTTCGGCACAATCACGACCCTGGGTGACCGCTCCCACGGCATTTTCGCGCAAAGCATCGGCGGCAGCGGCGGTGATGGTGGCTTTGCCATCTCCGGCAGCATTGGGGGCGGCATCACCGCCAATATCGCCATCGGCGGCAACGGCGGCACGGGCAACCATTCGGACGTCGTCACCGTCCATAGCGTCGGCGACATCACGACCGGTTGCAGCCAGGCGATGGCCGACACAAGCGGGTGCGATCCGGACGCCGGCAACGACGCGCACGCCATCCTCGCGCAGAGCATTGGCGGTAGTGGCGGCAACGGCGGCTTCGCCATTTCGGCCAGCCTGCTGGGCGGCGTCGGACTCAAGCTCGGCATCGGCGGTAGCGGTGCCGGCGCCAGCAACGGCAACACCGTGAATGTCGGGTCTACGACCTCGACCCTGGGCGGAACGCTCACCACTTACGGGGACCGTTCGCATGGCATCGTCGCCCAGAGCATCGGCGGTGGTGGTGGCAACGGCGGCGCCAGCATCGCCGGCGATCTGCTGGGCCCGGTGGCCCTGACGCTGAGTTTCGGCGGCGACGCCGGGGGCGGCGGCGCAGGCGGCCAGGTCAATGTCCATACCAATGCGAACATCACGACCCTTGGCGAGCAAAGCCACGGCATCGTGGCACAAAGCATCGGCGGTGGCGGCGGCACGGGCGGCCTCAGCATCGCTGGCGGCGTTACCGCCTTCGGCGGCTTGGCACTCTCGATGGGCGGCAAGGGTGGCGATGGCGATACCGCCGATACCGTGACAGTGGTCAATCGCGGCAGCATCACCACCGAAGGCGAGCATTCCTACGGCATCATGGCCCAGAGCATCGGCGGCCGCGGCGGCGCAGGCGGCACGAGCGGTTCGGTGATGGTCAACTTCAGCAGCGTGATTCCGATTCCCGAGCCCTACCCGACCGGCAGCGTGAACATCTCGCTCAGCCTGGGTGGCGAAGGTGGCAAAGGCGGCGTGGGCGGGCTCGTCGACGTGACCAACGACGGCGAGATCACGACCATCAACGACCACGCCTAGGGCATCTACGCCCAGAGCATCGGTGGTGGCGGGGGTGATGGCGGCAAGAGTATTGCCGCAACGGCTAACATCTCGTTGCCGGATGACCCCAGCGGCGGCGAAGGCGACACAAAGCCGCAACTCGAGGTGAAGGTGGACTTTGCCATGGCCATCGGCGGCACGGGCGGCAGCGGCAACGACGGCGGCAGGGTCGCCGTCACCAACAGCAAGACGATCGACACCACTGGCGTCGGTGCGCACGGCATCTACGCCCAGAGCATCGGCGGTGGCGGCGGCACGGGCGGCGACGCACGCGCCATGATCCTCAGCATCGATCCTGAGAACTGGAAACCGGATCAGCCCGAGATGGCCGACCCGGCCAGCATCAGCGTCGGTGCGACGCTGAGTGTCGGTGGCAAAGCCGGGGCCGGCGGTCATGCCGGAGAGAAGGTGGAGGTCACCAATACCGGCAGCATCGTCACGCGCGGCGCCGACGCCTTCGGCATCTTCGCCCAGAGTATCGGTGGCGGCGGCGGGGTCGGCGGTAGCGGTTACCACGGACTCGACTGGCAGGATTTCGGCGTATCGGAAGGGGTATCCGAACTGCTCGACTTCATCCTGCCGATCCAGGAAGAAGGCGACGTCAACATCACGGTGGGTGGCGCCGGCGGCGCCAGCGGCCACGGCAAGGAAGTCTTCATCGACCACACCGGCAGCATCACCACCACCGGCCAGGGTTCCGTCGCGGTGCTCGCGCAGAGTATTGGCGGCGGCGGTGGTATCGGTGGTATCGGCGCCATTGGTGATGCCGAGAGCAAGCAGCTCAGCTTCGGCGGCGACGGCGGTTCCTCGGGCAACGGCGGACTGGTACATGTCATCACCCGGGGCGAAATATCCACGACGGGCGTCGTCGCCCACGCCATCTTCGCGCAGAGCATCGGCGGCGGCGGCGGTTACGCGGGCAATATCGACCTCGGTGTCACCGACTTCGGCAACGCCTTCGCTTTCGCCGGCGATGGCGGCAATGCAGGCAACGGCGGCGAGGTGATCGTCGACAACTTCGGCAACATCGTCTCCCGCGGCCGCGGCGCCATGGGCATTTTCGCCCAGAGCGTCGGCGGCGGTGGCGGCCTGGGCGGCACCGTCGGCGCCGGCATCGGCATGGCCGGCAGCGTTGGTGGCACCGGAGCAGGCGGTAACGTGACTGTCGAACAGACCGGCGACATCCGCACCTACGGCATCGCCGCACACGGCATCGTCGCCCAGAGCAATGGCGGCGTCAGCGGCGGAATTTATACCGGTTCGTCCGGCGTGGTCACGATCAATAGTGCGGGCAATATCCTCGTCACCGGTGCTGACGCCCACGGTATCCTTGCCCAGAGCCTGGGCGGCGCCAGCAACGGAAATGTGATCGTCAATATCAACGACGGCTCGGTCACCGGTGGTAGTGAGACGGGTGTCGGGATCATGGTCCTGAATGGCGCGAACAACGTCATCACCAACAAGGGAACGATCTCTGCCCTTAGCGGGACCGCACTGACCGGTGAAAACGGTTCGGAAACCCTCGACAACCACGGCACGATTACCGGCAATGTCGATCTGGGTAGCGGCAGCAACGCTATCAACAATCTCGCCAACGCGACCTTCAATTCGCTGACAACGATCACTGTCGGCTCTGGGCGCAGCTTGACCAACGATGGAACTCTGTCACCCGGAGGTTCCCTGCACGCCCAGCACACTTCGCTAACAGGCAATCTCCTTCAAAACACGGGCGGATCCTACAACGTCGACCTGAGTCTGGCCGGCAGAAGCAGTGATCACCTGGCGGTGTCAGGCAGCGCCCAGGTTGGTGGCAGCATTCGGGTGACCGCGATCGATACCGGCGCCACACAGATCGGCTCTTGGCAAAGTATCGTTCTGTCGGCAGGCAATGGCGCCACGCCGAACAGCCTGACGCTGATCGCCCCATCGTCGCCCATCGTGACCTATGCCCTGGACTATCCGAGCAGTAACGAAATCGCAGTGTCCAGCCATGTCGATTTTGCCCCATCCAGCCTCGGCTACAACGCGCGGCAAATTGGCGCCCATCTCAACGCCATCCAGATGGCGAGGGGTTCAACTGCCATGGCCCCGTATATCGCCGCGCTGGTCAATCTGCCGGACGAGGCCAGCCTGCGTACCGCCTATGAAAAGCTTGGCCCGGGAGCTCTCGGCAATCAGGCCGGAGCAGCGGCGGCGGCCAGCCTTGGGTTCAACGACGCAATGCACAGCTGCCGACAATACGCTGGCGACTACCGCTTCATTCGCGAAGGTGAATGCAGCTGGTTCCGTCTCGGTGGCAGCATTCGCGATCAGGAAAGAACCGACCTGAATGCCGGATTCAAACAGGATGCCTTGACGCTGGCCGGTGGTCTGCAAAAGGCCATCCGTCCTGATCTCCATCTCGGCTTTGGACTGTCGTATCAGAAGTCGATACTCAATTCGACCTACTCCGACATCGATGGCGAACGCTTTGAAGGTGGCTTGATCCTGAAGCATCGCGCTGGCGCAACCCGCGTGTCGGCTTCCCTGAGCGCTGGTTATGGACATTTCAATACACAGCGACTGGTCGATATCGTCTCGCCCGGAGTCCGTGCTACCAGCAAGCAGGATGTATGGTCAGCCTCGCTGCAAGGAAGGGTCAGCCACGACATCATGAACAGCGCGTCGGCGTACGTTCGTCCGATGCTCGGCCTGGCCGTTTCCTACGTGACGCGTAACGGCTACAGCGAGAGCGGCGCCGGTGGTGCCAACCTGAATGTTGCCAAGGACGACGACACCTTCGTCGCGCTCCAGCCGGCCGTGGAGTTCGGAGGTGAATCCGGTTTTGGCGACCAAGGCACGCTGCTGCGCCACTTCATACGCCTTGGCGTCACCCATTTCCTGGGCAGCAACGAGCGGCGCATGACGGCCAGTCTGGAAGGCGCGCCGGCGGGCATCGAGCCCTTCACGGTCGTCACCCGGAGCGACCGGACTTACGGCGATCTCGCACTCGGCATCGACATCCTGCGCAAGAGTGGAACAACGGTAAGACTTGAGTACAACGGGCAGTTCTCGGCAAACAGTGCCACGAACGCGATCGGCATCAAGGTTGCCATGCCGTTCTGAGTGGCTTTCCCCAATGAAAACGGCGGGGTCTTGGCCCCGCCGTCCTTTTTTCTCCTCCGCCCTTTCGGGTTCGGATCGCTGCTCCCCTTTCGGGGCATTCCTTACATGCTGCGCCGGTACTGGCCGCCAACTTCGTAGAGCGCGCTGCTGATCTGGCCGAGCGAGCAGCATTTGACGGCATCGACGAGCACGGCGAAGACGTTGCCGTCCTCGATCACCGTCTGCTTGAGCTTGGCCAGCATGGCTGGCGACTGACCGGCATGGCGTGCCTGGAAGTCGCGCAGGCGCTTGATCTGCGACTGCTTTTCTTCGTCGCTCGAACGGGCCAGCTCGATTTCCTGCTGGGCCATGCCCTTCGGATTGAGGAAGGTATTGACGCCGATGATCGGGTAGGAGCCGTCGTGCTTCTTGTGCTCGTAAGTCATCGACTCTTCCTGGATCTTGCCGCGCTGGTAGCCGGTTTCCATGGCGCCGAGCACGCCGCCGCGCGAGGCGATGGCTTCGAATTCCTTGAGCACGGCTTCCTCGACGAGGTCAGTCAGTTCATCGATGACAAAGGCGCCCTGGTTGGGGTTCTCGTTCTTCGCCACGCCCCACTCACGGTTGATGATGAGCTGGATGGCCATGGCCCGGCGCACCGATTCCTCGGTCGGCGTCGTGATCGCTTCGTCGTAGGCGTTGGTGTGCAGCGAATTGCAGTTGTCGTAGATGGCGATCAGCGCCTGCAATGTCGTGCGGATGTCGTTGAAGTCCATTTCCTGGGCGTGCAGCGAGCGGCCGGAAGTCTGGATGTGGTACTTGAGCTTCTGGCTGCGCTCGTTGGCGCCGTATTTGTTCTTCATCGCCACGGCCCAGATGCGGCGGGCGACGCGGCCGATCACCGAGTATTCCGGGTCCATGCCGTTGGAGAAGAAAAAGGACAGGTTGGGCGCGAAGTCGTCGATCTTCATGCCACGCGCCAGATAGCTTTCGACGTAGGTGAAGCCGTTGGACAGCGTGAAAGCAAGCTGGCTGATCGGGTTGGCGCCGGCTTCGGCGATGTGATAGCCGGAAATCGACACCGA
>NZ_JAVHPH010000289.1:0-2858 GCF_036170495.1 Azonexus sp.
TATGAAGGTTTCCATAAAACTTCTCCGATTTTCAGTGGCACACCGACCCAACGACGCAGACCCGTAACCAACGCGGCCACCCGCACCCAGGCTGGGGCACGTTGCGCATGCAACTGAACTAGCAAAAAACCCGCCAAATCTGGCGCCTGGCAGGCGAGCGGTCGCGATTGTAGTCATGGGGGTGACAACGCCCGGCTGGCTACTTTGCGGGTTTACCCTGAAAACTCAAAATCATTAGCAATCCTTACGATGGATCAACGCGCCTGATGGTTGCGCGCTTGAAGCAAGCGCAATTTCTCGGCAATGCGTATTTCCAGACCGCGCTCGACCGGCTGGTAAAACGCTGGGTCCGGCATGCCGTCGGGCAGGTAGCGCTCACCGGCCGCAAATGCGTCGGGCTCGTCGTGCGCGTAGCGGTAACCTTTGCCGTAGTCAAGCTCCTTCATCAGCCGCGTAGGCGCGTTGCGCAGGTGCAGGGGCACCGGCCGACTACTGTCCTGTTTGACCCAGGCGCGCGCAGCGTTGAACGCCTTGTAAGCCGCATTGCTTTTGGGTGCCACCGCCAGATACAGCACGCATTGGGCCAGCGCCAGTTCACCTTCGGGCGTGCCCAGGCGCTCATACACTTCGGCTGCGTCCAGCGCCAGACGCAAGGCACGCGGATCGGCCAGGCCGATGTCTTCGCTGGCCATGCGGATCAGGCGACGCGCCAGGTAGCGCGGGTCAGCACCACCGTCGAGCATACGCACCAGCCAGTACAGCGCAGCGTCGGGGTCGGAGCCGCGCACACTTTTATGCAGCGCAGAAATGGTGTCGTAAAACTGCTCACCGCCCTTGTCGTAGCGACGCAGTCGTTCACCCAGCACCTGCAACAGCCAGGCGTCGGAGATGTTTTGGCGCTGTTGCTGCTGTGCCGCTACGGCCAGCGCCTCGAGCGTATTGAGCAGTCGCCGCGCGTCACCATCCGCGTAGCCTACCAGCCGTTCAATCGCTTCTGGTTCAACCACTGGCAGCGCCTGTTGCGCTTGGGCTGAGGCCACAATTTGCTTTAAATCTTCCGGGGTCAAGGCCTGCAATACATAAACCGTGGCGCGCGACAACAGCGCCGAATTCACCTCAAACGACGGGTTCTCGGTGGTGGCACCGACAAAGGTGAACAGACCGCTTTCCACGTGCGGCAAAAAAGCGTCTTGCTGGCTTTTGTTGAAACGATGCACCTCATCCACAAACACCAGCGTGCGTCGGCCCTGCTGCTGCGCCAGTTGGGCACGCTCCACTGCTCCGCGGATGTCTTTAACGCCGCCCAGCACCGCGCTGATGGTGATGAACTGCGCATCAAACGCGTCGGCCATCAAGCGCGCAATCGTGGTTTTGCCAGTACCCGGCGGCCCCCAGAAAATGCAGCTATGCGGTTGGCCCGATTCAAACGCCAGCCGCAACGCCATGCCCTCGCCCAGCAAATGACGCTGCCCCACCACGTCGGCCAGAGTGCGCGGGCGCAGCCGTTCGGCCAGCGGCACCGCGCTGGTGCCAGCGACAGACTTCATCCGGTCAACACGACCCGGTTGCGACCGCCTTTTTTGGCAGCCGTGTGGTCATAACCAGTTGCACCGACTTGGCGTCATCAACCAGCAAAATTTTCATCAATCATCCTGTTCAGGGTTATTCCGAGGAAGACACATGCATGATAAGCCCCGGTGTGCCCTGGCACCGCTACCCCATTTATGTCGTTGACACGCGAAGCAGGCACCTTGAGCGACTGCGCCAGCGCATTGGCGCTGATGCCCAGCGGCTTCAGATAGTCCTCACGCAAAATTTCGCCAGGGTGAACCGGGCGAAGACCATTTTTGGGGGCTGCAAGGGTCATGGTTTACTCCAACAGATCAGTGGTAATCAACAATTTTGACGTAATGAACGCCTATTGATGATCGAACGAAACGATCATGCGCAGATTTCTTAACGGTAAGTCAACCATGCAAGCTAAAGACTTCCACGAATGTAAACTTCGCGCCGATGCGTAGGAGATTTGTATCGTCATGTCTTGAGCGAATGCTATTTTCGTATTATGAACATCAGAATTTTTTGTGCCGTAGCACAGACGCATTCCCCACAAAGCGACCTGAGAAAGCAACAAAATGACATACAACCCCGCGCGGGCACTGGAACTGCTTCGAATGGGCTCAGGAAAAGCAAATGCGACCTTTCGCAATGGCCAAGAAGATGCGATTCGCCACATCGTCGACGGGCGAGGCCGCCTGCTGGTCGTTCAGAAGACAGGATGGGGGAAGAGTTTCGTCTACTTCATCGCAACGAAGCTGCTACGCGAAGGCGGCAACGGCCCAGCACTGCTGATCTCCCCGCTGCTGGCGCTGATGCGCAACCAGATCGCCGCGGCAGAGCGAATGGGCGTTCGCGCCGCAACGATCAACTCCGACAACGTCAATGACTGGACCCAAGTCGAGGCCAAACTTGCCCGGGGAGAGGTGGATATCCTCTTGATCTCACCCGAGCGTCTGGCAAACGAGCGCTTCCGGACTCAAATGCTGGTCGGCATCGCTGCACAGATATCGATGCTGGTCATCGACGAAGCGCACTGCATCTCCGACTGGGGCCATGACTTCCGCCCGCACTACCGCCTGCTGGAGCGGATCGTCAAGACGCTGCCCCCCAACCTACGGCTGCTGGCCACCACGGCAACAGCAAACAACCGCGTGATGGAGGACCTTGCAGCCGTGCTCGGTCCGAAGCTCGAAGTCTCGCGCGGCGACTTGAATCGCACCTCCCTGTCCCTGCAAACGATCCGCTTGCCCAGCCAGGCCGAACGTCTGGCGTGGCTGGCGCAGCAACTGGCCGTGCTG
>NZ_JAVHPH010000290.1:0-43374 GCF_036170495.1 Azonexus sp.
TCGTTGCGTCGATGTGGGCGCGGGCGCGTTCGCCGAGGGCGACCATGGCGCAGCACGGCGAGGCGCTCCAGCCTTTTTGCGGGGCGCTGATCAGGATGTCGACGTGGTTGGCGACCATGTCGACCCAGACCGTGCCGGAAGCAATGCAGTCGAGCACGAAGTAGCCATCGACGGCACGCACGGCCTCGCCGACGGCGCGGATGTAGTCGTCGGGGAGGATCATGCCCGACGCGGTTTCGACGTGCGGTGCGAAGACGACTTCCGGACGGTGCTGGCGAATGGCGGCGACGACCTCCTCGATTGGCGGCGGCGCAAACGGTGCCTGTGGCCCGCTGCCGATTGGCCGGGCCTTGAGGACGATGCTTTCGGACGGAATCCGGCCGGTGTCGAAAATCTGCGTCCAGCGGAAACTGAACCAGCCGTTGCGGATGACCAGCACCTTGCGATGGCTGGCGAACTGGCGGGCCACTGCTTCCATGCCGAAGGTGCCGCCACCCGGCACAATGATCGCCGACTTGGCGTTGTAGGCCTTCTTGATCAGCCGCGAGATGTCTTTCATGACGCCCTGAAAGCGTTGCGACATGTGGTTGAGGGCACGGTCGGTGTACACCACCGAATATTCGAGTAGACCATCGGGATCGGGTTGGGGCAGCAGTGCAGGCACAGAGAGTCTCCTGTTGATCGATGTTTTCATGAGCATACCTGCAAGCCCTGACGGCGCGCTAGTCAGGCGCTCTGCGTTGGGCGACACTGCGGGCTTGTTCAGCCCTAAAAGGAATCGACGTGAGCACGCCCCAACTGCCTTCCTACCTATCCAAAGAAAACATCGGTCCCTGGCATATCTTTCTGCAGCAGGTCGAGCAGGTGGCGCCGTTGCTCGACAAGTCCCTGCTGCCCTGGGTTGATACCCTGCGCCGGCCGAAGCGTTCGCTGATCGTCGATGTGCCGATCCGCCTCGATAACGGTCAGATCACCCACTTCGAAGGCTACCGCGTGCATCACAATACGTCGCGCGGGCCGGGCAAGGGCGGTGTGCGCTACCACCAGGATGTGACCTTGTCCGAAGTGATGGCGCTGGCCGGCTGGATGACCATCAAGAATGCCGTCGTCAATGTCCCATTCGGCGGTGCCAAGGGCGGTATTCGCGTCGATCCGCGCCAGTTGTCGATGGCCGAACTGGAAGGGCTGACCCGGCGCTACACCAGTGAAATCAGCTCGATGATCGGCCCGGACAAGGATATTCCGGCGCCCGACATGAATACCAACGCCCAAATTATGGCCTGGATGATGGATACCTACTCGATGGGTGAAGGGCGCACGGTGACCGGCGTGGTGACCGGCAAGCCGCTGTCGCTCGGTGGCTCGCTCGGGCGGCCGGATGCGACCGGGCGCGGGGTTTTTGTCAGCGCCCGCGAGGCGGGACGGCGCCTTAATGTGCCGATCGAAGGGGCGCGCGTCGCCGTGCAGGGGTTCGGCAATGTCGGCGAGGCCAGCGCCCGGATCTTCGCCCGGCACGGCGCCAGGGTGGTGGCCATTCAGGATGTCAGCGGCACGGTTTTCAATGAAGCCGGGCTCGACGTGGCCGCTCTCAAACGCCATCTGAGCGAACACAAGACCCTGCTCGGGGCACCCGGCACAACGACCATCAGCAACGACGATTTCTGGGCCGTGCCCTGCGAATTCCTCGTCCCGGCGGCGCTCGAATCGCAGATCAACCGCTTTAACGCCGAGCGCATCGCTGCCCGGATCGTCGTCGAAGGCGCCAACGGGCCGACGACGCCGGAAGCCGACGCCATCCTCGCCGCGCGCGGCATCGTCGTCGTGCCCGACGTGCTGGCCAACGCGGGGGGCGTCACCGTCAGCTATTTCGAGTGGGTGCAGGATTTTTCGAGCTTTTTCTGGAGCGAGGATGAAATCAACGCCCGCCTCGACCGGGTCATGGCCGAGGCCTTCAACGCCATTTGGCAGATGGCCGAAGAGCGCAAAATGCCGCTCCGTTCAGCCGCTTTCGTCATCGGTTGCAGCCGGGTGCTCGAAGCACGGGCGACGCGCGGCTTGTATCCCTAGTCGGGCGATTGCCACGGTCAACCGGGGAAAACGGCCAAAATTGAAATGGGCTTTACGCTTGGCGTCGGGCCAGAATCAGCGAGCCTTTTTCGCGCGGCTCAAGGTCGATCCGTTCGATCGCCGAAAACCCGGCTGCCGCGAGCCAGACGCAATAATCTTCATGACGATGCGTCTGGGTGCCGGTTTCCAGCAGCAGGGTCAGGCGGAAAGCCGCGTTGAGCGCATCGAGCGAGGTTTCGGCCAGGTATTCGTGAATGACCAGCAGCCCCCCCGGCCGCATCGAATCGCCAATCTGCCGGATGGCCTGGCGATTCTCTTCAGCCGAATGGTTGTGGGCGACCGACAGGTAGAAGACCAGATCGTTGGTGTCCCCCCAATCGTGCTCCTGCAAGGTGCCGGGGCTCAGGCTGATGCGCCCGGCCAGCCCGGCTTTCTCGATTTCCGGCCCGGTCTCGGTCAGGGCGCTCGGCATGTCGACGATGACCGCGTCGAGCCGCGGGTAGTGCTGGCAAAACCGGATCGAGTGCAGGCCGTGCGAACCGCCGAGGTCGAGCAGGCGGCGATAATCCGGCGATACCGGCACGTGCCGCAGCAGATCAGGGCCAAGGTCGGCGGCAAAGGCGCCCATGTAGGACGAGAAGAGCGGGCCGAGATGCGGCTGTTCGATCATCGCCTCCCACAGCGTCTGCGCCGGCTCGCCCTTGCGTACCGTTTCGGCCAGGCTGCCCATCATGCTCCACGCCTCGTGCGTCCACAGCAGTCCGGGGGTGTAATCGACCTGGCCGGCACTGGTGAACCAGCGTCGGGTACTGACGGTGTTGGCAAAGGTCTCGCCGTGTTTTTCGAGGTAGCCGATGGCGACCAGGAAATCGACCAGCGTCGCCGTGCCGCGCAGGCTCGAATCGATCTTCGCGGCGAGTTCTTCCGCCGTCAGCGGGCCATCGACCAGCGCCTCGAATAGGCCCAGCCGGCCAGCTGAAATGATCGCCGAGGATTTCATCATCGGCATGTAAACGTCGAGCATGGCGAGTTCGGCCGAGCCGGTCGGCTGGCAGACATCCGGTTTGCGGGGGCGGGGCATCGGTATTCTTGTTTTTGGTTGCTGGGTGCGGCTCAGCCGAGCGCCGCTTCAATTGCGGCGAGCAGGGTCGGATCGTCCGGTGTGGTATCCGGCGAAAAACGCTGCAAAACACGGCCATCACGCCCGACCAGGAATTTCTCGAAATTCCACAGCACATCGCTCGGCTGTTTGGGCGAGCAGCCATAACCGGCCAGCTTCTCGCGGAAATCGCTGCCGGCCGGAAACACGGATTCCGGCTGGGCGGCGATCAAAGATGCATAGAGCGGATGCCGTGGTTGGCTGTTGATATTGAGCTTCTCGAACATCGGGAAGTCGACGCCGTAGTTGGTCGTGCAGAAATCCTGAATGTCGTCGGCTGAGCCCGGCTCCTGCGCCGCAAAGTCGTTGCAGGGAAAGCCCAGCACCTGCAGGCCGCGCTCGCGATACTGCCTGAACAGGCTCTCAAGCCCGGCGTATTGCGGCGTCAGCCCGCACTTCGAGGCGACATTCACAACCAGTAAGACCTGCCCCCGGAACTCGCCCAGTGTCAGTGCGCGTCCATCGAGGCTGTTGAGGGAAATGTCGTGGATGGAGTCATTCATGGCGATCTCGTTTCCTTTGAGGGTAATAAGTCCGAACCGGCAAGCCAACGGGCAACTATTTTACGTGTTGGTGGCCAAACACCCGACGGTATTTGAAAAACCGGTGGCCAATGAGGTGCTGTTCAAAACCGCGGAAAGTCGCTCCCCGTAAGGGTATACCCCTAGGCTAACAGCCCTGTTCCGGCAAGCAATTCAGCATATTTTCGTGCCATAATTAACCTCAGATGAATCGGTTGCAGTATCGGCAACTAAAGACGGAGGTGAGGCAGTGGTGACATTCAATCTCTGGACTGATCAGCGCCAAGCAGACCCGGTGCCTGCTTCGCCATCCATAGCCGGCCGCAAGCAAAGACAAAGCGGTCAGGAGAAGCAATGAGCGATTTCATTCTGGAAACGCGCGGTCTGACCAAGGAATTCAAAGGTTTTACCGCTGTTTCCGATGTCAATCTCAAGGTGCAGCGCGGCACCATCCACGCGCTGATCGGGCCGAACGGCGCGGGCAAGACGACAGTGTTCAATCTGGTCACCAAATTCCTGCCGCCTACCGCCGGCACAATTCATTTCAAGGGCGAGGACATCACGCACGAAGCGCCAGCGGTTACAGCGCGCCGGGGCTTTGTCCGTTCCTTCCAGATTTCCGCTACCTTCCCGCACCTGACGGTCATGGAAAACGTGCGCATCGGCCTGCAACGCAAGCTGGGCACCGAGTTCCATTTCTGGAAATCGGAAAAGAGCCTCAACAAGCTCAACGACGAGGCGATGGCACTGCTTGAGGCGGTCGACCTGGGCAGCTTCGCCGACACAATGACGGCCGAAATGCCCTATGGCCGCAAACGGGCACTAGAGATTGCCACGACGCTGGCGCTGGAGCCGGACATGATGCTGCTCGATGAGCCGACGCAGGGCATGGGGCACGAGGACATCGCCCGTGTTGTCGAACTGATTCGCAAGGTCTCGGTCAATCGCACCATCCTGATGGTCGAACACAATCTGTCGGTGGTCGCCAACCTGTGCGACCGGATTACCGTGCTGACCCGGGGCAGCGTGCTGGCCGAAGGGACTTACGAAGAGGTCTCGAAAAATCCGCAGGTGCTCGAAGCCTACGTCGGTTCCGACAACATGAACGACGCGCATCACTAGGCGGGAAACGACCATGACCAGTGCTTTTCAACCCAAACCCGAATATCTCCGCCTGACCGACCTGCACACCTTTTACGGCGAATCGCACATTTTGCACGGGCTGGACCTCAGCGTTGCCAAGGGCGAATGCATTACGCTGCTCGGCCGCAACGGCTCGGGCCGGACGACCACACTCAAGTCGATCATGGGCCTGGTCGGGCGGCGAACCGGCTCGATCATGGTCAACGGCAACGAGGTCATCCACGTGCCGACCCACAAGATCGCCCACCACGGCGTCGGCTATTGCCCGGAAGAGCGGGCCATCTTTACCTCGCTCAGTGCCGAGGAAAACCTGACCCTGGCGCCCATTGTTTCGAGCGGTGGCATGTCGGTCGATGAGCTTTACACGATGTTCCCGAATCTCGGCGAACGTCGCACCAGCCCGGGCGGCAAGCTGTCCGGCGGCGAGCAGCAGATGCTGGCGATGGCCCGCATCCTGCGCACGGGGGCCAAGCTGCTATTGCTCGACGAAATTACCGAAGGTCTCGCCCCGGTCATCGTCAAGAAGCTCGGCGAGGTGATTACCGAACTGAAGATGCGCGGCTTCACCATCATTCTGGTCGAACAAAATTTCCGCTTTGCTGCACCGCTGGCTGATCGCCATTACGTGCTCGAACACGGAGAAATAATCGCCACCATCACCCGGGACGAACTCCCGGGAAAGATGGACTGGCTGCATCACACGCTCGGTGTCTAACCGTGCTTGCCCACAACCATAAGGAGGAATCACCATGTCATCCAGAAAATATGCAAAAACTGCCTGCGCCGCCGCTCTGGCTGCGCTTTCTTTCGGTGCCCAGGCCCAGATTTCGGGCGGCTCGGTAAAAATCGGCGTGCTGACCGATCTGTCCGGCACCTATTCCGACCTTGCCGGCTCCGGGGCCATACTGGCCACCAGAATGGCCATTGACGATTTCATTGCCAAAGAAAAGCCCAGCTTCAAAATCGAGGTGGTGACCGCCGATCACCAAAATAAGGCCGACATCGCCTCGAACAAGGCGCGGGAATGGATCGAGCGCGAGAACGTCGATACGGTGACCGAGCTGGTCACCACCTCCACCGCGCTGGCGGTGATGAAGGTTGCCAAGGAAAAGGACCGTGTCGTCATCATGAACGGCCCGGCCTCGACGCCGATTACCAATGAGCAGTGCAACGACGTTTCGGTGCACTACACCTACGACACCTATGCGCTGGCCAACGGCACAGCCAAGGCAGTGACCACGCAGGGCGGCAAGAGCTGGTTCTTCCTGACTGCCGACTATGCCTTCGGTCATGCGCTGGAGAAGGATTCCTCAGCCGTCGTCACAGCCAACGGCGGCAAGGTGCTCGGTGCAGTACGCCACCCCTTCCCGGGCTCCGACTTTTCCTCCTTCCTGCTCAAGGCCCAGGCCTCCGGCGCCCAGGTGATCGGCCTGGCCAATGCCGGTGCCGACACCACCAATGCCATCAAGCAGGCAGCCGAGTTCGGTGTCACGCCCAAGCAGTCGCTGGCCGGCCTGCTGATGTTCATCACCGACGTCCACGCCCTCGGCCTCAAGCCGACCCAGGGCATGTTCCTGACCACCGGCTTCTATTGGGATCGCACTGAAGAAACCCGCGCCTGGTCGAAGCGCTTCTTCGACAAGCAGAAGAAGATGCCGACCATGGTCCAGGCCGGCCAGTACTCGTCGATCTACCACTACCTGAAGGCGGTCAAGGCGGCCGGCAGCGATGACACGAGCAAAGTCATGGCGGCGATGAAGAAGGCGCCGATCAACGACTTCTTCGCCAAGAACGGGCAGATCCGCGACGACGGCCGCATGGTGCACGACATGTACCTGGTCCAGGTCAAGAAGCCGGCCGAATCGAAGTACCCGTGGGATTACTACACGATCAAGGCGACCATCCCGGCGGCCGAGGCCTTCCAGCCGCTGTCGCTGTCGCGCTGCCCGCTGATCAAGAAGTAATAAATCCCCCCCGTTCGCCCTGAGCCCTTCGACCCTGCTCAGGACGGGCCTGTCGAAGGGCCATGCACCAAGGGCTTCGACAGGCTCAGCCCGAACGGGGCCAGGATTGAATCCCCGGAGCCTCTCATGGAAATTTTCGGAATCTCGACCGCCCTGCTCGGCAGCCAGCTGCTGATCGGGCTGATCAACGGTTCGTTCTACGCCATTCTCAGTCTCGGGCTGGCGATTATCTTCGGCCTGCTCAACATCATCAATTTCGCCCACGGTGCGCAGTACATGATGGGCGCGTTCGTCGCCTGGATAGCACTGACTCGCTTCGGTATCAATTACTGGGTCTCGCTGATCGCCGCGCCGCTGATCGTCGGCATCACCGGCGTGCTGATCGAGCGCCTGATGCTGCGTCGGCTGTACAAGCTGGATCACCTCTATGGCTTGCTGCTGACCTTTGGTCTGGCGCTGATTTTCGAAGGTGTTTTCCGCGACCAGTTCGGCATTTCCGGCGAAAGCTACGAGGTGCCCGAGCTGCTCTCCGGCGGCGTCAATCTCGGCTTCATGTTCCTGCCCATCTATCGCGGCTGGGTGATCATCGCCTCGCTGACCGTCTGTTTCGGCACCTGGTACATGATCGAGCGCACCAAGCTCGGCGCCTACCTGCGCGCCGGCACCGAAAACTCGGCCATGGTCCAGGCCCTGGGCATCAACGTGCCGCTGCTGATCACCTTCACCTACGGCTACGGCGTCGCGCTCGCTGCCTTTGCCGGCGTGCTGGCGGCGCCCATCTTCCAGGTCAATCCGCTGATGGGCTCCAACCTGATCATCGTCGTCTTTGCCGTCGTGGTGATCGGCGGCATGGGTTCGATCATGGGCTCGATCCTGACCGGCCTCGGCCTCGGCCTGATCGAAGGCCTGACCAGGGTGTTCTATCCGGAAGCCTCCAGCGTGGTCGTTTTCGTCATCATGGTCATCGTTCTGCTGCTGCGGCCGGCAGGTCTGTTCGGCAAGTCCTGAAACGCGACAAGTGAAAAATCGAAGGAAAACCTCATGAATGCGCCGGTCTCGTTTGCCGAGTCGAAGTTGCCGCTGCTCCTCGGCGTGCTGTTCGTCATCGGCCTGATCGCACCTTTTGCGGTCTACCCCACTTTTTTGATGAAAATCCTCTGCTACGCGCTGTTCGCCTGCGCCTTCAACCTGCTGCTCGGCTTTGCCGGCCTGCTCTCCTTCGGGCACGCTGCCTTCCTTGGCACGGCGGGCTACGTCTGCGGCATGATGGTGCGCGATGTCGGCGTCACGCCGGAAGTCGGCATTCTCGCCGGCACTGTGGCGGCCGGCCTGCTCGGCTGGCTGTTCGGTTCTCTGGCCATCAAGCGCACCGGCATCTACTTTGCGATGATTACCCTGGCCCTGGCCCAAATGGTCTTCTTCCTCGCCATCCAGATCAAGGAAACCGGCGGCGAGGACGGCCTGCAGGGCGTGCCGCGCGGCCACCTGTTCGGCTTGCTCGATCTCTCCGACAACATCGCCATGTATTACCTGGTCTTTGCCATCTTCTGTTTCGGCTTCTTCGTCATCTACCGCACCATCCATTCGCCCTTCGGCCAGATTCTCAAGGCCATCCGCGAGAACGAGCCGCGCGCTATTTCGCTCGGCTACGACGTCGCCAAGTTCAAGCTGATCGCCTTCATCATTTCGGCCGCCCTGGCTGGCATGGCCGGGGCGACCAAGACGCTGGTCTTCCAGCTCGCCTCACTGAGCGATGTGCACTGGCATGCCTCGGGCGAAGTGGTGCTGATGACCCTGCTCGGTGGCCTCGGCACCATCCTCGGCCCGATCGTCGGCGCCGCCACCATCGTCGCCCTGCAAACCCAGCTCGCCGACTCGGTCGGCTCGTGGGTGACGGTGATCATGGGCGTGATTTTCGTGATCTGCGTGCTCAGCTTCCGGCGCGGTATCGTCGGCGAACTGCAGGCACTGATCAAGCGTTCAGGCGTCAATTGAGTTGAGCCTTCTCCGTTGATGTGAAGCTGGGTGGATAGTTCATCTGCCTGGCTTGAATGGCCGCGAGCATGCACTGGGCAATGCCTTGGTCCGACTCTCATTGCCGGTGACCATCCGTCTTCGCACGCTCAAGAGAGGCCCAAAAAAACGCAAGATGCTTGTCCGAAGAGGAGTTCGAGAAAAATCAATTTAATGATGATGCTATAATTTCGGCCTTGTTTTGAACGAACCGTAACTTTTGCGAGGCAATAGCATGAAGAGAAAACTCATCCCCCTGGTTATTGTCAGCGCCTTGGTTGGCGCCTTGGGTGGTTGTGCTACGGAAGATTCACGCAGCCTCGCCGTGGCGAAATCGGTCTCATCGGCGCGGCCTTACAACGGTGTGCGCAATCCCATTTCGATCGGCAAGTTCGACAATCGCTCGAGCTTCATGCGCGGCATCTTTACCGATGGCGTCGATCGTCTGGGCAGCCAGGCCAAGACGATCCTGATCACCCATCTGCAGCAAACCAATCGCTTCAGCGTCCTCGATCGTGAAAACATGTCCGAGATCAAGCAGGAAGCCGCTCTGGCCAAGACCAATCAGGCCCTCAAGGGCGCCCGCTACGTGGTGACCGGTGATGTAACCGAGTTTGGCCGCAAGGAAGTCGGCGATCATCAGCTGTTCGGCATCCTCGGTCGCGGCAAGCAGCAGATCGCCTACGCCAAGGTGGCCTTGAACGTGGTTGACGTGCAAACCTCGGAAGTTGTCTATTCGGCGCAAGGTGCCGGTGAATACAGCTTGTCGAATCGCGAGGTGGTTGGTTTCGGCGGCACGGCGAGCTACGACTCGACCCTCAACGGCAAGGTGCTCGATCTGGCCATTCGCGAGGCCGTTGATTCATTGGTTGCCGGGATTGATGCGGGTGCATGGCGCCCAGCCAACTGAGACTGACCGAGCAAACCAGATCATGAAATTTTTCCCAAAGGCAGCCCGCCTCTGCGGGCTGGCCGTGTTCTCGTCGCTCCTCCTGGCCGGCTGCGTTTCTCGTCCCCAGCCGCTGTATTACTGGGGGGATTATCAGGCCCAGGTGTACGGCCACTTCAAAGGTGAGAAGGGCCCCGAAGAGCAGATTGCGGCGCTTGAAGCCGTGCGTGAAGAGGCGCGCTCGCAGGGCAAGGCGTTGCCGCCCGGTTTCCAGGCCCACCTCGCCATGCTCTATGGCCAGACAGGGCGGTCCGAGCGTCTGGTTGAGCAACTTGAGGCGGAAAAGAAGCAGTTCCCCGAAAGCACGACCTTCATGGATTTCCTGCTCAAGAAATTTTCACCGCAAGTCGATGCCAAGGTGGGCCAATGAAACAACTTGTCTCCTTCAAATGGCTGGCGCTCGTGACCGGTTTCCTGCTGCTGAGCGGTTGCGCGACGCAGGCGAAGTACGACTATTCAGCCTTTCGCGAAAGCCGGCCGGCTTCAATTCTCGTGCTGCCGCCCCTGAATGGTTCGCCGGATGTCAATGCAACCTACAGCATGCTGTCCCACGCCACCTTGCCGCTGGCTGAATCCGGCTACTACGTCTTGCCGGTGACGCTGGTTGATGAAACCTTCAAGCAAAACGGCATGACGACGCCGGCCGATATTCATCAGGTGTCGGCCAGCAAACTTCGTGAAATTTTTGGTGCCGATGCGGCCCTGTACATCAACGTCAGGCAGTACGGCACCACCTACGCCATCGTGATGAGCGAGACACGGGTGACTGCCGAGGGCCGGCTGGTTGATCTGCGCAGCGGCAAGACCCTTTGGGAGGGCAGCGCAACGGCCTCCAGCAACGAAGGAAACAACAACTCCGGTGGCGGGCTGGTAGGCTTGCTGGTCAAGGCTGTCGTCAGCCAGATCATCGACAGTCTGAGCAACCGCGGGCATGCCATCGCCGGCATGACGAGCAACCGTTTGCTGGCTGCCGGGCGTCCGAACGGGATTCTCTACGGGCCGCGATCTCCGCGGTATCTCAAGGATGGTTCGCCAACACCGTGATGTTGTTTGAACAGACGAAACGGGGAGCTTGCTCCCCGTTTTTTGTTATTTGAGGTCTTCTGGCCAAGGGGGCAATGGCTGTCAACCAATCCATTGCCGGTTACTATCTGCCTTCGCCAAATCAAGAGAAAAAATTTCGGATGCAGACGGAAGTAGAACAAAAACTCAGGGTTGCCGTTGCCGCGGCCGTACAACTGCCGAACGTCACCGACGTCGAGTTTGAGGCGTCGCTCATGGAGTTGCGTGAGTTGGCCAAGACCCTGGGTTTCAAGGTCGTCCATAGCTTCGTGCAGAAGCGCACGAGCTTCGATACGACGGGTTATCTCGGCGTTGGCAAGCGGCAGGAGATACGCGCTTTCGTGCACGGCGAGCCGATTTTTGACGAGGCGGGCGACGAGGTGCTGTCGCTGGCCGAGTCGAATCTGCCGGAAATCGACGCGATTCTCGTTGATCACGAAATCTCGCCGTCGCAGGCGCGCAATCTGGAAATCGAGGCTGGTTGCGAGGTCATGGACCGGACCATGGTCATCCTCGAAATTTTCCATCGCAATGCCCGCTCACGGGCGGCCAAGGCGCAGGTGGAAATCGCCCGCCTCGGCTACATGGCACCGCGCCTGCGCGAGGCGGCCAAGCTGGCCGGGCCGCAGGGTCGGCAGCGCAGCGGTGTCGGCGGCCGCGGGGCCGGCGAGTCGCACACCGAACTCGACAAACGCAAGATCCGCGACCGGATCGCCGAACTACAGCTCGAAATCCTTGCCATGGAAGCCGAGCGCAAGACCCAGCGGGCCCGTCGTCAGGAGCGCCAGAGCCAGGCCGCCGTGGCGCTCGTCGGCTATACCAATGCCGGCAAGTCGACGCTGATGCGCGCGCTGACCGGCAGCGAAGTGCTGGTCGCCAACAAGCTGTTCGCGACGCTCGACACCACCGTCCGCGCCTTGTATCCGGAGAGCGTGCCGCGCGTGCTGGTCAGCGATACGGTCGGCTTCATCAAGAACCTGCCACACGGTCTGGTGGCGTCGTTCAAGTCCACGCTCGATGAGGCGCTCGATGCCTCGCTGCTGCTCCACGTTATCGACGCCAGCGACTCCGGTTTCGAGCGTCAACTGGAAGTGACCGACAAGGTGCTCGAAGAGATTGGTGCCGATGTCGTGCCGCGCCTGCGCATCTTCAACAAGATCGACCACGTCGGCGATGCCGAGGCACAGGCCGAGTGCGAAGCGGCCTTGCGGGAGAAGTATCCGGATTGCGTCGTGATGAGCGCCCGCCGGCCCGAGGAAGTGGCCGCGCTACGCATGAAGATCATCGCTTTTTTCCAGCGCGATCACGTCGAGGCCGAGCTTTTCCTGCCCTGGTCGGCGCAGCAGTTGCGCAAGGAAATCTTCGCCAGTTGCGAAGTGCTGGAGGAACGCGCTGACGCTGATGGTGCCTTTTTCAAGGTTCGCGGCGCAAGCGTTGTTGTCGAGGATTTGCGCGCGCAGTTCGCACAGATCTGAGCCTGATTTTTCGGTGTTTATCAAGGTTGCTACGGTCAACCGTAAAAAACGGCCAAAATCAAAGTCGACCGTAGCGCCTGGCCAGCCAGGTCAACGCCACGGCTGTGGCCGGCAAGGCCAGTGCCACCGTCGGCTGGTCGAGGCGTTCCGGCGCCAGTAGCAGGACGGCGCCGAGGCCGGCCATCATCAGCCCGGAGAGCAGTTTGAGCAGTCGGCCATCGCGTTCGCTGAGCTTGCGCCTGCCCATCGAGCGGACAAAGGCGAGCACGATGACGAGTAGCGGCAAGACGTAGATCACGTTGTAGAGCGCCAGATAGAGGTAATGCTGGCCGAGGCGGTGCTCGCGCAAGGTAAGCAGGCGCGTGAAAACCATCGGGAAGCCGGCTGTGCACAGCAGTTCGTAGAAATTGGCGGCAATGGCCAGGACGATGGTTGCCGCCAGCATGGCCGGCAGGCTGCCGGCGGCCAGGATGCGCCGGCCGCGCTGGAAAATATCGGCCTTGCGTCCTTCCGAAATCGACAGCGAAGGCCCGCGCTTGAAAGCGACGAAATCCTTGATGTTGAACGCCCCGATCAGCAAGGCAACCAGCCCGGCGCCGGCGGTGACCCAGGGCAGGCTGCCGACGACGAGAAACAGATTGAGCCAGGCGGCCATGAAGGCGAAATACATCAGCCCGGAAAAAGCGACGAAGACGCCGCCGATGAGCAGCATCCGGCGGCGCTGATGCTGGTGGACGAGCAGCGACAACAAAAAGAGCAGCACGAAAAAGGCGCAGGGGTTGAAGGCATCCAGCCCAGCCAGCAGCAGGGTGAGCAGGGGAAGCGAGGCTGACGCCGGATCGATTTCGCCAATCAGCGGCAGGTTCAGTGGCTCGTTGACGATGGGCTTCGCAGTCCCGCTGCTAACGTCCCGGCAGGCTTCCAGTCGGGCGAGCAGGGCCGCTTGGGCCTTCGGGCGATCATCCCAGCCGACCTCCATGCGGCCGCAGTAAATGAGCGTCGGTACGGACTGCGCCTCTTCGCCAAGCTGGCGCGCCATGGTGACGAAGCGTTCGAGGTTTTCCGGCGACTGGGTGATTTCGTGGTCATGCAGGCGTAGCCACGGCTGCTCTGCGGCCAGCGCCTGCACCTGCGGTCGCGCTTCAAGACAGTGCGGGCAGCGCAAGGACCAGAACAGGTAAAGATCAACCTCGCCCTGCGCCCAGGCCGGGAAGGCGAGACACAGGCTAAACAGGGAGGCGAAAAGGAGGCGGGAAAACATGTTGGTCGGCGCGGCTTGAGATGCTGCGCTTGTTTCAGGATAGCCGGTTCCGGGCCAACCGCCGGTCGGCACAGCGCTTAGCGCCCGGCCTTGCCCAAACGCTCGACCACCGCCGCCTGCACGTCTTCGGTCAGCCAGTCGCCGCGAATCCCGGGCGGGCTTTCCTTGACGGCCGGGAAGTTGATGAAATTGACGGCGCTGCCGTTCTTGCGCTGGAACCGGGCTTTGCCGTCGATCAGGATGGCAATGGGGACGTGGCCTTTGAGACCGATGGTTTCAAGGCGCTTTTCGCCGGTCGGGCTTTCAGCGTCGATTTCGGCGACCCGGACTTTGCCGGCCTGGTCGGCCAGCCATTCGCGCAATGGCTTGAGAGCGCTTTGTACTGGCGGATGGGCCATGGCGATGATTTCGACGGTTGGCGGGGCGGCCTGGGAAAGTGCCGGCAAGAGGTTGAGGAGGGCGATGGCGAAAGTTGCGATGAGTTTTTGGCGGGCGCTCATGTTCTGTCCGTTTTCAGCTTATTTGCAGTTGTGGTGCAGCTTCCATTTGTCGGCATGGTCCATCGCGACCGCCCAATCCGGTGGCGTGCATTCGCTGACGGGCTGGGCCGTTTCGGGCGTTGCAACGGCGGCCGGTTGAGATTCGGCATCGCCGGCGTCGTTCAGCAGGGCGCGCCCGATGAATACCATGCCGACGAAGAACAGCACGGTCACCGCCATCTGGGCGCGGCTGACCGGCAAGGCCGTTCGCGTCTCGCAAACGCCGCCGGGGCAAAGCTGGGCCTGACGGCGGCTGAACAGGTTGTAGATCTTGCAGCCGAGGCAGATGCCGAAGGCCGTTTCGAAGAACATCAGGAGCAGGCAGGTGGCGCAGATGATCAGGTTGACCGGCCCGATGACGCGGTTGATGACGACGAGAAACAGCATGGCCAGCGCCAGTGTCCAGCCGATGGCCCAGGCGAAGCGCTTTTGCGGCGCGCCGACGTATTCGGGCTGCTGCCGGCGCACCATCAGGCGGCCAAGAACGAGGCTGGGAGCATATTTCGGGTTGATGAAGACGCGGATGCTGAAATCGATCAGGAAGGCGACGACGAAGACGCGCGTGAAGCGAAAGTCGCCGACCAGCCAGGCGTTCATGAAGGCGATCAGGGCCAGGAAAAACAGGATGCCGGCGCTGGCCCGGACTTCCCGCTCGTTGAGGACGGGAACCTCGTAGCCGTTGATCTGTTCGCCGAAGGTAAGCAGTTTGTTCATGGTGGTTTCCGTCGTGGTCAGGCTGGTAATTTATCGTGAACCCGGTCGTCGGCGACGATGTCGCCGTCCACCATTTCGATGATCCGGTCGCAACGGGCGGCGAGGCGGCGGTCGTGGGTGACGATCAGGAAGGTCGTGTTGAGCCGGGTGTTGACCTCGCGGAGCAGGGCGAAGACGTCGTCGGCGGAATGGGTGTCGAGGTTGCCGGTGGGTTCGTCGGCGAGCACCAGCGAAGGGCTCATGGCCAGGGCGCGGGCGATGGCGACGCGCTGTTGCTGGCCGCCGGAAAGCTGGTTGGCGAGGTTCTGTTTGCGTTCGGCAAGGCCGACCTGGTCGAGCAGCCGGCCGGCCTGGTCGAACATCTCGGCATCGGGCCGGCCGCGGGCGACGAGCAGCGGCATGGCGACGTTTTCCAGCGCCGTGAAGGCAGGAATCAGGTGGTGGTGCTGGAAGACGAAGCCGATGCGCTGGCCGCGCAGGCGGGTCAGGCCGGTGTCGTCGAGCTGGCCGGTTTCCTGGCTGTCGATGAACAGCTGGCCGCCGCTCGGTCGGTCGAGCAGGCCGATGAGGTTGAGCAGGGTGCTTTTGCCCGAGCCGGAGGGGCCGATCAGGGCGGCGAATTCGCCGCGTTCGAGGCGCAGGTCGATGCCGTGCAGGATTTCGCTTTCCGTTTCGCCGCTGCCGTAGGATTTGCGGATGTTTTTGAGCTGGAGAACGGGCGTTGTCGTCACGGGATCAACCACGGATCGCCACCACCGGATCAAGCCGCGCCGCCCGGCGGGCTGGCAGCAGGGCGGCGAGGATGCCGACCAGACTGGCGCCGCCGGCCGCGATGGCGACCAGCCATGGGTCGACGCCGATGATGAACATCGGCGTGCCGTCCGGGTTGCGCGCCATGAGCCGCCAGAGCATCAGGAAAGTCCAGGCCAGACCGGAGCCGAGCAGGGAACCGAAGAAGCCGACAATGCCGCCCTGGAGCAGGAAAATGCGCAGCATCTGCCCCTGCGAGGCGCCCATGGCGCGCAGGATGCCGATTTCGCGGGCGCGCTGGATGACCGAAACGACGAGCACGCTGGCGATGCCGAAGGCGACCGAGAGGCCGATGAAGAAACGGATGACGTTGCTCGACACGCGCTGCGAGGTCAGCGCCGTGACGAACTGGGCGTTGGTCTTGATCCAGCTATCTGCGGTCAACCCGGTTTCGGCGGCAATTTTGCTGGCCAGTCGTTCGGCCTCGTCGATGTCGTGCAGCGAAATGTCGATGCTCGACACGCCGCCGACCAGATCGAGCAGGCTTTGCGCCGAGCGCAGGCTGACATAGACGTTGCGGGCATTGACGCCCTTGTTGCCGAGGTCGAACAGGCCGGTGACGGTGAAGGTTTCGGTCGCGTCGCCAGCAGTCGTGACACGGATCTTGTCGCCGATGTCGGCGCCGAGGTCCTTGGCCAGTTCGATGCCGATCACCGCTTCGCCGGCGCCGACGCGCAACTGGCCGGCGATCATGCGTTCGGGCAGGGCGATGATGCCGCTGTAGCGCACCGGGTCGATGCCGAGCAGGGTGATCGCCTTGTTGGCGTCGCCGCGTACGACGAAGGCCGGGCCGGAAGCTATCGGCGAAATGGCGGCGATGTTCGGCAACACCTCCAGCCGGGCCTGAATCTGCTGCCACTGATCGATCGAGCGCAGGCGCTGGGCCTGTTTTTGCAGGCGGAGCGCAATGCCGGCCGCCGGCGATTGCGGCCGGGCGATTTCTTCGGGCGGCAACAAAACGATGTGGGCCTGCGAACTGAGCGTGCGTTTGACCAGATTGGCCTGCAACCCGGAGAGCAGCGCCGACATGAAGACGATGACGGCGACGCCAACGCCGACGCCGACGATAATCAGCAGCGACTGCATGCGGCCCTCACGCAGGAAGCGGATGGCGGCGATCCACTCGAAAGGCATCCAGGATTTCATTTTTGGCCGTTATTTCCGGTTGACCGTAGCAATCTTGCGGCCCTCGGCCAGGTTCTGGCTGGCTGCGGCCAAGGCTTCGCCAGCAACGAGGCCATCGAGGATTTCCACCCGGCCGGCGCCGCGGATACCGAGCTTGACCGGCTGGCGCTGCGCCACGCCCTCGCGCACCACCATCACCCACGGCTGGCCGGAAGCCTGGTCACGCACGACATCGGCCGGCACGATCAGCGTGTCGGCGCGGTGGGCCGAGGCGATGTCGATGGAAACAGTCATTTCATGCTTCAGGTAAGCCGGCGGCTCGGCGACGCGCAGGCGGATTTCGACCGAGCCGCGCTGGGCATCGACAGCCGGGGCGATGTAGGTGACCTCGGCCGTGAAGTGTTCGCCCGGATAGGCATCGGCCGAGGCCAGCGCCGTCTGCCCAAGCTGGAGCAGGGCGAGGTTTTTCTCGTCGATCTGCGCCGTCAGTTCGGTGTCGCCATTCGGCGCGACCGTCAGCAAAACCTTGCCCGGTTGCACCATGTCGCCGGCTTCCACGCTACGCGTCAGCACCCGGCCGGCGCTCGGCGCCGTTAGCGTGGCGTAGGTCAGGCGCGCTTCGGCCACGGCCAGCGCGGCGCGCGCCTGCTCGACATTGCTGCGCACGACCTGCGTCTCGCTGCCGCCCGGCTGGTTGCTGGCCAACTGCAATTTGGCCGCCTGCCACTGGCTGTCGGCGACCTGCGCGTTGCGCCGGGCATCGTCGAGCTGGGCGGTGCTGTAGAAACCCTTGGCAACCAGTTCGCCGACCCGCTCGAAATGGCGCTTCGCCTGCAGTGCGTTGGCTTCCGCCTGCTGCACGCTTTGCTCGGCCACCGGCCGGCCGAGGCGGTCGAGCTGGCGCTGTTTGGCCTCGGCCTGCGCCAGGCTGGCCCGGGCCTGGGCGGCACTCGCCCGCCATTCGGTGTCGTCGAGCTGGACCATCGTCTGGCCGGCCGTCACGGCATCGCCTTCACGCACCTTGACGGCGACGACGCGGGCGCTGATCTGCGCCGCCACCTCGATGCGCTGCGGCGTCCGCACCCGGCCGCTGGCCACCACCGCCTGGCGCAATTCGCCGCGTTCGGCCACGGCCACCACGACGCGCTCGCCACCCCAGCCGGCATAGCCGGCGACAAGCAAGGCCACGATGGCAATGCCTGCAATGACAAGCAGGCTGCGGCGGGAACGGAGGAGGCGGGTCATGGGCGGGCAGGGCTTTTCTGAAGAGAAAATTAGCAAATGCTGATGTTAAACGAATGACGGAAAACCCGAGGTATATAATTGTTTGCTTATGTAACCGAGAGCCATTGCGGGGCTTCTGGAGCGCATCGTGCTGAAGTTTTTGTCCTTTGTTTCAAAGAATCTGATCCTCGCCATTCCGGTCATGATGGTGCTCGGTTTCGGCTTTGGCCTGCTGGCACCGACCGCCTGGCTCAAGTCGCTGATCGTCCCGCTGACCTTCCTGATGGTTTATCCGATGATGGTCACGCTCAAGCTGAGCAAAGTGCTCGAAGGCGGCGACAGCAAGGCGCAACTGCTTGCCCAGTTGATCAACTTCGCCATCATCCCCTTCGTCGCTTTCGGCCTTGGCCAAACCTTTTTCCCGACCCAGCCGTATTACGCCATGGGCCTGCTGCTCGCCGCGCTGCTGCCAACCTCGGGCATGACCATTTCGTGGACCGGCTTTGCCGGCGGCAACCTCGGCGCGGCCGTCAAGATGACCGTGCTCGGCCTGATCCTCGGTTCACTGGCCACCCCGTTCTACGTCCAATGGCTGATGGGCGCGGCGGTGCCGGTCGATCTGTGGGCGGTGTTTTCGCAGATCGTCTTCATCGTCTTCCTGCCCATGGTGGCCGGTCACTTCACCCAAAGCTACCTGCTCAAGAAGCACGGGCAGAAGGCTTTTCAGGCCGAATGGGGACCGAGGTTCCCGCCCTTCTCGACGCTCGGCGTGCTCGGCATCGTCTTCGTCGCCATGGCCCTCAAAGCCCAGCAACTCGCCGCCCAGCCGGCCGAACTGCTGCAACTCGTCGGCCCGCTGCTCGCCCTCTACGGCATCAACTACCTGCTCAGCACCCTCGTCGCCAAGGCCCTGCTGCCGCGTGGCGATGCCATCGCGCTGGTCTACGGCACGGTCATGCGCAACCTGTCGATAGCCCTGGCCCTGGCCATGAACGCCTTCGGCAGCGCCGCCTCCGACGCCGCCCTGGTCATCACCCTGGCCTACATCATCCAGGTCCAGTCCGCCGCGTGGTACGTCAAGCTGACCGATACGCTGTTCGGGAAAAAGCCGGTTCAGGGCTGAAGCTGCGCCCGGTGGGCGCGAGGTTTGGTGGCCATCTGCGGCATGTCTGCCCGGATGACCACGGGAACAGGCGTTCCTGATTCCCCTACGTTCATCAGGCGGAAATCGGCCAGTAGCGGCCAGTCAGCATCCCGCAGCAGCGGTCATTCAGTCGGCTGCTCTGCTCCGAAACCTGCCTGTCGGCCAATTCGTGGTACTCGGCCAAAGGCGACCTTGGGTCTGCAATCCGACTCGGTCGGCAATGCGCTGATCAACTGCCGCTCGACGGCTCATGGCGGTCAATGACTGCTTCGCTGTTCGATGAACTCGATCTTTCGACCCTCTGCGGTCACTCACTGAGGCGAGAGGCCGACGTTCACAAGAACGCAATCGATACATGCTCAACCGTTGAGGGGCGCGGAGCCGGCTTCCCGGTGGAGCGTCCCTCGCTACCGCAATGTTGGCATCACCTCGCTGCGCAGGCGCCGATTTGGCTCTTCATCTCAACAAGGATGACATGCGTGGGCGTTTCACCTGTATTTGTCCCGATGTGAGTCTGCGCGTTTGACCACATCACATCACCCGCCTTGAACTGGCGTTGCAACACTGAGCCATCCGGCAAAGTAATTGATCGCTTGAAGTTGGATAGTGAGTAAAGAACAAAGGCCGGATGCTTGTGCTGGTTCGTCTTGTCACCGGGAACGTCTTTGTAGTCTAGAACTCGCACGCAGTCATTCTCAAAGATAGCGTTGTATTTGTCCCCGTCGGTCTGCACGGGATCTTGCGCGTGTACGGCTAGGGGCAGGATTATCGCCGCGAAAATTACTGATCTGCGAAACATGACATTTCCTCCGACTATTGATATTTCGTGGTAGCAGGACTGGCCGCGAGACGCCGTTCCGTGACGCCGCCCTCGACGGTCGCTCTTGGACGGGAAACACTACCTGTCATGGCATTGCTTCAGCATAGACACGCGCCCTCGCGCCGCAAGTGAAATGTAACGGCCACCGGCCGCTCCTGGCTGGGAGTGCGCGTTGGCCTTGTGCTCCTGCAAGCGGCCGTTGCCGAATTGGATCGAGCATGAACGTCTGCAATCAGGCGACGCTAGCGAATTGGCGCAACCGGCCAATACCCGCCGGTCGATATTGCCATTCCATGTGCGTAATGGCACGATGCCAGGACACGTACATAAAACTGCGCTGGTTCTCCAGCACTATGTTAGGCCGCCCACATGTTCTCTATCCGAGTGCTTCCGCCCCATCAATGTAATGTTGATGGTCAGCGTTTAGGCGAAATCTCGATTGGCGATTTCGCCGAGCAGTTCACCTGCTATCCAATCTTCGGAAGCGTTGATGAACTGGAGTGTATCTGGAGAGCTGAACTGCGCAAACTCATTGATGGAGCCGCCTCAGTAGCTCTCGCCTATGACCCCAGGTTTGCCTGGATCATCTATCGCGAAGGCCAGCACTGCTTCGTCCAACAGGTATTTGCCCGAGATGGTGATTTTTGCAATCACCTCGCCTCTCGCTGTACGGTCACTGAAGAGGGACATTCTGTCAGTGAGTGGGACACAGACGTTTCCGCAATTGCACGCTGGTTGAACGGCTGCTCTCGGGAAACGGCTACGTCGGTTTAGGGCACTGAGTACGCATTCGCCGAATGAGGAAGCTGCCTTTCGGCTTGATTTGTTACTGACCGGCAGCTATCCGGTCCATTGCTGACCGATACGGATGGATGGCTGAATGGCGGCAATGGCCGATGCACTGTCGGTGGGTGATCGGGCTTTATGACTGCTCGACTTTGTTAGCTGCCGTTGGAGCTACGAAGAACTCAACGGCCGGATTGGGCACGCAACCGCCGCCCGACAAAGGCAGGTCACTGATGTGATTTCGGCTGCTTATCGCCGATTCGATTCTGCGGCCGAGCCATCGCGATTCTGCGGTCAACCGGTCTTGCTACGGCCAACCGGAAAAAACGCCCAAAATTGAATTGCAAAAACGCCGGCCAGGTCGCAGGTGCTGTCGGCAAATCTCGGCGGAGCCATGACTTTTGGGCTGCTGGCACAACAGTAGGCAAGTTGAGGCAGTATGGCGGACTCTGTTCGTTCGAGATAAGCCATGGAACTGTTGCGCCTGAGTCTGTTGTTTGCCGTCACTGCCGTTGCCGAAATCGTTGGTTGTTACCTGCCGTGGCTGGTCGTGAAGCAAGGCAAGAGCCTCCTCTTGCTCCTTCCGGCGGCGCTTTCGCTGGCCGTTTTCGCCTGGCTGCTGACCCTGCACCCGACTGCGGCGGGGAGGACTTATGCCGCGTATGGCGGGATGTATATTGCCGTCGC
This sequence comes from Azonexus sp., assembly GCF_036170495.1. Classification (GTDB taxonomy): domain Bacteria; phylum Pseudomonadota; class Gammaproteobacteria; order Burkholderiales; family Rhodocyclaceae; genus Azonexus. Next base: position 21,464 of record NZ_JAVHPH010000290.1, read on the forward strand.
GCTGCTCTGGCTGCATTTCGTCGATGGTGTCGCGCTGACTCGCTGGGATGCGCTGGGTGCGGGGATTGCTCTCGTTGGTATGGCGGTGATTGCGCTGCAGCCTTCGGTGGCCTGATTACAGTCATTGAATAGCCGTTTCTGATCATGCAAAACAACATCGAATCACCCCCTGTCACCAACCAGCCCGAAAGGGGCAGCCCAATTGAGGTCCTGGGTGCTTTCCTCAAGCTCGGGCTGACTTCTTTTGGCGGACCGGTTGCCCATCTGGGCTATTTCCGGTCCGAGTTTGTCGAACGTCGGCAGTGGCTCGACGACAAAAGCTATGCGGATCTGGTGGCCCTGTGCCAGTTCCTGCCGGGGCCGGCGAGCAGCCAGGTCGGCATGGCTCTGGGTCTGGGGCGCGCCGGCTGGCTTGGTGCGCTGGCGGCCTGGCTCGGCTTCACGCTGCCATCGGCCATTGCGCTCATCCTGTTTGCGTTTGGCGTGGCCAACTGGGCTGGGTTGGCGCAGTCCGGCGTCATTCATGGATTGAAAGTGATGGCCGTCGCCGTGGTGGCCCAGGCGGTGTGGGGCATGGCGAAATCACTTTGTCCCGACCGCCTGCGAGGTGGCATTGCCATCGGTGCCGCCATGCTGGTGCTGATGTTTTCAGCGGCGTTCATTCAGATTGGCGCAATCGTGCTCGGTGGTCTGCTCGGCTGGCGTCTGTTGTCGCTCCCGCATCTGTCGACAGCCCAACACCGCGATTTCGGGGTGAGCCGGACAGCCGGCGGCTTGCTGCTGGCGCTGTTCGGGCTGTTGCTGCTCGGGTTGCCAACCCTGGCTGCGCTGTCCGACTCGCTGCTTGTTTCGGCCATTTCAGGCTTTTATCAGGCCGGCTCGCTGGTTTTTGGCGGTGGGCATGTCGTCTTGCCGCTGCTCCAGGCGAGCGTCGTTCCGCCAGCCTGGGTCAGCAACGATACCTTCCTGGCCGGCTACGGCGCAGCGCAAGCGGTGCCTGGCCCGCTGTTCACGTTTGCCGCTTTCCTTGGCGCGGCGATGCCGTCGCCGCTGGGTGGGTGGTTCGGCGGCATTGTGCTGTTGCTGGCTATCTTTCTTCCCTCGTTCCTGCTGGTCGCCGGGGCGTTGCCGTACTGGGAAAGCTTGCGCCAGCGGGATGGCGTTCAGCGGGCAATGGGCGGCATCAATGCTGCCGTCGTCGGGGTTCTCGGGGCGGCACTTTATGACCCGGTGTGGACGAGTGCCATTCATTCAAAAGCAGACTTTTGTCTGGCTTTGGCGGCATACGGGTTGCTGGTCTTTGGCAAGGCTTCGCCGGTCATCGTGGTCATCCTTGCCGCTATCGGCGGATGGTTTCTTGGAACGTGAAACCGGATTGCCGATTGCTACGGTCAACCGAAAAAAACGCCCAAAATTGAAATGCCAAAACCCCGGCCAGACAGCGCCGGGGTTTTTGTTTGCAGCGGGTTTGTTCAGGCGTCGCGCAGGGCCAGGGTCCAGGCTTCCATGGCTTCGTTGGCCGGTTGCATCGGGGCTTCCATGAAGCTGACGACGTACTTGTCGCCCATGTCGGCGATGCCGATGGAGCGCGGGCGGACGGCCAGCATTTGCGGGGTCGGGATGGCGAAGCCGAAGCAGAAAATGAGGTCGACTGCGGCCTTCATGCCTTCGACGATGGGGCCGCCGATCTTGCTGGTGTGGGCGTAGTGGTCGAAGACGCCGATGAACTGGACCTTCGGGTTTTCGGCGATCTTGCCCTTGTAGTAGGCGACGAGGGCGTCGACGGTGTTGTAGGTGGTTTCGGTCTTGGCGATCTCGGCGACGAAAAGGGGGTATTTTTCCTGGAGCAGGGTCTGTTTCATGGGTTTTACCTTTTGTGGTTAGTAAGCAAGCTTGATGTTGATGGCGGTTTCCGGCCCGGCCAGGTCGAAGGCGCTGTCGGCAAATTTCGGCGGGCCGATGACTTTCGGGTTGTTGGACAGGCCGTAGCCTTCGGTCGGGAACATGCCGAAACGCAGGTTGAGTTTCTGGTCCATGTTGTCGTCGTGATAGGCCATGACAGCGTAGCGGCCGGGCGGCAGGCCGGTGACGACGAGTTTGGCGTCGCCCTTTGCAGCCGGCAGCGAAACGACTTGCACGGCCTTGTCTTCCTTGCGGAAGGTGTCCGGTTCGCGGTACAGCGAGGCGCGCAGATTGCCGGTGGCGTCGCGCACGCCAAGCAGGTTGACGACCAGCCGGCTGTCGTCGGCCTGGCTATGGCCGGCAGCGAGCAGGCAGCCGAGGAGCAGGCCCTCGATGGGCAGGCGCGGAATCGTGTGACGGCTCAGCCGCGGGATGATGGTGCGGGGTTCAGTGGTGATGGTCATGGCCTTGGCAATGGGTGTTGTCGGGCAGCGGCAGGCGGTCGAGATGGTTGTCGAGGAAGGCGGAGACGGCGCTGTCCGGGTCTTCTTCACGGGTGATGACGGACAGGATGCCGCGTTGCATGAGCTTGTAGTACAGGCCGTTGCCCATGCCGCCGGTGATCAGCACATTGATGCCGGCCAGTTCGTCGGCCATGCCGTGTTGCCGGGCGTGGAAACTGTCTTCGAGGGGGAGTTCGACGAGGTGCTTGTCGGTGACAGTGCCTTTTTCAACGTCGTAAAGCCAGAACTTGCGGCATTTGCCAGCGTGTTCGGTGACGTTTTTCCGGTTTTGGCTGGTGACAGCGATTTGCATGATGATTCCTAGAAAATGGGGGGCAGGCGTCCGTTCTGCATCAAACGCAGGCAGGCCAGCAGGAAGAGAATGATGGTCGTCTCGCCGGAGAGCAGGACACGACCGATGAGGTTGCGGGGAACAAAGCCGACGCCGCGCACGAAACCGGCGCTCATTGCTCCGAACAACAGCATGGCGGCCGTGTGATCGGCCACACCGTCATCGTCGGTGGCCATGCCCGGCAGAACCGTCATGACGACGAGAATGAGCAGCGCCAGCAACAAGGGCAGCCAGGCCAGGCCGGGTTTGTCCGGCGCGCCCGATTGCGCTTCAGTGTGGGCTGTCATCGGAGGGCGTCGGGCGCAGCGAGGCGAGACGGGCTTCTTCGTTGTCGCCCCAGAGGGCGTTGAGGATGGCGAGCAGTACGGCGAAGCCGATACCGAGCGCCCAGGCGAAATACCACATGGCGAATTCCTTTCAGGCTTGGTTCTGCTCGTCGGCGCCGATGATCAGGCGCGTGTCGGTCAGGTACTGGTGGGGCGGCACTTCGAGATTGGTCGGGGCCGGCTTGTTCTTGAAAACACGGCCGGCGAAGTCGAAGGTCGAGCCGTGGCAGGGACAGAGAAAACCACCCGGCCAGTCGGCACCGAGTGCCGGGTCGCCGGGGGTGAAGGCCGGTGAAGGCGAGCAGCCGAGGTGGGTGCAGATGCCGACGGCGACGAGCATTTCCGGCCGCCGCGAGCGGGTTTCGTTGGTGGCATAGGCCGGCTGCTGGTTTCTTTCGGAGGCCGGATCGACCAGCATGGGTTCGGCTTTTTTCAGGGCGGCCAGCATTTCCGGGGTGCGGTTGAGAATCCACACCGGCTTGCCGCGCCATTCGACGATCATCATGTTGCCGGGAGCGAGCTTGCCGATATCGACTTCGACCGGCGCGCCAGCTGCCTTGGCCCGCTCGGATGGCATCAGGCTGGTGACGAAGGGGACGACCGCCGTGACGGTGAGGGCGCCGCCGACGCCAACGGTGGCCATCAGCCACTGTCGGCGGGCTTGGCTGTCGACGGTGGTGAAGGATGGGCCCTGGCAGATGCATTCAGACATGGAAGACTCCTTAGTAAGCGGCGTGCTCGTTTTCGCGGATGTAGGCAGCGGTGACCTTGCCGGCCATCACCTTGTAGGCCCAGCTGGTGTAAACAAGGATGAGCGGCATGAAGATCAGGGTTGCCCAGAGCATGATGTTCAGCGTCAACTGGCTGGAAACGCTGTCCCAGACGGTGAGGCTGGAGCGCAGGTCGCTCGATGAGGGCATGATGAACGGGAAGAGCGAGACGCCGGCCGTACCGATGACGCCGACGATAGCCAGCGAGGAGGCGACGAAGGCGGCCAGTGTTGCGCCGTTGGCGGCGAGCAGCATGGCGGCCAGGGCGCCGGCGTAGGCCAGCAAGGGCAGGGCCATGGTTGCCGGATAGCGGTCGTAATTGGCCAGCCAGGCGCCAGCCTCGCGGACCACGGTTTTGTCGAGCGGATTGGGCAGGGCGCCCGGCGTCACCGTCGAGGTGATGGCATAGCCTTCGATGCCTTGCCACAGCCAGAGGCCGGCGACCGTAAAGCCGCTCAGCAGCAGGCTGCCGAAGATCAGCATGGCGGTGCGGCTGCGGCGATAGACCGCCTCGTCGGTGCGATGCATCAAATAGATCGCTCCGTGGAAAGTGATCATCGCCGTCGACACCACGCCGCAGAGCAGGGCGAAGGGGTTGAGCAGGGCCCAGAAGCTGCCGCTGTAGGTCGACATTAGGTTGTCGGCAAAGCTGAAGGGCACGCCCTGAAACAGGTTGCCGAAGGCGACGCCGAAGATCAGCGGCGGCACCGCGCCGCCGACGAACAGGCCCCAGTCCCAGGTATTGCGCCAGGTGGCGTTGGCGATCTTGCTGCGGTAATCGAAGCCGACCGGGCGGAAAAACAGCGCCCAGAGCACGGCGAGCATGGCCCAATAGAAGCCCGAGAAAGCGGTCGCGTAAACCAGCGGCCAGGCGGCGAAAATGGCCCCGCCGCCGGTGATGAACCAGACCTGATTGCCGTCCCAATGCGGGCCGACGGTGTTGATCACGATGCGCCGTTCGACGTCGTTCTTGCCGACGAAAGGCAACAGGGTGCCGACGCCCATGTCGTGCCCGTCCATGATGGCGAAGCCGATGAGCAGGACGCCCACCAGCAGCCACCAGATGATTTTCAGGGTTGGATAATCAAGCATGGTTTTTCCTTGTGGATCGGGTTTTCATCGCGCGTTTTCTCCGGCGTGGGCGTATTCGTTGTCATAGCGACCGGTGCCAAGGCTGCCCGGCCCGAGCTTGGCGAACTTGACCATCAGGTACATCTCGACGACGAGCAGCACGGTGTAGAAGCCGACGAAGCCGGCCAGCGAGCCGTACAGGCTGTTCACCGACAGCGTCGACACGGACATGTGGGTGGGCAGTACGCCGTAGATGGTCCACGGCTGCCGACCGTACTCGGCCACGAACCAGCCCAGTTCGCAGGACAGCCAGGGAACCGGCAGCATCCACAGGGCGGAACGCAGCAGCCAGGGTTTGTCGGCGAAATTGCCGTTCAGCGAATAGACCAGCGCGGCGCCGAACAGGCCGAGCATCAGGAAGCCGAAGGCGACCATCAGGCGGAAGCTCCAGAACAGTGGCGTGACGCGCGGGATGGTGTCGGCGACGGCTGTTTCGATGATTTCCGGCGTCGATTGGCGAACGTCGGCGACGTATTTCTTCAACAGCAGGCCAAAGCCGAGATCCGCCTTGTGGTCCTCGAAACGGGTTTTCATGGCAGCGTCGGCCGGATCCTTGCGCAGCGCTTCGAGGGCGATGACGGCTTCCTGGCCGGAAAGGATGCGTTCGCGGTTCTTCTCGCGGATTGCCTTGATGCCGGGGATCTGTTTGTCGAGCGAACGGGTGCCGATGATGCCCATGATCCAAGGGATCTCGATGGCAAAGTCGTTCTTCATCTCTTTTTCGTTGGGAATGGCGATCAGGTTGAAGCCGGCCGGTGCCGGTTCGGTTTCCCACATCGCTTCGATGGCGGCCAGCTTGGTCTGCTGGGCTTCGCCGACGGTGTAGCCGGATTCGTCGCCGAGCACGATGACCGAGCAGATCGAGGCGAAGCCGAAGGCGGCGGCGATGCGGAAACTCTTTTTGGCGAATTCGACGTCACGACCGCGCAGCAGGTAGAAGGCCGAGATCGAGAGGACGAACATGGCGCCGGTGACATAGCCGGCCGAGACGGTATGGACGAACTTGGCCTGGGCGTCCGGGTTGAACAGCACGGCCCAGAAATCGACCATTTCCATGCGCATCGTCACATAGCTGAATTCGGCACCGACCGGGTTTTGCATCCAGCCATTGGCGATCAGGATCCACAATGCCGAGAGATTGGTGCCGACCGCCATGAGGATGGTGACCAGCAGGTGCTGGCGGCGCGACAGGCGATCCCAGCCGAAGAAGAACAGGCCGATGAAAGTCGATTCGAGGAAGAAGGCCATCAGGCCCTCGATGGCCAGTGGCGCGCCGAAAATGTCGCCGACGTAGTGCGAGTAATACGCCCAGTTGGTGCCGAACTGGAACTCCATGGTGATACCGGTGGTCACGCCAAGCGCGAAGTTGATGCCGAACAGCTTGCCCCAGAAGCGGGTCATGTCTTTGTAAATCGCATGGCCGGTCATGACATAGACCGTTTCCATGATGACCAGGATCCAGGTCATGCCGATGGTTAGCGGCACGAAAAGGAAGTGGTACATCGCGGTGACGGCGAACTGCAGGCGCGACAGGTCGACGAGTTGCTCACTGAACATGGGGGTTTCCTGTGTGATGAGTTGGGCTGGTTGCTACGGCCGGTGCCGAGAGATGCGTGGCAATCCGCTCGCTATCCACCTCGACTTTGGCATCGCGCACGAAAGCCCACCACAGGCCAATGATCACCATCAGCTTGATGATCACGAGGAGGGTAAGTTCGTGGCGAAGATTGACAGGCTTGCGGGGCATCGGACGTCATCAGGATTTAAATATCAGTACTTGCTTATCAAGACTCGTGCCAGTCCGTGGGTCGAAATAATTCGCCGTTTGATCAATGAGATGGAATGGGTGCGACATTCGGTCGCAGGGGCGTTTTGCTTGTTTGCCGGGTGGTTTGGCTATATTTGGCAAAGAAAATTGCCATTATTGGCATTGGTCGGTGCTCGCCCCGGGTATCCATCGAACTGGCTTCAGTTCTCAAAAGTGTCAACGAACCGCGATCCGCAGTGCTGGCGCCGATCGTTAATAACGGCGGTAAAAAAAGCCGACCGATAGCCAAGCTCAGCATACAAGGCAGGACAGCCATTTCTGGCAAACGGCGAGTTCTATGGGCTGCGAGCCGGTTTGCTACGGTCAACCGGGAAAAAAGCCCAATTTTGAAATGTTTCCGGGGGCTGCCAAGTGTATCCCTGGCCCTCGCTTCAAGGGTTGAGGTAGCGCTCGCGAATTTCCCGAATCACGAAGTCCTGCATTGTAAAAATATGACCAGTTAATTACTGGGGAAGTTATTTACGATAGATGAATCTGGCACTAGACAGCGTGCCGGCTTAGGTAAATAATATAAGAACATAAGAAACTTCTAATATACGTCATGGCAACGATACCGCTGCCGCCGCTCGTGGCGTTTATCAATTTTTGGGAGGGGATAAATGATGAAGTTGATCATTGGATTTTTGGTTGGTGTCGGCCTGGCTGTCGGGGTTATCTGGAATAGTGCTGGCGGCATGGCGTTTTCGGAGCAGGTCAGTCCGTATTCTGTCGAAGAAACGACCGCGCGCATTCAGCAAAACATTCAGGCGGCCGGCAATGGCTGGGCTATTTCCGGTTTGCGCAATCCGGCAAAACCAGTCGAGGCCGACGGTGGCAATGTTCTGCCGGTCTTGTTGATCGAGGCGTGCAGTACGAAATACTCCGGGCCCATCCTCCAGGAAGACAGCGTGCGTTTCCTCTCCCTGCTGATGCCCTGCAAGATTGCCGTCTACAAGAAAAATGATGGCAAGGTTTATATCGGCATCCTGAATGCCGACCTGATCGGCAAACTGTTTGGTTCGATGGTCGGCGGCATCATGGAAAAGGTGGTGGTCGACCAAAAGAAGTTCCTCGTGATGGACCCGAGCAAACCGGCGCCGGCCCTGATTATTCCCAAAATGGGTGGCGAGGGCGGTTCCGGTGGCGGCGCAGCCGCTGGCTGCTAGTGCTTGCCGACAGCGAGGAGACTGATATGAAACGAATGACCCGTATCATTCTGGCCATTGTGGCGCTCAGCGCGGCAATCGGTTGGGGCTCGGCATCGGGCAATACACCTGTCGTGGCGGCGCCCGTCGCGGCCAGTCCCGGGCCGGCCAAAAGCAATGGCGACAGCACCGCCGATCACAGCAAATTCAAGGAATTACAGAGGGCCTTTGCTTCCGGGCCGGAGGTCACCAAGGCCTGCCTGTCCTGCCATACCGAGGCAGCGAAACAAGTGCAGAAAACCAAGCACTGGACCTGGGAATACGCCGACCCGAAGTCGGGCAAGATGTTGGGTAAAAAGAACGTCATCAACAATTACTGCACGACAACGATCTCCAACGAAAAGGACTGCATGGCCTGCCACGCCGGCTACGGCTGGAAGGATGCGACCTTCGACTTCAAGGCCGAAGAGAACGTCGATTGTCTGATCTGCCACGATGCCACCGGCACCTATCGCAAACTGCCGGGTGACGCCGGGCATCCGGTCTACGAGCGCAAGGAATTCCCGCACGGTTCAGGCAAATTCGTCGAGGCGGTTGATTTGTCGAAGGTCGCGCAGAGCGTGGCCATGCCCAAGCGGAACAACTGCGGCACCTGTCACTTTTACGGGGCGGGCGGCGACGGTACCAAACACGGCGACCTCGACAGCGCGCTGAAAATGCCGGGCAAGTATCTCGACGTGCACATGGATGCCAAGGGCTTGAACTTCAGTTGCTCGACCTGCCATGTTACAGCCGGGCACCGCGTTGCCGGCAGCCGTTATGAGATGACGGCTGCCCAGACCGGACCCGCCCACATGCGCGGCAAGGCCGATGCGGCGCCGGCCTCCTGCCCGTCATGCCATGGTGACAAGCCGCACAAGGAAAGCTTCCTGTACGCTGAGCGGCTCAATTCGCACACTGACAAGCTGGCCTGCCAGACTTGCCATATCGCCGAATTTGCCCGCGACAGCATTGGTACTGAGAAGGTTTGGGACTGGTCGACAGCCACCCAAATGGGGCCGGAGGGCAAGCCAGTTTTCATCAAGGACAGCGCCGGTCGTCGTGCTTTCGATTCCAAGAAAGGCCATTTTGTCTGGGACTCTTATCTGATTCCCGAATACCGTTGGTTCAACGGTCATGTGTCCTACAAAGCCAAGGGCGATACGATCGATCCGCAAAAAGTTGTCGAAATCAACCACCCGGAGGGTTCCGCTGGTGATGCCACAGCGCGCATCTGGCCGTTCAAGATCCATCGCGGCAAGCAGGCCTACGATACCGAGAACAAGATGTTGCTGGTGGTTCATACGGCGGGCGAAGACGATACCGCGCTATGGAAGAATTTCGATTGGCAAAAGGCCATCGAAACCGGCATGAAAACCGCCGGCCTGCCTTACAGCGGCAAGTTCGGTTTTGTCAGCACGGAAATGAGCTGGCCGATTACCCACATGGTCGCCCCGAAGGCCGACGCGTTGCGTTGTGCCCAATGCCACAGCGACCACGGCCGCCTGCAAGGCATCGACGGCATCTATCTGCCCGGCCGCGACCGCAGCCTGGCCATCGACATGATCGGCTGGGCCGTTGTCCTGCTCAGCCTGCTCGGCGTGCTGATCCACGGCGGGACACGCATCTATATCCACACCAAGCGCAAGGGGTGAAGCCATGAACAATCGTATCTACCTGTACAAACGTTACGAGCGTTTCTGGCACTGGTCGCAGGCCGTGCTGGTCATCTTCATGATGCTCACTGGTTTTGAAATTCACGGTGTCTACCAGAATTTCGGCTTCCGGCATGCTGTCGAGTACCACACGCTGGCGGCGTGGTCCCTGCTGACCCTGTGGGCCTTTACCATTTTTTGGCAATTCACGACCGGCGAATGGCGGCAATACATCCCGACGCTGACCCGGGTGCTGGCCATGGTGCGTTACTACACCCATGGCATTTTCGTCAATGCGCCACACCCGTTCCACAAGACGGCTGGCAAAAAGCACAACCCCTTGCAGCGCCTGGCCTACGTCAGTTTGCTGGCCCTCGTTTCACCGCTGATCTGGGGGTCGGGGCTACTCTACCTGTTCTACGCCTACTGGCGGGGCTACGGGCTCGATCGTTTTCTGACGCTGGAAACGGTCGGGCTGACCCATACCGCCGGTGCTTTCATGATGCTGACCTTCTTCATCGTGCACGTGTATTTGACCACCACCGGTCATACCCCCTTCGCCCACATCAAGACCATGATCACCGGCTGGGAAGACGCCGAGGATGAGCAGCCGTCGGCCGGCGAAGCCTGACCGGACCCGGCTGCCCGGCCGGGTCATTTCCCCGAGTGCCTTGCTGCATGGAGCAGGAAGGCCTTGTATTGCGGCCAGTCATACACCGCACCGGCATGCGAAAAAATGATCAGGCCCCGTTTGTCGAGCACGTAAGTTGTCGGGAAGGTCCGGGCAATCTCGCGGTCGACAAGCTGAGTGTTGTCATTAAGGCGCAATTGTTCATCGTTTTCATCGCGACTGCCTGAATCGGCAAGGGGCAAGTCGAGATGCTGCTTCTTCAGCCATTCCTTCGCCGTGGCATAGGGCTCGCGCATCTGTAGAAAGACAAACGCAATATCCTTCTGCCCGGCCAATGCCTTGTGCAGGCTCGCCAACTCGGGCATTTCCTTGCGGCAGGGCGAACACCAGCTACCCCACAGGTGCACGACGATGATTTTGCCGAGCAACTGGTCGATTGAAGATGGCTTGCCCTGAGCGTCCACAAAGGCCAAATTGGCCAGTCGCTCGCCTGGCCGCTTGCCTCTTTTTGCCCGGGCGGCAGCAGCCCGGTCGGCATAGGGACCCCACAGTTCAGGCCAGCGCCGGGAATTGAACACGACATGGTCATCGCTCGCATATAGAACGCACTTCTGCGCTGTGTTCGCCTGGCATTCGTTGATTGCCGCCTCGTCCGCGACATCGGTCGAATCGGCCGACGCATGCCACGCCCAGGCGCCACCGGGAGCGATGGCAAAGGCCCGATGGTTCGGCGCTCGCTGAAAATCACCATAGGCTTGTTGGCCGGCCGGCGGCAGGCCGGGTAAGGAATCAGCCAGCGCGAGGCCGGGTGACAGGACAAGCAGCGCAATGAAGGGCTGGCACCGGTTCATGGTCATCCCGGAAGTTGGTTGAGTATTAGAAAATCCTAACATAACCAGACGATCAGTCCTCTTCGCGATGGGCTCGGACATGGTCTTGACCTGACGTGCTAGAATCGCAGCATTGTCTTGAATATCTTGAGGAAACAGCGAAATGGCGGAAGTGAACACCAGCTACGTGTCCGATCACCAGACCTGGATGAACGAGCAGCTCGAAAAGCATCCCGAGTGGGTTGCCGACCAAAAAGCCGGTCGTGCCCTGTGGTGGGACAAGAAGCAGGATGTCGACAGTTTGGCGCGCAACGCGGCTTCCAAGGTGCCGCAGAAGTCTTATCCCTACGATGTGAATTTCCTCGGTGAATAAGCGCCGCTAAATTTGGGATGTAAAAAAGCCGGTCATCGACCGGCTTTTGTTTGGTGCGCGCCGGACCTGCCGACGCGGAGCAAAACGCCTAGCCGCTCAGCGGCTTGACGACGCGCTTGACGGCGGTGTCGTCCGGGTGCGGATGGATGGTGAAGCCGAGGCTGGTCATCAGGCGGAACATCTTGGCATTGGTCGATAGCACGTCACCGACCACGGCACGGTAGCCCTTCATGCGGGCGCATTCAATGAGCGCCGTCATGAGCTTGCGGCCGACGCCGCACTTCTGCCAGTCGTCGCCGACGGCCAGCGCGAATTCGACCGATTCGCCATCCGGATTGCCGACGTAGCGTGCCACGCCGATCTGGAGTTCGACCGGTTCGACCCCGTCGACGTTATCTTCGAGCTCCTGGCTGATCGTGGCGACCAAGGCCATTTCCCGGTCGTAGTCGATCTGCGTAAAGCGGACCAGCATGGTCTGGGTCAGTTCGCGGAGGGTGTCCATGAAGCGGTAGTAGCGCGATTCGTCGGACATGGCCTTGACGAATTGCTGTTCCATTTCCGCATCTTCCGGGCGAATCGGGCGGATGGTGACGGTCCTGCCGTCGTTCATCTGCCATTCCTGGATCAGGTGCACCGGGTAGGGGTAGATCGACATGTGGGCGTAACGGTCGCCCGAGGAGCTGGCGGCATGGTCGATGACGATGCGGGCGTCGGCGGCGATGGCGCCGTTTTCATCGACGATCAGCGGGTTGAGGTCGAGCTCCTGAATCCACGGCAGTTCGCAGACCATTTCGGAAATGCACAGCAGCACTTCCTTGAGGGCTGCGCGGTCGACCGGCGGCATGTTGTGAAACTGGTCGAGAATCAGCGAAGCGCGCGTCGAGTCGATCAAATCCTTGGCCAGGAATTCGTTGAGCGGCGGCAGGGCGACCGAGCGGTCGCTGAAGATTTCGACGTCGAAACCGCCGGCGCCGAAGGTGATAACCGGCCCGAAAATCGGATCGCGGAAAACCCCGATCATGACTTCGCGGCCATTCGGGCGCGACAGGAATGGCTCGATCGAGACGCCGTTGATCTTGGCGCCCGGGTGGCGCTTTTGCACGGTATCGATGATGTCGTGATAGGCGTTGCGGACAGCGGGTGCGTTGGTGATGTTGAGGCGGACGCCGCCGGCATCGGACTTGTGCGGCAGGTCGGGCGAATCGACCTTCATGGCGATCGGGAAGCCGATCTGTTCGGCGAGCAGCAGGGCCTCGGTGGCGGTGCGGGCAACCATGGTCTGGGCGACCGGCACTTTGAAGGCGCGCAGGATGGCCTTCGATTCCATTTCGGACAGCACCTTGCGCCGTTCGGCGAGCAGGGCCTCGATCAGCATCTTGGCGCCTTCGGTTTCCGGGCGGCCGGTCTGGCGCGTCGGCTCCGGCGTTTGCAGCAGGAGCTTCTGGTTGCGGTAGTACTTGGAAATATGATGGAACAGCTCGATCGCCGTTTCCGGCATGCGAAAAGCCGGGATGCCGGCATTTTCAAGCAGATTGCGCGCTTCGCGCACCTGCTCTTCGCCCATCCAGCAGCAGATCAGCGAACGATTGAGTTTGTCGGCGACTTCGATGATGGCTTGGGCGACGGCCAGCGGGTCGGTCATCGCTTGCGGCGAGAGCATGACCAGGGTGCTGTCAACGCCCGGGTCGTGGGTGACGGCCATGATGGCATCGCGGTAGCGTTCTGGCGTCGCGTCGCCGCCGATGTCGATCGGGTTGCTATGCGACCAGTTGGTCGGCATTGCCTTGTTGAGCACGGCCATCGTTTCGTTGCTTAGCTCGGCCAGCGGAATGCCCATGTCGCCAGCGCGGTCGGCGGCCATGGCGCCCGGCCCGCCGCCGTTGGTGATGATGGCGAGGCGGTTGCCCATTGGGCGGAACTTGGAGGCGAGTGCCTTGGCGGCGTAGAACAGCTGGCCAACGTTCTGGACACGCACCACGCCGGCGCGGCGGACGGCGGCATCGAAAACGGTGTCGGATACGGCAGCCATGCCCGAATGGGTCGCCGCAGCAGCCGAGCCGGCGGCGTGGCGACCGGCCTTGAGCAGGATGATCGGCTTGATGCGGGCGGCGGAACGCAGGGCGCTCATGAAGCGGCGGGCGTTACGAATGCCTTCGACGTACATCAGGATGTAGTGCGTGCGGTTGTCGTAGATCAGGTAGTCGAGGATTTCGCCGAAATCGACGTCGGCCGTCATGCCGATGGAAATGACCGACGAGAAACCGACCTGGTTGGCTTTGGCCCAGTCGAGCACGGCGGAACACATGGCACCGGACTGCGAGACGAGGGCGAGGTTGCCGGGGGCGGCGGAAATCCGGGTAAAAGTGGCGTTAAGGCCAAGGTCGGGGCGGATGATGCCGAGACAGTTGGGGCCGAGGATGCGGACGTTGTAGGAACGGGCGATTTCCATGACCTTGCGTTCGAGCGCGGCGCCGATGTGGCCGGCTTCGGAGAAGCCGGAGGCGATGACGATGGCGTTGCGTACGCCGCTGCGGCCGCACTCTTCAATGAGCTGCGGAACCGTCTGCGGACGGGTGGCGATGACCGCCATTTCAACGCGGGCGCCGATTTCCTCGATGGATTTGTAGGACGGCTGGCCCTGAATCGTGTCGTGCTTGGGGTTGATGGCGTACAGGCGGCCCTTGTAACCCGAGCTCAGGATGTTCTTGAAAATGATGTTGCCGACTGAATTTTCACGGTCTGATGCACCGATGACAGCGACCGATTTCGGTTCGAAAAGCGAGGTTAAATAGTGCTGTTCCAACATGGTGAACCCCTAGTCAGGATATATTTTTGTGCAATGCGGAATTCTGGCATAACGCCCACCCATTGTCATTGGGCTTGTAGGGTTATTCCCTATGTGGACAGGGCGCTTTCGATGAGCAGCGAGTGCGATAGGGCGCGGTATACCGGGCATTTGTTGGCGATTTCGAGCAGGCGCTGGCGCTGCTCCGCCGAGAGCTCTCCTTCGAGGCTGATGGTGCGTTCGATGTGGTCGCGGGAAACGCCGTCGACCTCGATTTTTTTGTGGTGCAATGCAACGCTGATGTGGCTCAGGGCGAAGCCCTTGCGTTCGGCGACCATGCGCAGCGTCATCGAGGTGCAGGCACCGAGGCCAGCCATCACCCAATCAAAAGGTGCCGGGCCAGCGTTGGCGCCGCCGACGCTGACCGGCTCGTCGGCGATCAATTGATGCTGGCCGATGGTGACTGCCTGCTGGTATCTTCCCTGACCATTTTCTGCAACGACAACGCCCGACATGACCGACTCCCTGAATGAATTGCCGCAAATCATACTGCCATCGCCCTGGGTTACCGCGCATTGCGGACTGATCGAGACGGGCGGGCGCGTGCTCGACCTGGCTTGTGGCAGCGGTCGCCACGCCCGACTGCTGGCCAGGCTGGGATTCGAGGTTGCTGCGGTCGACCGGGATTTTGCGGCAATTTTGAAATTGCAGAATGTGCCGGGGGTCACCGCGACGCAGCTCGATCTGGAAGGCGACGAGTGGCCGCTGGCTGGCCGGACATTCGCCGGCATCGTCGTCACCAATTACCTGTGGCGGCCGCGTTTGCCAGATTTGCTGGCCATGCTGGCGCCCGGCGGCGTGCTGATTTACGAGACGTTCATGCTCGGCAACGAGGCTTACGGCAAGCCGTCGAGCCCGGCTTTTCTGCTCCGGCCGGGCGAGTTGCGTGAGGTGGCCCAAGCGGCCGGCTTGCGTCAAATCGCCTTCGAAGAAGGCTACATGGCCAGCCCGAAGCCGGCCATGCGTCAGGCGATCTGCGCCGTTCGCGCGTGAACGATAGCGGCGGCTAGCCGTTTGATGCCGTCCTCGGACAGATCGTCGGTCGAGAACTTGCCGGAATCCGGCATGCCGGCGAAGTTGTGGTCCTGCGAGCGCCGGTAGAGCGGGTCGTAATGCAGTTCGAGCAGCTCGCGCACCAGCATCGGCCAGTCGGCATCAACGATGAACTGCTGCCAGCGCGCCATCGTTTCGCGGCTTTGCAGCGAGCGCAGGGCTTCGAGCCGCTCGCCAAGAAACTCGGGGCGGGTCAGGAAGTAGTCGTAATCCTTGAGCAAGAAGGCGATGCGGGCATCGAGCGTGGCCTCGACGGCGATGCATTCGCCATCGCGGATGCGGGCGATCATCGCTTCCGGTACGTGCAGGTTGCCGATCTTGCGGCTTTCCGCCTCGACATAGACCGGGCGGGCCGGATCGAGCGCGGCGAGAGCCTGCATCAGGGCGGTTTCAAAACCTTTTTGTGAGGGCTGCGGTGAATCGGGCTGGACGCCGAGCACCGAGCCCTTGTGATTGGCCAGGTTTTCGAGATCGAGAATCTGTTCGCCGAGTTCGCCTATCGCTTGCAGGATGCGCGTCTTGGCATTGCCGGTGGCGCCGCAGACGACAGTAAACCGGAATAGCTGCGGCCGCGCTTCAAGCGTCGCGATGACATGGCTGCGCCAGGATTTGTAGCCGCTATCGAGTTGCCCGGCACGCCAGCCGATGGCCTTGAAAACGGTGGTCATCGAGCCGCTGCGGTCGCCGCCGCGCCAGCAGTAGATCAGCGGCTTCCAGGTTTTCGGGCGGTCGAGGAAACGTTCTTTCAAATGTTTGGCGATGTTTTCGGAAACCAGCGCGGCGCCGATTTTCTTGGCCTCGAAGGGCGACACCTGCTTGTAGATCGTGCCGACCTGGATGCGCTGCTCGTTGTCGAGCACCGGGCAGTTGATGGCGCCGGGAATGTGGTCTTCGGCAAATTCGGCTGGCGAGCGGACGTCGATGATTTCGTCGTAGGCCGCGAGATCGGCCACGGTGGGGCGGGAAGGCTTCATCCGGCTATTTTAACAGCGGGGCAAGGGTCGGCCAGACGTGGTCGAGGATCAGCGGCTGGGCCTCGGCCAGCGGGTGCAGGTTGTCGGCCTGGAACAGTTGCGGTTGGGTATTGAGCGGTTCGAGCAGGAAATCGATGAGCGGCGCCTTCTTGGCCTGGGCGATGGACTTGAAACTGGTGAAAAAATCGGTTGCATACGGCCCGTAATTGGGCGGCAAGCGCATGCCGGCCAGCACGACTCGGGCCCCGGCAGCGCGCGAGGCGTCGACCATGGCGTTGAGGTTGTTGCGCATCTGGCCGAGCGGCAGGCCGCGCAGGCCGTCGTTGGCGCCGAGCGCGATGACGACGATGGCTGGATGGTAGGTGGTCAGTGCCGGGCCGAGGCGCGAGCGTCCGCCGGCCGTGGTTTCGCCGGAGATCGACAGGTTGGCAACGCTATAATCGAGGCGCTTTTCGGCAAGGCGTTTGTCGAGCAGCGACGGCCAGGCTTGTTCCGGACGGATGCCGTAGCCGGCCGACAAGGAGTCACCCATGACCAGGATGGTCTTGGCGGCCAGGGCGGGCGGGGCGGTGAAGAGCAGGGCCAACAGGAAGAGAGCGAAGCGCATGGCAGGGAAACCGGTGATTGAAGTGGTGGGGCTGGGCAAAACCGTCGATAACGGCGGCGAGCCGCTGACGATTTTGCAGGATATTTCCTTTTCGGTCATGCCGGGTGAAACGGTGGCCATCGTCGGCGCCTCCGGTTCCGGCAAATCGACGCTGCTCGGGCTGCTCGCCGGGCTCGATACGCCGACGGCGGGCGAGGTGCGGCTCGACGACGTTTCGCTCAATTCACTCGATGAAGACCAGCGCGCCAAACTGCGCGGCCGCCTGCTCGGTTTCGTCTTCCAGTCCTTCCAGTTGCTGCCCTCGCTGACTGCGCTGGAAAACGTCATGCTGCCTTTGGAATTGGCCGGTTTTTCCCGGTCGACCGTGGCAGCCAGCGATTGGCTCGAACGCGTCGGCCTGAGCCACCGCCTCAAACATTACCCGAAACATCTGTCCGGCGGCGAGCAACAGCGCGTCGCCCTGGCCCGCGCCTTCGCCCCCAACCCGCAACTCGTGCTGGCCGACGAACCGACCGGCAACCTCGACGCAGCGACCGGCCAGCAGGTTAGCGACCTGATGTTTGACTTGAACGCCAAGCAGGGAACCACCTTGCTGCTGGTCACCCACGACGAAGCCATCGCGGCTCGCTGCGGGCGCGTGCTGCGTATTCAGTCCGGGCGGCTGGTGGCGTAGGCAGCATTTTAATTTTGGGCAAAATTTCCGGTTGACCGCAGGAATCGATTCGAATGGGGCAAAGATGAGGCGTTTGCAAAGCGAACTGAAGCGATTGTTCCGCCTGCCGGATGCGGCGACAGAGGAGATAGCGCTGCTTGATGGCAACGGCCGGGTGGCAACGCTCATCGTCGGTTTCGCCCGTTCGCGTGACTGGCCAGCCGTGGCGGCGTTGCTCGACGGCCTGCAGGAAACCCTCAGCCTGCCGCTGCCGGCTGTCGGCGTCGACGGCAAGGCCGGCTTCCAGATATGGCTGCCGCTCGCCGAACCGATAGCGCCGGAAAGCGCAGCCCGTTTTCTCGCCGCTCTGCGCCGCCAATACCTCGGCGACATCGCCGACCACGACCTGGCCCTATTGCCCTCGGCCGGCGGGACCGACCACGTGCGCCGCATCCCTGCGCTCTCGGCCGACAGCGGTCGCTGGTCAACCTTCATCGACCCGACCATGGGCGCCATGTTCGCCGACGAAGGCGGCCTCGATTTCGAACCTAACCCCGATCGCCAGGCCGACCAGCTGGCCGCCATCACCCCCATCGAACCAGCCGAATTTGCCCGTGCCCTGGCGGCATTGACCGCCCCTTTGCCGGCAGACCAGGGGCCGGTAGCGGGGACGGCCCACACCACCATCGGCGGCGGCTACAGCGAACCACGAGAATTTCTGATGGCGGTGATGAACGATGCCAGCGTGCCGTTGGCCTTGAGGATCGAGGCGGCCAAGGCGCTGCGGAGCGCTGGGTGATCCTGACAGGATGGGTGCGGATATTCGTGCTGGCCGGTGAAGGCTTTGAATGAGGCGGGATTCTGTGGGTGTTCGCTTGGGGGCTTTCGGCCAACAGCGGGAACTCGGCACGTTCCTTTTGCAGTCATTGTAGCGTCAGCTGTACTTCCAGCGCTGCCGTTAGGGCATTCGTTTATCATTAGTCGTAACCGGCGGGAGATAGATAGTCTGGCTATGCGGGTAGCTATGGCTTCCTAGTCGCCTCTCCCCCATACCCGTAGAATTCGATCACTAGAAAACAAACATTGGGGATATACATGGTTTCACTGTCAGATTTTGAGGCGCAATGGCTTGAGGAAATTGAGGCTGGTATGCCCTCAAGCACACGGAAAGGACATCGGTTTGCTCAGAAAATCCTACGGGACTGGCTTGAGCTTGATTCGGATGCAGCAGAGATCATCTACTGCGATGGCGCTGGTGATGGTGGTATTGATGCAGCAGTGTTTATTCCTCACGGCAGTGAAGAGGGGGGAGACGGGGATACGTGGATGCTCGTTCAGAGCAAGTACGGAAGTGCGTTCAAGGGCACGGATACGTTGTTTGCCGAAGCACAGAAAGTATTCGCCACGCTGGAAGGGCAACGCGAAAACCTTTCCTCTTTGTCTGGTGATGTGGTTAAACGCATTCGGCAATTCCTCTCGCAAGCTGGAGTAAAGGATCGTCTGGAATATGTGGTAGCTACTAACCAGCGATTGAGTCATACGCAATACGACGATATGCAAGCAATCAGGAGGATTGGTCAGGAAAAATTCGGTTCGATTTTCCATGTCGAAGATGTTTCCATCGAGACGATCTACAACAAAAGGCCCGAGGGAGATACGGGTGGCGGCAACAGGCTGAAGGTACCGCTTAAAACCACCATTGCCAGTTCAGGCGACATCCTTTTCGTAGGCGCAACGAAATTGGTAGATGTATTTGCCTTCATGCAGGCATACAAAAAGCAGACCGGCGACCTAGATACGCTGTACGACAAGAACGTCCGCAAGTTCCTAGGCCATCGGCGTAAGGTTAACAAGGGAATCGAACATACCATTGAGCAATACCCTGAGCGCTTCGGTCTTTACAACAATGGCATCACCATCGTGGCTGAAGCCGTGGAGTTGGATGCGGATGGCAAGATTAATTTGACTAATCCCTACGTGGTCAACGGTTGTCAGACCACTCGCTCGATCCATCTGGTTCTGCAGCAAAAACTAAATTCTGGCGGCAAGGGAAATAGTAACCCGCTGCACGATCATTGGCTGAAACGCTTAGATAGTGCCGTGGTTGTAACGAAAATCGTGGTGGTTGGTGATGAAGGTGAAGGGCTGCTCACCGAAACCACGCGCTATACCAACTCACAGAATGCGGTGAGCGACAAGGATTTTATTTCGCTGGAGCAGAATTTCCGCAGTTGGGCTTCTATATTTAATGCGCAGTACGGTGTATTTCTCGAAATTCAACGTGGTGCCTGGGATGCCCGTAAGGCTTGGCAAAAACAGAATCCGTTGGCACAGCCCCAGTATGAGGCTTCTGCCTACGCTTTTGATTTATTGAAGATATATGTGGCAGGTTGGCTAGCTGAGCCTGGAGCAGCTCTGGGAAGTAATTCACCCTTTGCGCCAGGTGGTGTTTGGTTCAAGAAGGTTAGCTCCTTGCCAGAATTCGGTGTTGAGGCAATGTACTCCGCATATCTGCTCCAGCGTTTGGCCGATACATACAATTTTGGCCGTGCTTCAGAGAAGCAATCGCGCGCGTTGACCCGTTTTTTGTTCTATATGATCGTGGTTGATCTGCTGCGGAATTTCCTCCTAATGCACGATATGGCGCATGGCAGTGACGATATTTCAAAGTGTATTGACACACTGGATAAGACTAATTTGTTGGAGGAAATTGGCGCAATTTCCATCAACGTAATCGACGATTATTTTCGGGCTGGTGGTGAAGACTGCTTGTTCGATGAGCCTGGTTTCCGCAAAACGCAAGAGGTACGTCCATTTCTAATGTCAGAAAAACTTGGCAAGGATGAACAGTATTCACCTAGCCTCAAGGCACAGTTGAATTATGCTAGACGAGATTTTCGCCGTAGCCCGGTTGCTGCGCAGATAAAAGCTGCATTGAATGAAGGGTGATTCTCAAAGAAAGCGGCAAAGTGTGACTCTGCCGTTGGGCATTGGTGGAGATGCGTCTGATTGCTACCAACAGCCAACGGTGGGCCGTTCCCGGCTTTGGTCGTCCTGTTACTTCAATAGGACGCGTTGAGCGGCAGGTCGCATCAGTACTTGCCTTTGAACCGCCCGAGCTCCGCTATGGGCACGAAATGCTCATTCGCAAAAAACAGAAGCAGCCTTGAATGCTCGCCGTAGCGTGTCCGCCTGAGCAAGGTTTGAACGACAAACAGTCCCTCGCCGAAGCGATCCGAAATATCTCGATTTCAAATTTCGCCCTTTTTTTCCGGTTGACCGTAGGAATGGCCAACTGGCGGGTCAGCTGGTCGATTCTGACGCTTCCGCTTCTTCAATCAGCCGCTTGCTTTCCTTCGGGTCGCGGAAGATGAGCGGCTGTGTCTGGCGATCCGGAATCGTGGCATTTTCGAGCGCCGTGCTGACGATTCCATGGTGCGGGCTTTTCGGGCAGACGGGGTCGGCCGCGTCGGCATCGCCGGCGAGCAAATAGGCCTGGCAGCGGCAGCCGCCGAGGTCTTCTTCCTTGTGGTCGCAGTCGCGGCAGGGCTTTTTCATCCAGCCGGTGCCGCGGTAGTGGTTGAAGCCTTCGGAGTCGTACCAGATGTCGTGCAGGCTGCTGTCGCGGACGTTCGGGAAGCTCAGGCCGGGCAGCATGCGGGCGGTGTGGCAGGGCAGGGCGGTGCCGTCGGGCGTCACGGTCAGGAAGACGTTGCCCCAGCCGTTCATGCATTTCTTCGGCTTGCCTTCGTGGTAGTCGGGGACGACGAAGAGGATGCGCATGCGCTCGGCCAGGTTTTCCTTCCATTCGTTGGTCACGGCTTCGGCGCGGCGCAGTTGTTCGCGTGACGGCATGAGCTGGTCGCGGTTGAGCAGCGCCCAGGAGTAGTACTGGGCGTTGGCCAGTTCGAGGTATTCGGCGCCGAGGGCGTCGGCCATTTCGATGATGCGGCCGATGTGGTCGATGTTCAGGCGGTGGATGACGACGTTCATGACCATCGGCCAGCCGCGCGCCTTGATCATTTCGCCGACCTTCTGCTTGAGGTCGAAGGTGCGCGTGTGGGTCAGGAAGTCATTGATCTCCTTGGTCGAATCCTGAAAGGAGAGCTGGATGTGGTCGAGACCAGCGGCCTTGAAGGCGTCGAGGCGCGCTTCGGTGAGGCCGACGCCGGAGGTGATGAGGTTGGTGTAGTAGCCGAGCTGGCGGGCTTCGCCGATGAGGATTTCGAGGTCGTCGCGCAGCAGCGGTTCGCCGCCGGAGAAACCGCATTGCACGGCGCCCAGTTCGCGCCCTTCGCGCAGGACGCGCAGCCAGT
>NZ_JAVHPH010000291.1:0-10884 GCF_036170495.1 Azonexus sp.
AACCGCTTCGCCTACAACGGCGTTGGCATCCTGTTCAACAGCGAAACCGGCGGCAACAACGTGATCGACAACGTTTTTGAAGGCAACCTGACCCAGGTCGCCTACGGCGGCCATGGCGACAACAACAATAGTCCGAAGAACGTCTGGCGCGGCAATTACTGGGACGACTACCAGGGTTTCGACCGCGATGGCGACGGCGTCGGCGACAAGACCCACGAGCTTTACGCCTACGCCGACCAGATCTGGATGGAGCTGCCGGTGGCGCGCTTTTTCCGCAGCTCGCCAGTCATGGAACTGCTCGATTTCCTTGAACGCCTGGCCCCCTTCTCCACACCGGACCTGATTTTGCGCGACGAGACGCCGCGCTTCGTCAAACCTGAAAGAACAGCACGATCATGAGCGAGATCGACGAAGAAGTCGGTAACGACAACAACGCCAACGGCAGCAACACGGCCCGCCAACCCTCCGCCAACGGCAAACCGGCCGTCTCAATCGCCAAGCGGCAGACCAACCGGCGCCGCGTGCTGCGCACCATCCTACTCACCGGCGGCGTCCTCGGTGCCGCCATGTCGGGCTTCCTGCCCCTCGTTTATGCCCAGAAGAAACGCCTGCGCCCACCTGGCGCGCTCGACGAAAAGGACTTTCTCGGCAGCTGCATCAAATGCGGTCAGTGCGTCCAGGTCTGCCCGGTCTCGGCCATCAAGCTGGCCGACCTGATCGACGGCGTTGGCGTCGGCACGCCCTACATCGACCCGCGCGCCCAGGCCTGCGATTTCTCCTGCGACGCCGTGCAGTGCATCCTGGCCTGCCCAACCGGTTCGCTGACCTATCACAAACCGGCATTCCTGCCGGTTCGTCCGGGCGCCGCACTCGCCGCCAAACCTATTTTGCTAGCCAAGGAAAACGACCCCGAGCCAACGCTCAATATGCACGAGCGCATCGGCGTCGCCCGCCTGACCCGTCCCGAAGCCTGCCTGGCCGTCCAGGGCAAGGGCTTCAAGGGCCAGACACGGGGCGGAGAATTCAAGGGCAAATTGCGCTACATGGACGTCGACCGCTGGAAACCGGTCAAAATCAGCAGCCATCCCTACGAACTCGCCGAATGCGACCTGTGCGTTCGCCAGTGCCCGATCAAGGGCGCCATTTCGATCGAAACGGTGTTTGCCCCCGATGGCAGCCAGCGCAAGTCGCCGGTCGTCCATGAACCCTGTGTCGGCTGCGGCGTCTGCGAAATGGTCTGCCCAGTCGAACCCACCGCCATCACCATCGAAGCCGGCGAGGTCTGGAAAATATGACCAAAGGAAATCCCCCGCGATGAGCACGCTCCTCAAACGCCGGTTTTTTGATCAGATCAAGGTGCTGTTCGGCGCCGAACCCAGCAAGCCGAAGGAAATCAGCCCGGCCGCCCAGCAGATTCACTTCTACAAAAAGGGCAATCGCGACCTCATCGCCGAAAAGCTGCACGCCCGCGCCCACGCCACCCCGAGCCACAAATGGCGCAACCGCCGCTGGGCGACGCTGATCTTCGCCAACCTGCTCTTCACGTTGTCCTTCGGCCTCGACATCCAAATTCTCGAAGGCGCGCTGACCGCCTCGCGCTTTGTCGGCTTCCACCTGATCGACCTCAACTCGGCGCTGCAGGTCATGCTCGCCCACAAGCACATCATCAACAACCTGCTGATCGGCACCGGCACGGTGCTCGTGCTGTGGGTCCTGCTCGGCGGTCGCACCTTCTGTTCGTGGGTTTGCCCCTACCACCTACTGGCCGAATGGGCCGAGAAAATCCATCTCTTTCTGGTCAGCAAAAAACTGGTCACCGACCAGAACATGGACCGTCGCCTGCGCACCGTTTTCTGGGCCGTCTTCGCCCTGCTCGCCCTGGCCACCGGTTACACCGTCTTCGAGGCCATCTCGCCGACCGGCATCCTCTCCCGCGCCTTGATCTACGGCCCGGGCCTGGCCCTGCTCTGGGTCCTCGCCCTGCTTTTCTTCGAAGTCTTCTTCTCGCGCCGCGCCTGGTGCCGCTACGCCTGCCCGATCGGCCTGACCTACGGCGTCGTCGGCATCGTCTCGCCGGTCCGCATCAAGTACAAGCTCGACGGCTGCTTCCACGAAGGCGACTGCCGCAAGGTCTGCCTCGTACCGCACGTACTCGATACGGTAATCAAGGGCCGCGCCGTCGAGACCGAAGTCCCGATCGGCCCCGACTGCACGCGCTGCGGATTGTGCGTCGATGTCTGCCCGACCGGCTCGTTGTCGTTCGAGGTCAAGGGCCTGTCCAAGCTGGCTTGAATTTTGGCCGTTTTTTCCGGTTGACCGTAGCATTCGAACATTTCCGCTCAGCCGGAAAAAATCGGGGGGGCAATGCCTTGCGTCTCCATGAAAAGGGCGGCAAAAGTGATAAAGTTCAGAAAAATATCTGAACTTGCTTTTTGCCAACTGAAGGCCCATCCATGAGCTTGAACCTCTTTCAAAAGACTTCGCTCACGACCAGACTGACCCTCTTCACACTGGCTGTCTTTCTGATCGGCATCTGGTCGTTGGCCTTCTACGCCAGCCGGATGCTGCGTGAAGACATGCAACACCAACTCGGCGAACAACAATTCGCGACGGTCTCCCTGGTTGCCGCACAAGTTAATTCAGAGCTGGATGAGCGTTTGAAGGCGCTGGAAAAAATTGCTTCTGAAATTACGCCGGGCATGCTGAAGAACGCCGCCGCGCTACAGAGATTGCTCGAAGAACGGCCAATTCTGCAGCTTATGTTCAACGGTGGCGTGCGTGCCGCCGGTGCTGATGCCAAGGCAGTCGCTTCCATACCTTTTTCCGAGGAACGTGTCAGCACCAATTACATGGATCGGGACTACATGATCGGCGCCCTCAAGGAGGGCAAATCGACCATCGGCCGTCCGGTCCTCGGCCGGATTTTGCAGACCCCCGTTGTCGGCATGGCGGTGCCCATTCGCGATGGCAAAGGTCAGGTCATCGGCGCGCTAGTCGGCGCCATCAATCTTGGCAAACTGAATTTCCTTGATCGGGTGACATCAAGCCGCTTCAGCAAAACTGGCGGCTATCTGGTCATCGCTCCGCAACACCAGTTGATTGTCAGCGCCACCGACAAGAGCCGCATCATGCAGCCAGCCCCGCCAGCCGGCATCAACAAGATGCATGACAAATATGTGCAAGGCTATGAAGGCTATGGCATTGCCGTCAGCTCCCGTGGCGTCGAGGAGCTGACCGCTGCCAAGGGCATTCCGGTGGCCGGCTGGTTCATCGTATCCGCGCTGCCCACCGAATCAGCCTTTGCCTCGATCACCACCATGCGCCAGCGCCTCCTGCTCGCTACCGGCCTGCTCACACTGCTGGCTGGCGCTCTGGTCTGGTGGATGACGGCGTGGATGCTGCGGCGACAATTCGCGCCGATGATTGCGGCGACCACTACGCTGGCCACCCTGTCGAATACGAGTCAGACACCACGCCTGTTGCCGATATATCGGCAGGATGAGATCGGAGAATTAATCGGCGGTTTTAATCGTCTACTCGGAAGCGTGATTCAGCGCGAAACCGCCCTCCAGGAAAGTCGGGAAAACTACCGCCGACTGGTGGCCGATCTTCAGGTTGGCGTTTTGATCCAGTCACCTTCTTCCGAAATCCTCCAATGCAACCGGATTGCGCGTGAACTACTCGGACTCGAAGAAAGCGAGTTACTCGGCAAAACCAGCCTCGACCCGGACTGGAACGTCATTCACGAAGACGGCTCGCCCTTCCCCGGCGACGATCATCCAGTACCCCGAGCCATAGCGACGGGGCTGCCCGTCGAAAACGTCGTCATGGGTGTCTATCGACCGACCAGCCTGGACCGTGTCTGGCTATTGCTGAGCGCCAAGCCGGATCTGGCGGCGGATGGCAGTCTGCGTCAGGTCATCTGCACCTTCATCGACATCAGCGAGACGAAACGGGCCGAACGGCACGACCGGTTCCGCACCCATGTTCTGGAGCTTCTGGCCGGCGGCGAACCGCTCTCCGACGTCCTTGAAGCGCTCGTGCGCGGAGCAGAGCAACTCTATCCGGCGATGCTGTGCAGCATCATCCTGCTCAACAGCGAAGGAACGCACATCGAGAAGGGCATCGCCCCCAGCCTCCCCGATTTCTATAACAAGGCCCTCGAAGGCGTTGCCATCGGCATGGGCGTCGGCTCCTGCGGCACGTCTGCCTTCACCGGCCAGCGCGTTATCGTCGATGATATTTCGACTCATCCCTACTGGGTTAACTTCAAGGAACTGGCCGCCAGCGCCGGACTCGGTGCCTGCTGGTCGCAACCCATCCTCGCCTCGGATGGCCGGGTGCTCGGCACCTTCGCCATCTACCACCGCCAGCCACACACGCCGGCCGACCACGACATCTACCTCATCGAGCAATGTGCCCGCCTGGCCAGCATTGCCCTCGAGAAAAACCTGGCCGAGGAAAGACTCCAACGCAGTGAAGCCCACTACCGGCTGCTGACCGAGGATGTGCAGGATGTCATCTGGAAAACCGATAGCAACTTGATCATCTCCTACATCAGCCCCTCCGACGAACGGATTCGCGGCTTCCGTCCCGATGAAGTCGTGGGCCACCATATCCTTGAACTGTTCAACGAAGACGGGCGGACCCGCGTCAGCAGGATCATGCAGGAGCGCGGGGAAATGATTCGGCGGAATATTCGGCTCGGATCGATCACCTTCGAGGCGCAGCATCTCTGCAAGAACGGTAGCCTGGTCTGGGGTGAAGTGCAGTCAAAGCCGGAGTACGACAGCACGGGGAGGATCATCGGCTACCACGGCATCACCCGCGACATCACCGAACGCAAGAATGCCGAGGCTGAGCTGAGGCGGCACCGCGATCACCTCGAAGAACTCGTCGAGCAGCGCACCGCCGCGCTGTCGATTGCCAAGGAAGCGGCCGAAGCGGCCAGCCGCGCCAAGAGCACCTTCCTGGCCAACATGAGCCACGAACTGCGGACGCCGATGAACGCCATCATGGGCATGACCGGCCTGGCCCTCAAACAGGCGACCGACCCCAAGCTGCGCGACCAGCTCGGCAAAGTCGCCAAGGCCTCACAACATCTGCTGCATGTGATCAACGACATCCTCGACATTTCCAAGATCGAAGCCGAACGCCTGACGCTCGATGAAGTCGACTTCATGCTCGCCACCCCGCTCGACAATCTGAGCAACCTGGCGCTTCCGGCAGCCGCGGCAAAAGGCCTGACGCTGCGCATCGACATCGCCCCCGGGCTGGCCAGCCAGCCGCTCCGCGGCGACTTTCTGCGGCTTGGCCAGATTTTGCTCAATCTAACCAGCAACGCCATCAAGTTCACCAACCAGGGGTCGGTCAGCCTGGACATCTCGGCCAGCCAGGAAACGTCGACCGACCTGCTCCTGCACTGCGCCATACGCGACACCGGGATCGGCATTTCGGCCGAGGACCAGAGCCGACTGTTCCAGGCGTTCGAACAGTCCGACAACTCGATGACGCGAAAGTACGGCGGGACCGGACTCGGGCTGGCCATCAGCAAGCGTCTGGCCACGCTGATGGGCGGCAGTATCGGTGTCGACAGCCAGCCCGGCTTGGGCAGTACTTTCTGGTTCACGGCCAGGCTGAAAAAAGCGGCGGCTAGCATCGCAGCAGCCGGCCAGGCCGTCGATCAACTACCGGAAGAAAACCTGAAAGCCCGCTATGCCGGGGCGCGCATCCTGCTCGCCGAAGACGAGCCGATCAACCAGGAAGTTTCGCGCGAACTGCTGGAGTCGGCCGGCCTCGTCGTCGATCTGGCCGAGGATGGTGTCGAGGCCGTCGAGCTGGCGAGACGCATGACCTACGATCTGATCCTGCTCGACCTGCAAATGCCGAATATGAATGGGATCGAAGCATCGCAGATCATCCGCACCCTGCCGGGCCGGGAAGCAGTTCCGATTCTGGCCCTGACAGCGAATGCCTTCACCGGTGACCGGCAAAAATGCCTGGACGCCGGGATGAACGACCATATCGGCAAGCCAGTTGATCCCGAACAGCTGTTTGCCACCCTGTTCAAATGGCTGTCCAAGCCGATTTGAATTTTGGCCATTATTTCCGGTTGACCGTGGAACACATGCCCGTCAAATCCTGAACGTCTCGGCCAGCCGCCGCAATTCGCCGGATAGATCATTGACCTCACCGGCCAGCAAAGCCGCCGCCTGGCTGGCCTGCGATCCCTGTTCGGTCATCTGGGCAACCCGCTCGACGTTCTGGGCAATCTCGCGGGCGGCGGTACTCTGCTCACGGATGGCCAGGGAAATTTCATTGACTGCTTCGGCAACCTGCCCCGAACTGACCTGAATCGTTCCAATCGACTGCTCGGCCTGACGCGCCAGGTCGACACCGGACTGGACCTGGTCGACACTGTTTTCCATTTCGCTCACCGCATGCTGCGAACTGGCCTGCACTTTTTCAATCATGCCGGCGATCTCCTTGGTCGACGACGCGGTACGCTCTGCCAATTTGCGCACTTCATCGGCGACCACGGCAAAGCCGCGCCCCTGCTCGCCGGCGCGTGCTGCCTCGATGGCCGCATTGAGGGCCAGCAGGTTGGTCTGGTCGGCGATTTCCTTGATGACATTGACGATGCTCGAGATCTCGACCGTATAGGATTCCAGTTCGCGAATGGCTGTCGCCGAGCCGTTTACCGTATCGGCAATGTGGGTCATTTCATTGGCGGCGCGCTGGATGACACCGCCGCCTTCGCGCGAAGCACTGCCCGAGGCACGGGAAAGCGTATCCGCCTCGGTCGAAAACTCGGTGACGTGGTCGATCGACACCGACAATTCCTCAACCGAAGCGGCCATGTTGGTTGCCACTTCCGCCTGATCGGATGCCGCGCTCGCCGATGCCTGGCTGGAATCGGCGAGACGCCGGGCCATCGTGTCGAGCTTGGCCGTGCTCTGACGGAGCATCGCCGCCATTTCCTGAAAGTGATTGCGCATGATGGCAAGCTGGGCCAGCAACTGGCCGACTTCGTCATCGCCATGCACGGGAACCGGCTGGCTGAGGTCCATCGCCGCCATGCGGCGGGCCGCCTCAATCGCCGCCCGGACCGGTCGGTTAAATTCGCGAATGATCACCCAGGCCAGCGGCGGCCAGGCGAGCAGGGTCAGTCCGCCAATGATCAACATCGCCTGATGCAGGCCGGCAATGCGCCCGGCGACTTCCGGTGTCAGGGTCGAAACCGGGACGGCTGCGACAACCTGCAGCCCCAGCCCGAGACTCAGGCAGACAATGACGATGGACGCCAGCGTCGACAACCACAGCCGCGTGCTCAGATCGATGTCGTTGAGCCGCCGGAACAGCCGCTTGAACAGGCCGCCCCGGATGCTCCCCTGCTCGAGCAGCAAGGTCGAATCACGGCGCATCTGCTCGTACAAGGCGCTCGCGGCGCGAATTTCGGCGGCGCTCGCCGTGCTCCGTACCGACATGTAGCCGCCGGAAGACAGCGGTGTGGCCATCGCCTTGACCCAGTAGAAACTGCCGTCCTGGCGCCGGTTCTTGACAACACCGCCCCACGGCTTTCCCCGCTCAAGCGTAGCCCACATATCGCGAAATGCCTCGGACGGCATATCCGGATGGCGAACGATGTTGTGGGGCTGACCGATCAGGTCCTCCCGGCAAAAGCCGGAAGCTTCGACGAAATCATCATTGACGTAGGTAATTAAACCCTTTTCATCGGTCCGGCTGATGATGCTGGACTCCGGACGAATGACATATTCACGATCAAACACCGGCTGGTTGTTTTTCATATTTTTGAACTCTTTGGAATTTGTTCAACCCTAACAGAGGCACTCGAACCATACAATTACGACAAAAGTAATAATACGAACATGGGCTAATATTCACTTTTCGTGCTGCGTTCGTCGCTCTCTCGTTCCTCGGCCAGCCGGGCAGCACATTTTTTGATTCAGATTCAACGCCAAACTCGGCCCCCTCCCTATAATCGCCGGCATGATCCAGTTCAAGAACATTGCGAAAACCTTCCGCAAAGCCCGGGTGCTCGATGGCATCAGCCTCAACATCGGCCTCGGCGAGCGCGTTGCCCTGATCGGCTCGAACGGCGCCGGCAAGACCACGCTGATCCGCTGCCTGCTCGGCGAATACACGCACGACGGCAGCGTCGCCATCAATGGCCTCGACCCGCGCAGCAACCGCACCGAGGTGCTCGGCCGCATCGGTTTCGTGCCGCAACTGCCGCCGCCGCTCAAGATGCCGGTCGGCCAGCTCATCGATTTCTCGGCCTCGCTATGCGGCACCGACCCGCAGCGCATCCACGCCATCGCCCGGCGCCTTGGCCTCGACGTCGATGAAATCCTCGCCCGCCAGTTTGTCCGGCTTTCCGGCGGCATGAAGCAGAAGCTGCTAATCGCCATTGCACTCGGTCGCGAAGCCAGTGTGCTGGTCATGGACGAGCCGGCCGCCAACCTCGACCCGGAAGCGCGCAAGATCTTCTTCGACCTGCTCGCCGAACGCCTCGACGACGCGACGATGATCATCTCCAGCCACCGTCTCGACGAAGTCTCGGCGCTGGTCAATCGCGTCGTCGAAATGGACACCGGCAAAATCGTCCTCGACGACAAGGTGGCCGACGCCGTGACGCTGACCGCCCGGCTGGCCTGTCGCATCGTGTTGAGCCGCTTCGAACCGGCCTTCGCCAAAGCATTGGATGGCTGGAACTTCGCCAGCCACGACGACAACCGGGTGTGGGAAGGCGAGATCGCCGGGCCGGATCGCCTGCGCTTTCTCGGCATCATTTCACGTTACACGGCACTGGTTAGCGACCTCTCGCTATCCGAGAACTGAGCATGTGCGACTCGCATCGCCGTGATTTCATTGGCCGCCTCGGCCTTGGCGGCCTGCTGCTGACGCCGCTCGCTGCGGCGCTCTCCGGCTGTAAAAAAGACAACTGGCCGGACGGCATGGCCGAGATCAAGTGGGACCGCGACACCTGCGTGCGCTGCAGCATGGTCATCTCCGACCGTCGCTTCGCCGGCGAAATTCGCGGCGGACCGGACCACACCGTCTTCAAATTCGACGACCCCGGCTGCCTGGCCTTCTGGCTCAAGGAAAAGGCTGACAAATATCCATGGCTGGCCGATGCCGCGACGCGCCTGTGGGTCGCCGACTTCAACAGCAAGAGCCGTGATGAAATGATCTGGCTCGACCCGCGCCGCGCCCAGTTCATCACCAAGACCTCGCCGATGGGTTACAACTTTGCTGCCGTCTCGATGCCGATGCCGGGCAGCCTCGATTTCACCGACATGCGCCAGCACACGCTGGCCAAAGGTAAATAAAAACATGAAACAACTGTGGCTCACCGCCAAACTCGATATCGTCGAATCCCTTCGTGCGCGCTGGTTCCAGATTTACACCCTGGTCTTCGGCGGCATCGTCGCCCTGCTCTTTCTCTTCGGCCTGACCGAATCGCGCGTCCTCGGCTTCATCGGCCTGTCGCGCCTGCTCGTCACCTACATCCAGCTGACCATGGCCATCCTGCCCATTTTCGTGCTGATCACCACGGTCCGCTCGGTGGCCGGCGACCGCGAGGCCGGCGTCTTCGAATACCTGCTATCGCTGCCGGTGTCGCTGTCGGCCTGGTTCTGGGGCAAGATCGTCGGCCGCTACATCGTCGTCTTTGCGCCGGTCTTTTTGGCCATGCTCGGCGCCGTGATCTGGGCGACCATCCAGGGCATCGAAGTGCCGTGGGACATGTTCGGCTACTACACCGCCCTGCTCGCCGTCATGGCTTTGTGCTTCCTCGGCATCGGCATGCTGATCTCGGCCATCGCGCGCACCACCGACATGGCGCAAGGCGCCGCCTTCATGGTCTGGCTCTTCCTGCTGCTCTTCCTCGACCTCATCCTGCTCGGCGTCATGATCCAGGGCAAGGTCGCGCCGGAACTCGCCGTCACGCTGGCCCTGGCCAATCCGCTACAGGTCTTCCGCACCGCCGCGCTGGCCCTCTTCGACCCGCAACTGATCGTCCTCGGCCCCTCGGCCTACGTCATCCTCGACCTGTTCGGTACGGCCGGCTACAAGGTTTTCGCCCTGGCCTACCCGGCGGCGCTCGGCGTCGTCAGTGCTACCATCGGCTACTTCATTTTCCGCCGTGGTGATCTGCCTTGAGAAAGCTGTTTGCGCTTTTGATTTTTGGCCTTTTTTCCGGGTTGACCGTAGGGCCAGCCTTTGTTTCTGTGGTCGTCGCAGAGGAAATTTCCTCCGCCCCGCTCTTCGCTGCCACGCTTAACGATCTCGACGACAAGCCGGTGGCCCTCGAGCGCTACCGCGGCAAGCCGCTCGTCGTCAATTTCTGGGCCCGCTGGTGCGGCCCCTGCCGGGCTGAAATCCCCGAACTCATCAAGTTCCGCGCCGCCCACAAGGGCAAGATCGAAGTCCTCGGCATCGGCATCGAGGACAAGGCCGAACCGGCCAAGGACTTCGCCAAGGCCTACGAGATGGATTACCCGGTGTTCATCGCCAAGGAAAAAGGCATTCCGCTCATGCAGGCGCTCGGCAACACCAAAGGCGGCCTGCCCTACACGCTGTTCATCGACCGCAACGGCCAGGTCGTCGAGAAAAAAATGGGGCTGATCAGGAAAACGGACCTCGACGCCGCCCAGAACATGCTGCAAAAAAAATAGGCGGTTGAGTGACCTGGGTCACAGACCCGGCGATCTGCCCGGAATAGAGTCTCGCCATTCGCCTAGCGGCCAATAACAACCCTTTTCGGAGAGACCATGAAAATCAATCGCCTCGCATCCACCCTCCTTGTCGCCGGCCTCACCTTGGCCGCCACGGCGAGCCACGCCGATGGCCTGAAGTTCT
>NZ_JAVHPH010000291.1:10984-14061 GCF_036170495.1 Azonexus sp.
GTCGCCGGCCTCACCTTGGCCGCCACGGCGAGCCACGCCGATGGCCTGAAGTTCTTCCCCGGCCTGCAATCCGGCTTCAAGTTCGCGCCGAGCGTCGCGGTCAGCGTCGGCGTCATCGGCGCCCCGGCCGGCAACGACGATGCGATGTTCGTCTACGGCCTCGACTTCAACATGAACTGCGGCTTGATCCAGACCCCCGACAACCGCATCCGCACCCATGTCCAGATCAACCACGTCGACGAATCGGGCATCAAATCAACCTCCTTCGAGCTGTCGCCGCGCTATACCGTGCCCGTCGGTCGCGGCTTCTCGGTCGGCGCCGGCCCGGTGCTCGGCATGGTCATGGCCGACAACGGGCGCACCGACAAAAACCTGTTCGCCTACGGCGCCGTGGTCGGTGCCAACTACCGCAAGGGCCTGTACTACTCGGGCCTTGACCTGCGCTACCTGAACACCAGCGAAAGCGACAACGTCAGCTTCGAAAACTGGGCGCTGCTGGCCAAGGTCGGCATCAACTTCTGATCCACCCAGCGACCAGAAACAAAAATGGAAGGCCGATGCCTTCCATTTTTTTGCCTTTTTTCCCGTTGACCGTGGGACTCAGCTAATCAATCGCTTTCAGGAAACGCTGGCGCGCCTGCTCCAGTTCGGCCTGCCCGGTTTCGCCGACCAGCCGGTGGCAAGTTTCGAAAAAGCTGTTGAACGCCTTGCGGACCACCGGCGCCGCCAGCTTGCCCTTGCCTTCCGTGGCTGGGACATCGAGCGGCCGGAGCACGGCATGGCGCGGAATGATGCTCTGTCCACCGACTTCTGAAGAAGCCGTCAGCGGCCCGGTTTTGACATAGGTAACGCCGGAATATTCGAAACGGGCGCCCATGGGCAGATGCTGGAGTTTCATGACAGGCTTCCGATCTTGCATTCCTGAACAGTGGGTCACGGGGCACGACCCCGCGGCCCGGATCTTAGCCTTAATCCCCGCTTAAGTTTCGCCTAAGCCCCCTTTAAGACTCGCTCCCTACACTCCTTTCCCATCAACACAAAAAGGAGAACGAGGATGAAAGTCATTCCCGCCGTAGCGCTGCTGCTCGCCAGCCTGGCCTGCCACGCCGAAACACCGCAGCAGATTCGTCAGATTTACGTCACTGAAGCGAGCAGCCAGCAAGCCGGCTTCACGCCCTCGGCCAAACGCGGCGACGCCTTTTTCCGTCAGCGTTTTGCCAACAACGACAAGATGCCGGACTGCACCAGTTGCCACACCGACAACCCGCTCAATGCCGGCCAGCATGCGGTAACCGGCAAAGCCATCAAGCCGATGGCGGTTGCCGCCAACCCGGCTCGCCTGAGCGACCCGGCCAAGGTTGAAAAATGGTTCGGCCGCAACTGCAAGGAAGTCGTCGGCCGCGCCTGCACGCCGGCCGAGAAGGCCGATTTCATCACTTACCTGAGTGAGGTGCGCTGAAATGAAACGAATTTTCCTCATCGCCCTGCTCGGCAACGCCGTGCCGGCCCTGGCCGATCGCTTGCCGATGCCCACCAACGCGCCGGCCAGTTTCACCACCGAATGCAGCAGTTGCCACATTGCCTACCAACCCGCCCTGCTCCAGGCCACCGACTGGCGCAAGCTGATGGCGGGTCTGGCCGACCATTTCGGCAGCGATGCTACGGTCGACCAGAAAACCGGGCAGGAAATCACCGCCTTTCTCGAACGCAACGCCGGCAGCGCCAGCCGCCTGGGCAATGCCGGCAATCCGCCGCGCATCACCCAGACCGCCCGCTTCATCCGCAAGCATGACGAAATCCCGGCCAAATTCTGGCGTGATCCGCGCGTCAAGTCGGCCGCCAACTGCGAAGCCTGTCACCCCGGCGCGGCCAAGGGGAGCTACAGCGAACACGATATTTCGATCCGCGAACTGCGCGAGTAAATCATGAACAAAATTCTTGTCTGGGACTGGCCGGTCCGCCTCGGCCACTGGCTCATGGTCGGCGGCTTCATCGTCGCCTGGCTGACCGCCGAAAGCGAAACCTTCCGGCTCGTCCATGCCCTCTCCGGCGGCGTTGTCGTTGCTGTTGCCCTCTTCCGCCTGCCCTGGGGCTTCATCGGCTCGCGCTATGCCCGCTTCATTGATTTCGTGCGCGGCCCCGACTCCGTCGTCGCTTACCTGCGCAGCCTGATCCGCCTGGAACCGGAGCACCACACCGGCCACAACCCGGCCGGCGG
Source organism: Azonexus sp. (assembly GCF_036170495.1). Taxonomy (GTDB): domain Bacteria; phylum Pseudomonadota; class Gammaproteobacteria; order Burkholderiales; family Rhodocyclaceae; genus Azonexus. The sequence goes on from NZ_JAVHPH010000291.1 coordinate 13,203, forward strand.
CTGGGCCATCATGCTTCTGCTCGCTCTCGGCATCGCTACCGGCCTGGTCGGCTGGGCGATGTACAACGAAATCGGCGGCGAATGGCTGGAAGACCTCCACGAAGGCCTGGCGTCGACCATGCTCACCGTCGTCTTCATCCACGTCGCCGGCGTCATCTCGGGCAGCCTGTTGCACGGCGAAAACCTCGTTCGGGCGATGTTGACCGGACACAAGCAGGGATCACCGGAACAAGCCATCGCATCGGCCCGACCGCTGGCCGCCATCTTCCTGCTCGCCTGGGTCGCAGCCGCCAGCTGGTGGCTGGCCAGCTAGCTGATAAAATCAGCCCATGCGCATCCTGCTCGTTGAAGACGATCCTGAACTCGGCGATGGCCTCACCGTCGGCCTCCGCCAAGCCGGCTTTGCTGTCGACTGGCTGCGCGATGGCCATTCCGCCGACCAGGCCTTGCAGAGCGAAAATTTTGATCTCGTCGTCCTTGATCTCGGCTTGCCCCGCCTGTCCGGCATGGATGTCCTCCGTCGCGCCCGGAGCCGGGGGCTGACCGTGCCCATCCTCATCCTGACCGCCCGCGATGCCACCGGCGATAAGGTTTCCGGCCTCGATGCCGGGGCTGACGACTACCTCGTCAAACCCATCGACCTCGACGAACTGAGCGCCCGCATCCGCGCCCTGACCCGGCGCAGCGCCGGCCGCGCCGCCCCGCTGCTGACCCACGGCGAACTGGCCGTCGACCTCGCCGCGCATCGCGTCACGCTAGCCGGAGATGAAATCGAACTCTCCAGCCGCGAGTATTCACTGCTCCAGATGCTGCTCGAAAACGCCGGCCGCGTCCTGACCCGCACCCAGCTCGAACAATC
>NZ_JAVHPH010000292.1:0-1315 GCF_036170495.1 Azonexus sp.
TTGCCCTTCGGGCCGTTCACGACGTCGAACGTCACTTTCTGGTTTTCGGCCAGGGTCTTGAAACCGTTGCCTTGAATTGCAGAGAAGTGAGCGAAGAGGTCTTCACCACCTTCGGACGGGGAGATAAAACCAAAACCCTTGGAGTCGTTGAACCACTTAACGGTACCGTTTGCCATTTGATAGCTTCCTAAAATAAAAATACGGGCTTGCGCCACAAAACACGAGAACCAAGACCGAGGAGAGCTGACAAACCGTGGTACGGCGCAGGAACAAAACACTGCCTGGAAATCCCGAGACTCGGAGTATGGGCCAGCATTTGGAATACGCCAAGCCTTTTTTGCAACTTTCTGCAGCGGAGTGCAGAAAATTGCAAATTTCAATATCCCAACGACGCCGGGTTAATTGACGCGCCTGACCGAAGCGCCGAGCTTGGCGAGCTTTTCCTCGATGCGTTCGTAGCCGCGATCCAGGTGATAGATCCGGTCGATGACTGTCTCGCCCTGGGCGACAAGACCGGCAATGACCAGCGATGCCGAGGCGCGCAAATCAGTCGCCATGACGGTAGCGCCTTCCAGATGATCGACACCACGCACGATGGCATTATTGCCTTCAATCTGTATGTTGGCACCAAGGCGCATCAGCTCGTTCACGTGCATGAAGCGGTTTTCGAATATGGTCTCACGTATCGTTGCCACGCCGTCGGCAATGCAGTTGATCGCCATGAACTGAGCCTGCATGTCGGTCGGGAAGGCCGGGTAAGGCGCCGTGCGCAAGCTGACCGCTTTCAGGCGCTGCGGAGCAACGAGGCGGATGGCATCGCGTTCGACGGTGATTTCACAACCGGCATCCATGAGCTTGTCGACGACCGTGTCGAGATAGGCGGCCGAAGTCTTGAGCAGACGGATATCACCGCCGGTCGCCGCCGCCGCACAGAGATAAGTCCCGGTTTCGATGCGGTCAGGCATGATGGCGTGCGTTGCGCCATGCAACTTGTCAACACCCTGAATACGGATGACGTCGGTGCCGGCGCCGGAAATGCGTGCCCCCATCGACACCAGGCAATTGGCCAGATCGACCACTTCCGGCTCGCGCGCCGCGTTTTCGATGATCGTCTCGCCATCGGCCAGACAGGCCGCCATCATGAGGTTTTCGGTACCGGTCACGGTAACCATCTCGGTGCAGATGCGGGCGCCCTTGAGGCGGGTCGCCTTGGCATGGACGTAACCCTGCTCGACCGTAACCTCAGCGCCCATGGCTTGCAGCCCCTTGATGTGCTGATCGACCGGCCGGGCGCCGATGGCGCAGCCGCCGGGCA
>NZ_JAVHPH010000292.1:1415-13989 GCF_036170495.1 Azonexus sp.
AGCCCCTTGATGTGCTGATCGACCGGCCGGGCGCCGATGGCGCAGCCGCCGGGCAACGACACACGCGCTTCGCCACAGCGGGCAACCAGCGGACCGAGCACGAGGATCGAGGCGCGCATGGTCTTGACCATTTCGTAGGAAGCAACCGCGTTATTCAGGCCACCACCGTCTAGTTCCATGCCGTCCACACCATCCATGGTCACGCCGACGCCCATGTCGCCGAGCAGGCGCAGCATCGTCGAGATGTCGTTGAGATGCGGCACATTGGTCAGATGCAACGGATCGGCGGTGAGCAGCGAGGCGCACAGAATCGGCAAAGCGGCATTCTTGGCACCCGACATCGCCACTTCACCGGAGAGGACCTTGCCTCCCTCAATCAACAACTTATCCACGCTGCGCGCTCCATTCTTCCGGGGTAAATGTTTTGAAGGACAAGGCATGCAACTCACCCGAATCGAATCTCTCCTTCAGTATTTTGTTCACATGCTGCTGGCGCTGCACGCGGTTCTTGCCGGCAAACTCATTGCTCACCACGGTCGCCTGGAAATGCTGACCATCGCCATCGAGCTCGAGGTGCTCGCAGACCATGCCGGCGAGGATGAGTTGCTTGATTTGTTCGGGGTGCATCATGTTCAGCCTCTGAGCTTCCAGCCCCGCTTCAGCAGGCGCAGGGTCAGCATGGACACGGCAGCGAAGCAGGTAACGACAACCGCCAGACTGGTTTCCGGTGCCACGTCAGAGACGCCGAAAAAACCATAACGGAAGCCGTCAATCATGTAAAAGACGGGATTGTAATGCGACAGCCCCTGCCAGAATGTGGGTAGTGTGTAAATCGAGTAGAAAACACCAGACAACATAGTCAGCGGCATAATCAGAAAATTCTGGAAAGCCGCCAGCTGGTCGAACTTCTCGGACCAGACCCCGGCAATCATGCCCAGCGCCGCAAACAAGCCGCCACCAATCAACGCAAAGACCAGCGTCCACCATGGCGCGACGACCTTCAGCTCAGCGAACCACACGGTCGCCAGCAACACGCCGACACCAACCATCAAGCCACGCGCCACGGCCGCCAGCACGTAGGCCGCAAAGAAGGCGCCATAGGGAATCGGCGGCAGCAAAACAAATACAATCGAGCCGGTAATCTTGGCCTGGATCAGGCTCGACGATGAATTGGCGAAGGCATTCTGCAACACCTGCATCATCACCAGACCTGGCACCAGAAAGCTGATGTAACGCACGCCATGGACCTGCACGTGTTCGTCGAGCACATGGCCAAAAATCAGCAGGTAAAGCAGGGCCGTCAGCACCGGCGCAGCTACCGTCTGAAAACTGACTTTCCAGAAACGCAGGAACTCCTTTTCGAACAGGGTCAGGAAACCGATCATTGCTGCATCGTCCGGACAAAAACCTGCTCCAGTGACGCGCCGGGATAGGCCGCCATGAGGTTGGCTGTGGTGTCCAACGCAATGACCCGCCCCTGCTTCATGAGCGCGATGCGGTTACACAGGGCCTCAGCTTCTTCCAGGTAATGCGTGGTCAGGATGATCGTATGGCCCTCGCCGTTCAGACGGCGAATGAACTGCCACAACCCCTGGCGCAATTCGACGTCAACTCCGGCTGTTGGCTCGTCGAGAACGATCACCGGCGGCTTGTGCACCAGGGCCTGGGCCACCAGGACACGCCGTTTCATGCCGCCCGACAGCCGGCGCATATTGACATTGGCCTTGCCTGTCAGATCGAGGTTTTCCAGTATTTCATCAATCCAGTCGTCGTTCTTGCGGATGCCAAAATAGCCGGACTGGATACGCAGCGTTTCACGAACATTGAAGAACGGGTCGAAGACCAGTTCCTGCGGCACAACACCGAGCAGGCGACGCGCCTCACGAAAATCCGCGATTACGTCGTGGCCCATCACCTTGATCATTCCGGAATCCGGACGGATCAGACCAGCCAGCGACGAAATCAACGTCGTCTTGCCGGCACCATTCGGCCCGAGCAAGCCGAAGAACTCGCCCTGCCCGATTTCGAGCGACACCCCGGCCAGCGCTTGCAGCGAACCAAAATGCTTGACGACGTCAACGATGGAAACAGCGGGGATCATGCAACGCCCCCTCAGGCGAGGGGCAGCAGTTCGGTCACGCCGTACAGCTCGGCCAGCGAAACAACGCCATTTGGAATATGGGCAAATTTTACGGTTGACCGTGAGAGTGCGGCTGCGCGCAACCAGCCGAGCATTACGGCGAGTGCTGACGAATCGGCTTCGGTCACTTCGGCGAAATCAAAGACCTGCTCACCCGACTGCAAAGCAGAACGGCCTGCTTCGAGCAGACCGCGCGCATGGGTCATCACCAGCGGCACCTTGATGACAAGACGCCCCATTTCACGTTCGATCATTTCTTGGCGCTGGCTTCCAGAGATTTGTTCTTGGCCGCCACCGAAGCGATCAGGCCATCAATGCCACCGTTGCGCACCTCCTGGCCGAACTGATCACGATAGTTGGTCACCAAGCTGATGCCGGCAACCACCACATCGTAGACCTTCCAGCCCGATTCCAGTTTCTCGAGACTGTAATCGAGCTGCACTGGCTTGCTACCGGGCTGCAGCACCTCGGTGCGCACCAGCACGTCGGCATCGGCCGGCGCCATTTTGGTGGGCTTATAGACCACTTTCTGATTCTTGTAACCCGTCAACGCGTTGGCGTAGGTACGCACCAGCAGTGTCTTGAATTCGGAGGTCAACTGCTGCTGCTGCTGCGGGCTGGCCTTGCGCCACTCCTTACCGAGGGCCAGCGCAGTCATGTGCGAGAAATTGAAATGCGGCAGCACCTTCTTGTCGACCAGATCGATGACTTTGTGTGTATCGCCGTTCTGAATTTCCTTGTCCTTGCGAATAATCTCCAGCACATCGTCAGTGACGCGCTGAACCAGCACATCCGGAGCCTCCTGAGCATAGGCGGCACTAGCAACGAATCCGAAAAAAAACAGGGTTAATAGCTTTTTCATCATTTCTTAATCAAGCAATTAGTCATCGAGCCGCGGCGGGCGACCATCGAAAATCTGGCTACGACGGCGCTGCAGATAAGCGTCGCGAATATAAGCATACTTATCCAGCGCCGCTTCCTCGACCACCTTGTCCGAGGGCAACAAACTGGCCCGGACGTCGACAAAACGCAACGCCGCCATGCTGTTGCGCACCGATACCGGGCGCACATACATCACCGGATCAGCGTAGGTACCGACCGCAAAACCAACCGTATCGCGCACATTGCGCGGGCCGATCACTGGCCAGAACAGATAACCACCACCATCCACCCCCCAAACCGCCAGGGTCTGACCGAAATCTTCATCATGCCGCTCGAGGCCCAGTTCGCTGGCGACATCGAAAAGGCCGAAAATACCGACGGTCGAATTGATCAGCAGGCGCCCCAGGTCGACACCTGCATCGCCAAACTTCCCCTGCAGGGCGCTATTGACGCCAACCCACAAATCGCCGGCATTGCCGAAGAAATTGCCAACGCTGGCCTTGACCGGCAGCGGAACGGCGTTGTCATAAACCTGGGCAACCGGCTTGGCGGCATATTTATCGATAGCTTCGTTGACCGCAAACATCGGGCGATTGAATGCCTCGTAGGGGTCACGCGGATTATCCTCGGCCAGCGCACCGGAACACGTGAAGGCGACGACGAGCGCCCCGAGGGTCAAGCGGCACGCCCCACGAATTCCCGATGCGTAAAAATAATCCATCATTTCTTGTCCTGTCCGTCCGCAGCCTTGCTGAATAGAAACTGGCTGATCAATTTTTCGAGCACAATCGCTGATTGCGTCTTGGCGATCGTATCACCGGCCAACAACATCTTTTCATCGCCACCCGCATCAAACCCGACGTACTGCTCACCCAGCAGCCCCGCCGTATTGATTGACGCAAAGGTGTCTTTCGGAAAATGGTAGCGCCCGTCAATCGTCATACTGACCACCGCTTCGTAGGTCGCCGAATCGAACTGGATATCAACAATCCGCCCAACCACCACGCCGGCACTTTTGACCGGACCACGTACCTTCAGGCCGCCAATATTATCAAACTTGGCTTTCAAAACGTATGATTCTGACAAATGTGATGACGACAGGTTCCCCACCTTAAGCGACAGGAAAAGCACGGCCGCCAAGCCGATGGCCACAAAAAAACCGACCCACAGGTCGAGAACAGTACGGTTCATCAAGCTCCCCGGAACATGAACGAGGTTAGAACAAAATCCAGCGCCAGAACGGTCAGCACTGAAGTCACCACGGTACGCGTAATGGCGCGCGAAACGCCCTCGGCCGTTGGCACCGAGTCATAACCTTCAAAAACGGCAATCAGCGAAACGGCTATTCCGAAGACAAAACTCTTCACCACACCATTCCATACGTCATAACGAAAATCAACACTGGCCTGCATCTGCGACCAGTAGGAACCGTCATCGACGCCGATGACAACGACGCCAATCAACCATCCGCCAAGGACACCCATGGCCGAAAATATCGCTGCCAACAGCGGCATCGAGATAACGCCGCCCCAGAATCGCGGGGCCACGACACGGGCAATCGGATTGACGGCCATCATATCCATCGCCTTCAGTTGCTCGGTCGCCTTCATCAGGCCAATTTCTGCAGTCACCGACGATCCTGCCCGCGAAGCGAAGAAGATGGCGGCCAGAACCGGCCCCAATTCGCGGGTCAGCGAAAGGGCGACGAGCGTCCCCAGCGCTTCGGTGGAGCCAAAACGCTGGAGGATTTCATACCCTTGAAGACCGAGCACCAAACCGACAAACAGCCCCGAAACCATGATGATCAGGAGAGATAGCACGCCACTGAAATAAATTTCGCGCAGCGTTAGCGGGAGGCGACGGAAAGAGGATCCCGAATGTATCAGCACGGCCCACAGAAAGCGCGCCGCGAAGCCGAGTCGCCAAATGCGATCGACCGTCGCGTGGCCCAGTTGCCGAAGAATAGAAACCGGGTCAAACATGCGCTACCAAACCGAGGAATTCGTCGCGCACCGAGCGGGCGGGATAATCAAAATGGACCGGGCCATCCGGCGCCGCATGAACGAACTGATGAACGAACGGGTCGGTCGAGGCACGGATTTCGTCAGGCGTGCCTTCGGCCACCACCCGCCCGCCATTCATGAAATAGATGTAGTCGACGATCTGCAAGGACTCCTGAATATCGTGGGTCACCATGATCGAGGTTGCGCCCAGCGCATCGTTCAATTTACGGATCAACTGACCGATGACCCCCAGGGCAATCGGGTCGAGCCCAGTAAATGGTTCGTCATACATCACCAGCATCGGGTCAAGGGCCAGGGCACGGGCCAGTGCCACCCGCCGGGCCATGCCACCGGACAACGCGCCTGGCATCAACTTGTACGCACCGCGCAAACCCACCGCTTCGAGTTTCATCAGCACCAGATCGCGGATCATTTCATCCGACATGTCGGTGTGTTCGCGCATCGGAAAGGCAACGTTCTCGAATACCGTCATGTCGGTGAACAAGGCACCAAACTGAAAAAGCATCCCCATCCGGCGACGCAGTCGATACAGATCGGCCTCCGACATACCGCATACCTGATTTTTTTCCAGACGAACGCGCCCGCCGGTCGGCCGCAATTGGCCACCGATGCAGCGCAGCAGCGTCGTCTTGCCACAACCGGACCCACCCATGATGGCCACCACTTTGCCGCGCGGAATCTTCATGTTGATTCCCTGCAGCACCGGCTGACCATCGTAGGCAAATTCGAGCTCTTCGATATCGACAAGAATGTCGTCGGACAAGGCATATTCCCTAGAAAAAGTCGGGCGATTTTAGCAGAAAGCCCCACCGTCGCCGGGAAACGACAAGGCTATAATCGGTAAAATTTCACATGAGACGTTGTCCTCTTGCCACCTGCCAAGCCACTATTGTTGATCGTCGACGATGATTCGCTCATCAGCGAATCGCTCAGTTTCGCCTTCGCGCAGGAATATGACGTTCTCACGAGCCACAGCAGGGGGCACGCCCTGTCCCTGCTCCGGCAACTCCGGCAACCGCCTCAGCTGGCCCTGGTCGACCTTGGCCTCCCCCCGCTCCCGCACCGCCCCGACGAGGGCTTTGCCCTGATCGGTGATCTGCTGGCCCTATCGCCCGACATGAAAATCATCGTCCTTTCCGGCCAGAGCGAAGAGGGCAACGCCCGCCATGCGCGCACCCTGGGCGCGGTCGATTTTGTCGCCAAGCCATGCGACCCCGCTCGCCTGACTGAGCTATTCCGGCAGGCCCTGCGTTTTGGCAACGAATCCCAGACCACCCAAACCGGTGGACTGATCGGCGAAAGCCTGCCCATGCAGCGGCTGCGCCTGCAACTCAGCCAATACGCCAATCTCGCCTATCCGGTACTCATTGAAGGCGAGTCAGGCAGCGGCAAGGACATCGTCGCCAGTCACTACCTGCACCGCCTGACCGATCGCCAGGACAAGCCTTTTCTTGCCCTAAACTGTGCGGCCATTTCGCCAACGCTGCTTGAGCCGACCCTTTTTGGCTACGCCAAGGGCGCCTTTACCGGCGCCACGGGTGCCAAGTCCGGCTATTTCGAAGACGCCGACAGCGGAACACTCTTCCTCGACGAAATCGGCGAGCTGCCACTCGACCTCCAGCCCAAACTGCTGCGCGTACTCGAAAACGGCGAATACCAGCGCGTCGGCGAAACGCAGACCCGGGTTTCCACGGCGCGCATCGTGGCGGCGACCAATCGCGACCTGCGCCAGGAAATGCGGGCGGGGAGATTTCGGGCCGACCTTTTTCACCGTCTTTCGGTGTTCACCGTAGCAGTACCGCCGCTGCGCGAAACGGGACTCGACCGGCTGCTGCTGCTTGAGTATTTTCGCAAGCGCTGCGCCGCCAATGTGCGCGCTGAACCCTTTCAGCTTGCCGCTCCGGCACAGTCCCTCTGGCTCGATTACGGCTTTCCCGGCAATGTCCGCGAACTGCGCAACATCGCCATTCGCCTGAGTGCTCGCTACCCCGGACAAATGGTCACCGCCGAGCAGTTACGCGCCGAATTCGACCAAGTCGACACCCTGGAGCCGGCCACCAGCAGCGCCATGCCGATTGCCGGCGACCTCGAAGAAGTCAAGCTGGCAGCGCGTCGGCACCTCGAAAAAGCATCGCCGCTGAACCTCGACGCCACGCTCGAACTTTGGCAACGCGGCTACATCGAAGCGGCCATTGAACTGAGCACCGGCAATATGAGCGAAGCCGCCCGCCGCCTGGGCATCAACCGCACCACACTCTACAATCGCATGACGAGCTGGAGCCGCCGATGAGCCTGTACCTCGACCATTTCGGCCTGCGCGAGCCCCCGTTTCGCATCACGCCGCACACCGACTTTTTCTTTACCGGCGCCAACCGCGGCCCAACGCTCGACGCCCTGATCTATGCCATCACCCAGGACGAAGGCATCGTCAAGGTCACCGGCGAAGTCGGTAGCGGCAAGACAATGCTCTGCCGGATGCTGCTCGAACGCCTGCCTGAGAACGTCGAAACGCTCTACCTGGCCAATCCATCCCTCTCCCGGCAGGAAATCCTCGGCGCCATCGCCGATGAACTTGGCATTCCGACCGATGGCAAGGCGACCCACTCCTTGACCCGGGCCTTGCAGGATGCCTTGATCGCCCGTTATGCCGCGGGCAAGCGCGTGGTATTGCTGATCGATGAAGCCCACGCCATGCCCGCCGAGTCGCTCGAAGAAATCCGCCTGCTTTCCAACCTTGAGTCCAAAGCCGCCAAACTCCTGCAAATCGCGCTCTTCGCCCAGCCCGAACTCGACGAGCGCCTCGCCGCCACGGACATGCGCCAATTGCGCGAACGCATCACCCAGCATTTCAACCTGGCGCCGCTCAAGCAGGCCGACGTTGCGGCCTACATCGAATTTCGCCTGCGCGCGGCAGGCTATCACGGCCCCAACCCCTTCACGGCCGAAGCCATAACGATGATCGCCAAGGTTTCCGAAGGCTTGTCGCGCCGCATCAATATAGTTGCCGACAAGGCCCTGCTTGCCGCCTATTCGAGCGGCACCCATCAAGTTGGCAGCAACGAGATCAAGCTTGCGGCACAGGATGCCCGATTTTCACCACTGAAACCCAAGTCCCCCTTCAACCCGAAGCCTCTGCTTTGGGGGGCGTCCGGTGCCAGTATTGTCGCCCTGCTCGCGGCACTCATCATGGGTACGCCTCCTGGCGCCTTCAGGGAAGTCGACTCCGGCAGAGCACTGGCCTCCGGGGCCGCCCTACCAGCCAACCAGGCAGCCCAGCCCACCAAGCGCCAGCCACCAGCTCCACTGCGCCTTGAAGCACAGGGCCAGCCTGCCAGCCCGGACAAAATCCGCTTTGCCCCCCTGACCCGCCAGCACTTTGGGCAATACGACCAGTGGGTTGCGGACGCCCCCAACAATCACTATTTCATTCAGTTACTCGCGACCGATGCCAGCCAAACCGGCCAGATCGAAGGCTTCCTCGCCCGGGCCAACGCCGTGCTCGACCCCTCACAAATTCGTGCCTACCGCTCCAGCCTTTCCGGACGAGATCGGGTCGGCGTGATTTTTGGTGATTACGAGAGCCCCGAAGAAGCGGCTGAAGCGATACAAAGCCTGCCCGAATCAATCAAGGCAGCGCAGCCATTTCCACGGCAGGTCAGCAAATTACGCTAGCCGATCAGCATGCGCCAAAGCGTGTTGCCACGCCAAATTACGTGCTAGCATCATAGCGATACACCGTGACCACTCCGCTCAGACAAGGCAAAACCCGATGAAAATCGGTTTCATCAGTCTAACGCTCGTTTCTACCCTGCTGACCGCCTGCGCGGCGCCCACCCCGCGCGAACCGCTGAAGGGGCATCTGAACACGGAAAGTGCGATGCCAGCAGCCTCCGCCAACATTCCTGCCCCGGTCCAGCAAACACTCGCTCTGCCCAAACCGCGCCCGACCCGCAAGGCCGAAACCTACAGCGTCGTCGTCAACAACGTTGCGGTTCGCGAGCTGCTCTTCGCCCTGGCCCGCGACGCCAAGGTCAACGTCGACATTCACCCCGGCATCAGCGGCACGGTCACCCTGAATGCCATCGACCAGACCCTGCCGCAACTGCTGACCCGGATTTCCAAGCAGGTCGACATGCGCTTCGAACTGGATGGCCCGAACCTCGCCGTCATGCCCGACTCGCCCTTCCTGAAGCACTACAAGGTCGATTACGTGAATATGGCACGCAACGTCACGGGCACGGTGTCGACCAACACCCAGATTGCCACCGGAACCACTGGCGGGAGCACGGGCAGCACAAGTGCACCTTCCACGGGCGGCGGTGGCAACATTTCGAATACACGCATTGAAAATACCTCCCGCAATCAGTTCTGGGAATCGCTGGAAAAGAACATCAAGGACATCCTGCGCGAGACCGACAAGGTTTTCCCGGAAGGCTCAAGCGAAACCGTCATTGAAAAATCCACCGCCCAGGCCTCAACCGGCGCCGCCGCACTGCCCCAGGGCGTCGGACAACGCGCCGCCCAGGCCATTGCCAATGCGCTGCAAAGCAACCCCAACCCGAACTCGGCCAGCCAGGCGACCGGCACATCCATCGAGCGCCGCAGCACCTTCCGGGAAGCCGCATCGGTCATCATGAACGCCGAAAGCGGCGTCATCACGGTGCGCGCCACCCAGCGGCAGCATGACCGGATTCAGGAGTTCGTCGATCGCGTCAGCAACTCGGCCAGAAAGCAGGTCTTGATCGAGGCCACCATCGTCGAAGTCACCCTCAAGGACGGCTACCAGCAAGGCATCAACTGGACGCAACTGGCCGGTGGCGGCACGCTAAACTTTGTCGGCAACGCCCTGACCAAAAATGCGGCCAATCTCACATACACAAGGGGTGGCAATCCGGATTCGCTGATTACCATGCTCGACACCTTCGGAACCACCAAGGTACTTTCCAGCCCCCGAGTCTCCGTCATGAACAACCAGACGGCACTGTTGAAGGTTGTTGAAAATTACGTCTATTTCAGCGTCAAGGCGGACACCACCACCACTGCCAACGTCGGCACCACAACGACCTACACCACCACACCGCAGTCGGTTTCGGTTGGTCTCGTGGTCAGCGTTACGCCGCAAATCAGCGACGGTGATGCGATCACGCTTAACGTGCGTCCGACAATTACTTCCGTCGCCCGCGAGGTGCTGGACCCCAACCCTGACCTCAAAAAGAATGAAATCAGCAACTTGGTTCCGGTTATTCGCACCCGCGAAATCGAGTCAGTCATGCGCGTAGCCAGCGGCAACATCGCCATTCTTGGCGGCCTGATGGAAGACAAGATCGACTACCAGAATCAGCGTGTTCCACTGCTCGGACAAATCCCGTTGGCAGGGGAACTGGTCAACAACCGGAACAACGCAGCCCAGAAGACAGAACTGGTCATCTTTCTGCGCCCCGTCGTCATCAAGGACGCCAGCCTTGACGGTGACTACGCCGCCTTGCGCGATCACCTGCCCGGGCAGAATTTCTTCGCTCAGCCGAATGAAGCGCAGCCCTTCAATATCACTCCGAGCCGCTGAGGCCGACGCATGAGCCTGCTGATGGATGCCCTGCGCCGGGCGGAAAACGCCAAGCAGGAATCTGCCCGCAACCCGCCGGGGGGAATGCTGCCAACGGCCAGCGACATGCTCAGCCTGGAACCGATTTCGCAAGAACAGGCAAAACCGGCGCCCAATCCATTGCCCGATCTTGCCTCGCATCTCGCCGCAGTCGATGCCGAACTGGCCAAGTCGGCGCTCCCCGAGCCACGCCCGGCCGCCGCTGAAGCCCACGCCACCCCACAAGCCAGGCCGACTGAACAGCGCGAAGCCGTTCGCAACGCCTTTGCTGCCAAACAGCCCCCGGCGGCGCCATCACGGCTTCCGCTCTGGGTGGCTGTGGGCACGCTGGGCATTGCCGGCATCGCCATCGTTGGCTACGTCTGGTATCAAATGAATGCACTGAACCGCGGGTCGCTGGCGGGCAGCGCAACAGCGCCGCTGGCTCCGCCGGCGCCGTCATCTGCACCGCGGATCGTGCCGGCCGTTCCGCTCGCGCCACCTTCCGATTTTGCGCCTTTTCCCCGGTCGACCGTGGGAACCTCGCCCGAACCCGCCACCGCGCCGCTTTTCCCGCATCGGGAAGCGCGGCCGGGACCACTGCCAACGCCGGAGGGCGAGGCTTCAGGCCAGACGTCGATCCGCCTGACGCGCACTCAGCCGGAACCTGACGCCAACCTGGCGCGCGGCCACGCCAGCCTGCAACGCGGCGATACCGAGCTATCGCGCCGGGAATTCGAACAGGCGCTGCACCGCGACCCGAACAACACCGATGCCTTGCTTGCCCTCGCCGCCATTGCCCAGCGCCAGGGCCGCACAGCGGACGCCAACAGCCTGCGCCAACGGGCGCTGGTCGCCAACCCGAGCGATCCGGCGACGCAGGCGGCCGTACTCAACAACCTCTCGGCCAACGCCGACCCGGCCACCGCCGAAAGCCGCCTGAAGTCGCTGCTCTCCAGCCAGCCGGAATCGGCGCCGCTCAATTTTGCGCTCGGCAACCTCTATTCCCGCCAGGGCCGCTGGTCCGAGGCGCAGCAGGTCTATTTCAACGCGGTGGCGGCCGAAGGGGACAACCCGGACTACCTGTTCAATCTGGCGGTCAGCCTCGACCACTTGCGCCAAACCCGCCTCGCCGCCCAGCACTACCGGTTGGCCTTGGAGGCGGCGGCCACACGCCCGGCCGGCTTCGCCCGCGACAAGGTCGAGCAGCGCCTGAGCGAGCTGCAATCCGAGCGCCAGCCGTAACGCCGATGAGCACCTCCGCCCTCCAGCACCGCCCACTCGGCCAGATCCTGATTTCCGAAGGCATCCTGTCGGAAGATCAACTGCGTATCGCGCTGCTCGAGCAGATGAAGCAGAACCAGCCGATCGGCAAATTGCTGGTTTCTCTCGGTTTCGTCACCGAGGCGACGCTGCGCCTGGCGCTGTCCGAAAATCTCGGCAAACAGAGCATCGACCTGTCGCGGGCCGTTATCGATCCGCAGGCGCTCAAGCTGGTCCCCCGCGAACTGGCCAAACGCCACCACCTGTTGCCGCTCGACTACGACATCCCGAACCGCCGGCTGACGCTGGCCATTTCGGACATCAACGACATCGTTGGTCTCGACCGTGTCCGCGGTCAACTGGAAGAAGGCACCGAAATTGAAACGCTGCTCGGCGGCGAATCGGAAATCGATCACGCCATCGACCAGTATTACGGTCACGAGCTGTCGATCGACGGCATCCTGCACGAGATCGAAACCGGCGAAATCGACTGGCAGAGCCTGTCGGCCACCGACGACGAGTACAGCCAGCCGGTCGTTCGCCTGATCGATTCGATCCTGACCGACGCGGTCAAGCGTGAAGCGTCGGACATCCATTTCGAACCCGAAGCCAATTTCCTGCGCATCCGCTACCGCATCGACGGCATGCTGCGCCAGATTCGCGCCCTGCATAAATCCTACTGGC
>NZ_JAVHPH010000293.1:0-2810 GCF_036170495.1 Azonexus sp.
AGCCGAAGGCGAGTTTAGCCAGCCGCCCGGCATTCCGAGTAGCGCAAGGAACCCGTAGGGCGCCGACCTTGGGGTCGCCTTCTTTTTGGCTACTTTTTCTTGGCGAAGCAAGAAAAAGTACGCCCGCCAGCAAGGCGGAACCCCAAGCTAATTCAACGGAAACCCGATCAGAACTGCTTCACCTCAATATTCAGCGTCTGAATCCGATAGGCTATCTGCCGCGGCGTCATCCCCAGAATGCGCGCCGCCTTGGCCTGCACCCAGCCCGCCTGTTCCAGCGCAGCGATGACGCGTTCCTTTTCCGAGAGGTTGGGATCGTCGATGTCGATTTCCGGATTTGCCCCGGAATTCGGGTTGACCGTGGGACGATGGAAACTCTCCGACGGGGCGCTGGCCGCGGCGCGAATCGGGCGCGGGCTGGTTCGTTCGCGGACACTCGGGAAACGGATCAGATCGACGTCGATGTTGCCGTCGTCGGAGAGCACTGCAGCCCGTTCCAGGCAGTTTTCCAGTTCGCGGACGTTGCCCGGCCACTCGTGATTGGCCAGCCGGCGGTTGGCCATGTCGGTCAGCTTGAGCTTGCGTTTCTGGTCGTTGCCGATCTTGGTCAGCAGGTGGCGGGCGATTTCCGGAATGTCTTCGATGCGCTCGCGCAGCGGCGGCAGGAAGAGCGGCATGACGTTGAGCCGATAAAACAAGTCTTCGCGGAAGTCGCCCATTTCGACGGCGGTTTCGAGGTCGCGGTGCGTTGCCGCGATGATGCGGACATCGACCTTGATGGTCTTGCTGCCGCCAACCCGCTCGAATTCGCCTTCCTGCAGGATGCGCAGCATCTTGGCCTGGAAGGCGGCCGAGACTTCGCCGATTTCGTCGAGGAACAGCGTGCCGCCATGGGCCTGTTCGAAACGTCCCTTGCGCGCCTCGACAGCGCCGGTGAAGGCGCCGCGTTCGTGGCCGAAGAGTTCGGATTCGAGCAGGTTTTCCGGCAGCGCCGCACAGTTGAGCTTGACCAGCGCATTGCGGGCGCGCGGCGAGTTGTAGTGGATGGCGTTGGCGATCAGTTCCTTGCCGGTGCCGGTTTCGCCGCGGATCAGGACCGTCGTGTTCCACTTGGCGACCATGCGCGCCTGGTCGAAAACCCGGCGCATCACGGCCGAGCGGCCAACCATGCTGTCGAAGCCGAACTGGTGGCGGACGGTACGCCGGAGCAGGTCGCGCTCTTCGAGTAGCGTGGATTTTTCCTGGGCGACGGCCATCGACAGGCTCAGGCTCTGGCCGATCAGGTTGGCGACCATCTCGACGAACTGGGCGCGCTCCTCGAGCAGGCCGTCTTCCGGCGCTTCGGGCTGGACGGCGAGGACACCCTTGAGGTCGCCACCAACCTTGATCGGCACGGCGATGAAGGGCAGTTCAGGCTGGTACACCTGGGCGCGGTTGAGGAAGCGCGGTTCGTCAGCGACGCGCACCAGCTTGATGGTGCGTGGCTTTTCGAGGACCAGACCGATGATGCCTTCGCCCGGGCCGTACTGGGCGTCGTCGAGGATCGGGCCTTCCGGGCTGTAGATGGTGTGGATGTTGAGCTTGCCGCTCTCCGGGTCGAGCACGCTGATCAGGCCGCGGTTCAGCCCCGCCTCATCGTGCAGGACGCGCAGGACGTCGCGCAGTGTTTCGTTGAAATCGAGCGAGCGGCTGAGCACCCGGCTGACGGCGTAGAGCGCGGCCAGCAATTGGATGTTCAGCTCGTGCGTTCGGCAGAAACCGCCGGGCGGCGGGCATTCGTCGGAGAGGGCGTGAAGGGTGTGTTCGTGCATGCTGTTCTCGTCGCTTTTCCTAGATCGGGTCGCCGTCGACGCGGAATTCGACAATCGCGGCCAGACCGCCGCTCGGGCTGTCATCGAGATCGATGATGCCGCCATGGTCGGCGACCACCTGCTGGGCGCGCGACAGGCCGGTGCCGATGTGCTTGCCGCTGCCGCCCTTGGCCGTGAAGAAGGGCTCGAAAGCTTTGTGCCGCCATTCGTGCGGAATGCCGGGGCCGCTGTCGATGACGGAGACCACGATGCAATCGTCGCGCCGCGCACTGATCAGCGATAGCTCGCGGCGCTTCCAGCCCTTGATGTTCATCGCCTCGATGGCGTTGTCGACCAGCGCCTTGAACAGCATGCGCAACTGCAGCGGGCGACCGAGCATGGCCGGCAGCGTCGACGCCGGTTGCCAGTCGACGGTGATGCCGGCGGCGAGCAGGCGCGGCGTGCTGACTTCGAGCACGTCGCGCAGGATTTCATTCATGTTCACGCTGACGACGATTTCATGCGGGCCTTGCGGGATCACCTGGCGCAGCGTTTCGAGGTGCTCGCGGCTGCCGCTCAGGGCCTGCTGCAACATCGCGGCGCTGGCCGGGTCGCGGCGCTGAAGTACCGAGATGGCCGAGGTCATGACGTTCATCGGCTCTTCAAGACGGAAGATCGCCGCCGACAGGCCTTCGCGGATCGCCGCCGTGCGTTCTTCCTCGGCCAGCACCGCTTGCAGGGCCGAGGCGCGGGCGCGCTCCTGCTCGTCACGCAGGCTGGTGATGTCGGCCATGACGACGAGCAGGCCGGGCTGACCGTCGGCGCAGAAATAGCTGTCGGCGCAATCGCTGTGCATGTCGATGATCGACGAGGTCACCGACAGCCAGCGCGGCCGGCCGGCGGCGCGGTCGATACGCGCTTCGCGATGGCTCACCAGGCATTCCTGCGGGCGGTCGGCCAGGGTATCGCGCCAACTCGGCAGCACGCTATCGAGAACGGTGTGGGCCGGCTCCTTGAGGC
>NZ_JAVHPH010000294.1:0-13868 GCF_036170495.1 Azonexus sp.
TCTGCTCGTAGGAAACCAGCGCGTTTGACGTCAGGCGTTTGCCGACGCTGAGAATCTGCTGGCCGGTCGTTCCGGCCGTGTCGATACTGTTGCCGCCGGCCACCCGACTGCCTGGCTGGCGTCCGCCGGAACCACCGATAGTGCCCTGACGAAGGCCGAATTCGTCGAATCCCAGCCGGTTTTTCAACTGCTGGATGACGCCCCCCGATTCGTTGCCGAGTAGTCCGCCGGCCGCCGAGAAGAGCAGCGTCGCGTCGCCGGCGCCCATCTGTTCCGGGCCGTGGCCGAGGACCAGCCAGGCGAGCTTTTCGGCATCGGGCAGTTCCGGGTCGGAGATCAGCTTGATGATCGGCCGTTGCGCCGAGCCGCTGATCTGCACGCCGGGTTCGACCGATAGCCCCTGGCGCACGGCACGGACATCGAGGCCGGGATTGTCGAGCAGGCCGTTGAAACTCAGGATGCCGCGTTCGATTTCCAGCTTCTGGCCATAGGCTTCGAAGCGGCCGCTGCGCGCCCGGATGGTGCCGCTGGCCCGCGGCAGGTCTCGGCCGTGGGCGGTAATGCGGATGGCACCGGCCAGTCGGCTCGACAGGCCGGCGCCATTGAAGAGGAAATTGCGGCCGAGGTCGGTGCTGATGTCGAGTTCGAGTTTCGGGCGCAGGCTGGCCGCGGGTTTTTCACTGCCCCGGCGCTTGACCACCACATCGTCGGACAGTCGCGGCGCGCCGCCGGGGGCGAGTTGCCAGTAGCCGGCATCGACAGTCAGTTTGCCCACGGCGCCGAGCGTGCCGTCTTTCAGGCTGAGCCGGCCGTTGCCGGAAACGGCAACCCACTGATCAGGTAGCTGGAAAGCGCCAAGGCGGTCGAGCTTGATGTCGAGAAAGGCGTTGTCGCTCTGCATGCCACGGTCAACCCGAATTTCGCCCGAAATTTCAAGTCGTCCCGGCTGCTTGGTCAGCGCCGCCAGGTCGTCGCGCGCATCGAGCCGGATCGCCCGCGGCATGGGCTGGAGCAGGCTGTCGAAGCCGAGCCGGTTGATGTGCAGCAGGTTGTTACGCAGATCGACATCGAGTTCGCCGCGCGCCAGGTTGAGACCCTGTCCGGGCAGGCGTAGGGCCAGTTTTTCTCCGCGGAAACGGCCGCTGCTCAGCGGCGCGGCGGGCGTGCCGGCCAGTTGCAATTCGCCGTTGAGGCGGCCTTCGCTCTGCCAGCCCTCGCCGATCAGCTCGGCCAGCCAGCCGAGGTCGGCGATGTCGGTTTTCAGGCTGCCCTGCCAGCGGGCGTTTTGGTTGAGCGACCAGGCGCCGAGCATGGCGGCGTTGAGTTCGCCATCGACCTGGCCGATGCGGCTGCCGCTGGCGTTCAGGCTGGCGTGCAGTTTTCCGGCGTCGGCCGCGGCCTGCAGCGTGGCTTGCCAGTCGAGCGGGTCGCCAACGAATTTGGCCGGGCCGACATTCCACCCGGTGGCGGCGAGCTTGATGGGGGCTGGCGCGGCGAGGTGGAAGTTGCGCGATTTGTCGGGGCTGTTCAGTTTCGCTTCGAGCAGCCGCCCTTGCCACTGGCTGAAATCGCTGCTCAAACCGCCGTCCACGGCGATATTCAACAGATTCTTGCCGGCCACTTCGGCGCTGGCTGTCAGGCTGTGCGCCTGGTTCGTGCCTTCGCCATGCAGGCGGATGGCGCGCAGCAGGCCGGGCTGGTCCGGCCTGTCGAGGGCGGCGATGGTGAGATCGAGGCTCAGCGCCGAGCCCGCCTCACCGCCGCCGTCGGCTTTCAGGTTCAGGCCGGTGAGGCGGGCGACGCCGGGCTTACCAATTTTCGCGGCACTGAGCTGGCCGGCGATTTTCGGTTGCTGCGCCGAGCCGGTCAGGTCAAGCCGGCCAGTGATGCCGCCGTCCAGGCCGTAGGCGGCCAGTTGCTGGGCGTCGAGGTCGACAACGACGGTGTCGCCGGGCTGGCCGAAAGCACCTTTGGCCGTCAGATGGTTGGTGCCGGAAACGAGCTGGATATCAATGCCGGGAATGCGCGGCCAATCGATGTTGAGTTTGCCTTGGCCGTTCAGCGGCTGACCGGCGACCCGGCTGTCTTTGAGCGTGAAGCTGGCGTCGACCACGGCGCGCGGGTCGAGTCGGCCGCCGGCCTTGAAATTGGCGTTGATCTGCGCCGCCGGCACTTTGGCGAAGCGGCTTGGGTCGAATCGTTGCAGCTCGCCTTCGGCCGTGAAGGCGCGCGGTGTTTTTAGGGCGAGTTCGGCCTTGGCGCTCAGGCGGGCGTCGCCGGCGGAGAGTTGCAGTTGCGGCAGTTCGACGCGCTGGTCGGCGTGGCTGGCCTCGGCGAGCAGGGTGAAGGTGGCGTCTTTCAGATTCAGCTTGAGTTGCTGGCGCTCGGCGCCGACAAGACTTGAAATTTGGCCATTTAATCGGGTTGACCGTAGCGTCGAGACGAGTTGCACGGCGTCGAGGCGGCTGGCGGTCAGCGCCAGTTTCAGGGCGCCGTCGCGCCATTCGCCGCTGCCGTCGAGTTCGCTGCCACCGGGCAGGGTGGCGTGCAGGGTGGCCAATTTGGCGGTGCTGCCCTGCCAGTCGACGGTGCCGGCCAGTGTGGCGAGTGGCAGGCGCTGGCGGTCGAGGGGGCCGGGCTGGTGGTTGGTCAGGCCGAAGCTGCCGACGATACCGTCGCCTTGCGGCGCGATGTCGGCCGTGATGCTGAGTTTGGCCTGCGGCGCACCGGGCTGCCAGGTGGCCGGGTCGATGTCTTCAAGCAGGAGGCGGGCGCTGGCGAAAGCGGCGTCGGCGAAGGGCGTGAGCGCGACCTCGGCCGTGCCGGCGACGCCTTGAGTGGCGACGGCTGTCAGTGCGATGCGTTCGAGCGGGCCGTTGGCGGTCAGCGACATGGCGAGCGGCCGCTCGTCGAGCTGGCCGGCAATCTCGGCGCTGGCCGTGAGCGGCATGGGGGCGAGTCCATCGAGGCTGGCGCGGCCCGTGATGGCGACGCCGCCGGTCAGGGCATGGACGTCTGCAAGCTGGTGCTGGCGGCCATCGCCGGTCAAGCTGGCGGCGAGGTCAGTGGCGGTGAAGCCGTCGCCGACGCTCAATTTCAAAATTGAGAGTTTTTTGGCGTTGACCGTAACAGGCAGTTGCAGGTCGGTCGGCGCGGGCGTTGGCGTCTGGCTCGGGGTGGTTACGATGTGCAGGCTGGCGATGCTGAGTTCGGCGATGTCCAGCGTGCCTTGCAAGAGCGCTGACGGCGTCCAGTCGAGGTGAATCTGCGTCGCTTCGATTTGCTGCCTGGCGCCTTGCCAGCGCAGTTGGCCGATGTCGAGATTGCCGAGCAGGCGGCCGCTGGCTTGTTCGATCTGCAGCTGGCCGGCGGTGGCGCTTTGGGCCAGGCCGATGGCGGATTGCAGACCGCTTTCGCTGGTCGTCAACCAGCCGAGTCCGCCGATGACGGCGGCGCCGGCGCCGGCGAGGAGGGCGAAAAGGGTGAGGGGGCGTTTCATGTCAGAACGGAATGGCCAGCGAGAAATGCAGGTGCACTTCCTGGTTCCGTTCGCCGTAGGCCAGATCGACGCCGATCGGCCCGGCCGGGCTGCGCCAGCGGGCGCCGAGGCCGGCGCCGACAGCGAGGCGGATGTCCTGCAGGGAATCGACCGCATCGCCGGCATCGACGAAGGCGGCGATGCCCCAACTGTCGTTCAGCCAGTGCGTGACTTCGGCGCTGGCGATGGCCAGGTAGCGGCCGCCGACGATGGCGCTGCCTTCGCGGACGCCGAGGCTCTGGTAAGCGTAGCCGCGCACCGAGCCGGCGCCGCCGGTGCGGAACAGGTAGTCCTGCGGGATGTGCTGGCGGGAATCGGCGAAGGTGTAGCCGATTTCACCGCGCAGATTGAGCGTGTCGACGCGGCCGAGCGGGATGTAATGCTGGACGCGGCTGTGCAGGCGGACGAAATTCTGGTCGGACAGCGCGGCCTTGGCGCCGCCGCCGATCTGCACCTGGATGACGGTGCCATCACGCGGGTCGAGCAGGTTGTCGATGTGGCGCCAGGTCCATACGCCATTGGGGACCAGCGCCCGGGCGGTTTGTGGGCTGGCGCCGCTGGCTTCGCGCTTTTCCTCCTGCCAGTTGAGCGACAGGCGCTGTTCGACGATGCCGCGTTGCTGGACGGTCTGCGCGCCGAAAGCGTAGCGCTCGGTTTTGAGGCCCTGAATGTCGGCCGCTTCGGCCATGATGCCGACGCTGTGCCGGCGGTTGCGCTGGTCAGGCGGCAGGAAGACGTCGCCGTAGGCGGTCTGTCTTTTCTGCTCGTAGCGCAGACCGCTGTCGAGCGCCCAGCCGCGGCCGAGCAGGTTGGGCGTGTGGTAATTCACCTCGACGCGGGCCCCGGTGTTGGAACTGGCGCCGGCGCCGAAGGAAACGCGGTGCGGCGAACGCTCGCGGACGCGGACCAGCACGGGCGCCGTCGCCGTGCCGTCCTCATTGACCACGGCTGCCTCGCGGTCGAGCGTGGTCTGCACCGAGGAAAAGTAGGGCGTAGCTTGCAGCGTGCCCTGCAACGCGTTGAGCCGGTCTTCGCGGTAAGGCTGGCCGGGCAGTACGGCGCGGTTGTAGCGCGCGATCAGGTCGGGCGGGTAGTTTTGCAGGCCCTCGACGCGAATGCTGCCGAAACGGTAGCGTGGGCCGGCGTCGTAATGGGCGTGCAGGTCGGCGCGGTGCGTTTCGGCGTCGATACTGGCTTCGCTGTCGAGCAGCGAGGCATCGGCATGTTCGACGGCCAGCAGCTCGGAAAGGATCTGCTGCTTGGCATCGTTCCAGTCTTCCTGGCGGAAAGGCTGGCCGACCGGCAGGCCCCAGCCGGCAATCAGGGCCGATTTCGTTTTTGCCTCAATTTTCCCGTCGACCGTGACAGCGACGCTGGCGATGGTCGTCCGTGGTCCGGGGTCGATGGCCAGCTTGAGGCCGTCATCGTTTTCAGTGAAAGTGAATTCCGGCGAAAAATAGCCTTCGGTGGCGAGGATTTCGCTCAATTGCCCCTGCAAACGGCTCGGGCTACCGGCTTCTTCCGGCAGCCAGGGGGCCAGCAGCTTGCTGATGTCCTTCGGCGCCTGCACGGAAAGCTCGCCTGCGGCGAGCGGGCCGGCGAGGGCGAGAAGAAGGAAGGGCAGGCGGCGGCTAATCACGCCGTCATTTTACGCGTCAGCAGCGGCTTGGCGCGGTGGCAGCAGGAAACTGCGTGGCTGGCTGAGCAAGCGGTTCCACAGAACCCGGAACAGCGGCCCCCAGTGCTCGAAAACGATGCCGCGGGCGCGCAGGGCGGTGCGCAGGGCGAGCACGAAGCTGACCGCGAGGTTGGTGAAACCGATGGTGGCGATGCCGAAAACGGCCCAGGCGATGGCCTTGAGCGGCAACTCGAACTGGAAGCCGACCAGCGCGTAGCCGAGATTGGCCGAGGCGAAGGCGATGTGGCGGATGTCGAGCGGCAGGCCGAGGATGGTACCGATGACGCCGGTCGAGCCGAGCATGCAGCCGAACAGGAAGTTGCCCATGATGCCGCCCAGGCGTTCCTGGATGTAATTGCCGAAACGCCCGGCGCGCTCGCTGCCGGCCAGCGCCTGCAGCCAGCGCAGGCGGGCGATGCGCGGGCCGATGTCGGCGTAGGCGGCGCGGTTGTCGAAATAGCCGGTGATCAGGCCGGAGAGGAACAGGTAGAAACCGGCGATGGCGGCGTGGGGCAGCGCCCACGACAGCGGGTCGAGCTCGGCGATGAGATGGGCCCCCTTGTCCACGCTGATCGGCGGTTCTCCAGCCAGGAAGCTCAGACCGAGGCCGACGGCGATGGCCACCGGCAGGGCCACCATGACGTTGCCGGCAATGGCGGCGAGTTGGCTGCGACTGACGGCGGCGGCGACATCGACCAGCCGCTCGAGATCGGCGCTGCGCGTCGGCTTGATGTCGCCGAGCAGGCCGGCCAGCGTTTGCGCCGTCATGGCGGGTTGCTTGGTGGCGACCGTCATGCCGAGCAGGAAGATGATGACGAAGCCCAGGCCGTAAATCATGCTGAACAGGAAAGCTTCACCAAACAGCGGCGTTTGCAGGGCGGCGGCCTTGATCTTGAGCAGGGCCATGAGGCCGATGAGCACCCCGGCGCCAGCCGCCGAGCGCCACATCGCGCGGTAGTCGGCATTCGTGTCGCAGATGTAATGCTCGCCCGAGCGCGCGGCGTTTTCGGTGACCCGCACGGCGAGCAGGCGGGAGAGCTGGGCAACGTAGAAACGCAGGCTGTTGCGGCGGTTTTCGGCGAGAAAGGCGGCGTGGGCGAATTCGCCCCAGGACTGGATGGCCTCGCCGCGGGTGGT
This sequence comes from Azonexus sp., assembly GCF_036170495.1. Taxonomy (GTDB): domain Bacteria; phylum Pseudomonadota; class Gammaproteobacteria; order Burkholderiales; family Rhodocyclaceae; genus Azonexus. The sequence continues at coordinate 6,354 of NZ_JAVHPH010000294.1, forward strand.
CGATAGCTGGCTGGCGGTGAGGATGGCGGCAAGGTCGCGCAAGCGCTCAAGGCTTTGCTCGGCACGCGTCAAGATGTAGGAGAGATGGAGACTGGTACCGACAGTGAGCGCCCGCTTGCGGATGCGTTCCAGTGTGTTCTGGCACTGGTCGGCGATGACCAGTAACTGGCTGCCGTCGTCGGCAACCTGTTCGGGATCGCTGAGCGCGGCGCGGAAGGCATTGACGAAATCGAGCGCCTCGGCCGAGAGGGCGACGAAGCTCGGCGTGTCATCGTCGAGATTGGGCGAGGCGCGCATTAGCTCGTTTTCGATGCCGAGGCCGCTGACCCGGTGGGCGAGCAGCAGTACGGCATCGAGCATCTGCTCCTGTATGCGGTGCCAGTCGACATTGCGCAGTTCGTCGGCCGGGGCGAGCAGGGCCCAGAAGCGTTGCGCGGCATCGGGCGGAATCGCCTCCAGCCAGCGCCAGTCGTTGGTCTGGTCGTAGATGACGTGCAGGCAATCCTTGAGCCGGCGCGCGTCGGGGACTTCCGGCAGCAGGCGGCTGCCGAGGATGCGCCACCATTCCGAAAAAAAGCCGGTGCCCGGCAGCACGCCGCTATCGGTGAAGAAAGTGACGAGCCGGCGGGTGGCGATGAAATGGACGATGTGGCCACGGAAGGCGGCGAGCAGGTCCGGGTCGGATTCGAGGCGGTCGAGCATGAACTGGTAGCGGTCGGCCGAACCGGCATCGCGCCGGTGGCGCGGACGCAGAACGGCGACAAGCCGGCGCATCAGTTCCAGCGTGTCGGCGTCGGGGGCGCGAAAGCGGTTCAGGGCATCGGCCAGGGGATCGCCTACCTGGGGTGCCTGGCCAAACAGCCAGAGAAAAAAGGCCTGGATTTTTGTCATGTTTTTTTGGGTTCCGGGGTGCCTGTCGGGAGGTCTGACCGCCCCATGGTAACGGACATAAACCAGCATCACCATGGGCGACAAGTGGTTGAAATGTGACGATTCGTAATAGAATTGGATGGTTTCAAAATAATCCTTCATCCTAATGACTAAACTGGGACTGCCAAAAATGAACATCGTCAAAAAATCTCTGGTTCTGGCCCTGCTGGCCGGTATTGGTTTTACCGCTGTGGCGCAAGAGCGCGTTTATCTGATCGACGGCCGTGACGTCGTTGCCAAGTCGGGCACCGGCCTGTGCTGGCGTGATGGCTACTGGACCCCGGCCGCTGCCGCTGCCGACAAGGCCGGTTGCGAGTGCGACAAGGACCTGCTGCCGGCCGAAGCCTGCGCCCCGAAGGTTGCCGCGACGGGTACCGGCGGCGCCAAGGCTGCCGGCGTCAAGCCGTCCGGTGAAAAGATCACCGTCGCTGCCGACGCGCTGTTCGACTTCAACAAGGCTGTCCTGCGTCCGGCCGGCAAGCAGAAGCTCGACGAGCTGGTTTCCAAGGCCAAGGCTATCAAGCTCGAAGTGATCCTCGCTGTCGGCCACACCGACCGCCTCGGTGGCGACGCCTACAACCAGAAACTGTCTGAAAAGCGGGCTGCCGCCGTCAAGGAATATCTGGTCGCCAAGGGCATCGAAGCCAACCGTGTTTACACCGAAGGCAAGGGCGAAAAGCAACCGGTCACCGGCAACAAGTGCAAGGGCAACGCCAAGACCAAGGCCCTGATCGACTGCCTGCAGCCGGATCGTCGCGTCGATATCGAAGTCATCGGCACCAAGTAATCGGCCGCTGCTGCAATGAAAACCCTGCTTCGGCAGGGTTTTTTTTCGAATAAGGAATGACGATGCCGTTTCGCCGCCGGGCTGCCGTTTTCATTTTTGGCCTTTTTTTCCAGTCGACCGTAGCCTTCGCCACCGACGCCGCCCGGCCGCGCATCGGCCTCGTGCTGGGCGGCGGCGGGGCGCGCGGGGCGGCGCATATCGGCGTGCTGGAAGTGCTGGAAAAATTGCGCGTGCCGGTCGATTGCGTCGCCGGCACGAGTATGGGGGCGCTCATCGCCGGGGCCTGGGCGGCCGGTATGTCGCCGGAAAAGATGCGCCAGGCGCTGGCCGCGGCAGACTGGGCCGACATGTTTGTCGATAACCCCGAATACGCCGAGATGAGCTACCGCAACAAACTGGTCTCGCGGACTTACCTGCCCGGCTCGGAGAGCGGTGTTTCGGCCGATGGCGTGGCCTACCAGGGCGGCGTCGTGGCCGGCCAGAAGATCAAGCTATTCTTCAATCAGCTGGTGCGCGCCAATCAGGGCGAGCGCAATATCGAGGATTTGCCGCTGCCGCTGTCGATCATTGCCACCGACATCGGCACCGGCGAGCGCGTGGTTTTCCGCGATGGCGCCCTGACCACGGCGATGCGCGCCAGCATGTCGGTGCCCGGCCTGCTTTCCCCGGTCGACCATCAGGGTCGCAAGCTGGTCGATGGCGGGCTGGTCGATAACCTGCCGATTTCAGAGGTGCGCCAGCGCTGCCAGGCCGACGTGGTGATCGCCGTCAACGTTGGTTCGCCGCTGCTCAAGGCTGAGGCGGTCGGCTCGCTGCTGACGGTGTCGGCGCAGATGGTCGGCATCCTGACCGAGCAGAACGTCAGTCGTTCGCTGGCCATGCTCAAGCCGGGCGACATTTACCTCAAGCCCGAGCTCAACGGCATCACCGCGGGTGATTTTACAAAGCATGCCGAGGCCGCCGAGAGCGGCCGGCTGGCGACCGAAGGCGCCAGTAAAAAGCTGGCCCGCCTGTCGGTCAGCGAGTCGGTCTACGCGGCGTGGTGGCAGGGTATCGAAGTCAGCCGGCGCAGCTCGCCGCGCATCGACGACATCGAGATCGTCGGCCTGGATCGGGCCAATCAGGGCGTCATCGAGCGCTATCTCAGCGTCCAGCCCGGCGAAACCATCCGGCCGTCGGTGATCAACCGCGACCTGCTGCGCATGTACGGCGACGGTTACTACGAGAGCGTCGATTACACCGTGCTCGCCCAGCGCGACCGCAACATTCTGCGCGTCATGCCGATCGAAAAGCGCTGGGGGCCGGATTACGCGCGCTTCGCCATCAACCTGCAGGCCGACAACAGCCAGGGCTCGACCTTCGGCCTGCGCGCTGCCTATCACCAGACCTGGCTCAACCGCCTCGGTGGCGAGCTGATCTACCACGGCGAAATCGGCTCCAACAACCGCCTCGGCGTCAACTACTACCAGCCGCTCGACGCCCGCCAGCGCGTCTTCTTCGAAGGCGTCGCCGGAGCCGGCCAAAGCCGTCTCAATGTCTATGAAGACGACAAGCGCATCGCCCAGTACCGCGACAGCGAAACCGCTGTCGGCGCTTATCTCGGCGCCAACATCGGCCTGCTCGGGCCGCTGCGTTTCGGCTGGGTCCAGCGCCATCGCTATTTCGACCTCGATATTGGCGACCCCTCGCTGCCCCGCGGCGACAAGAAAATGACCGGCTGGAAGGCCAGCCTCGATTTCGACCAGTTCGACCGTATGCACTTCCCGACGCGCGGCTGGGCGACACAGCTTTCGTGGTTCGAATCGCCCGCCAGCAACTACGCGCGCGCCGATGCCGACCTGCGCGGCGCCTACGCTGTCGGTGGTACGGTGGTCAACGCCCGGCTGCGCTATACCGGCTCGCCGCGCGGCAATCTGCCGGTTTTCGACGCCGGCACGCTGGGCGGCTTCCTCAACCTGACGGCGTTCGCCCCGAGCCAGATCATCGGCGACGACATCCGCTACCTTGGCCTGCGCGGCGAACAGATCATCGGCCGCCTGCCGCTCGGCCTGCGCGGCGACATGCGCGTCGGCCTGGCGCTCGAAATGGCCAAGGTCGGCTCTCCCTACTCGGAATCGACGCGGGTCGGCGTGCTCGACTCGGCGGCCTTGTACCTTGGCGGCCAGACGCCGTTCGGGCCGGCCTACGTCGGCTTCGGCTATTCGACGAGCGGCGTTTCCAACCTCTTTCTATTCGTCGGGACGCCCTGACGACACGGCGAATGGCATACTGAACGACTCATCTTCCGGGAGAAAAGCATGAAATCACGTTTTCTGATGGCCGCCGCGTCCTGTCTGCTGTGGGCCGGCCTAGCCCTGGCCCAGGTCAATATCAACTCGGCCACCCGCGATCAATTGGACGGCCTGAAAGGCATCGGTCCGACCAAGGCGCAGGCCATCATCGATTACCGCCGGAAAAACGGGCCGTTCAAAACGGTCGATGAACTCGAAAACGTTCCCGGCATCGGCCCGGAAACCCTCAAAGACCTGCGCCGCGATGTCGTTGTCAGCGGCACTTCCCGCCTTCCGAACGCGGCCCCCGCCGCCGTTCAGACGCCCGCCCGCCCCGCACCGGTCAGCCGTTCGCCAGCCGAAGCAGCGAAGCCCATGGCGCCAGCGCCCACCCGTCCGCTCGACAAACCGGCGGCGCCGGCGAGCAAGCCGACGGCCCTTGAGGCTGCCCGACCGGCTGCCCCCAGCCGGCCAGCCAAGCCGGTGCTGGAACCCAAGGCGGCGGCCGCTGCTCCAGCTGCCGTGAAGCCTGCTGCAGCGGCCGTTACCGTGGCCTCTCCAGCGCCGGCCAAGCCCGCGATGCCCGGCAAACTGGCCGTTCCGGCCCCGGTTCTGGCCCCTGTTTCGGCCAAACCTGCAGCCGCTGACGCCAAACCGGCCGCTCCGATGGTGGCCCCCGTAAAGCCGGCCTCGCCCGTGAGCAAACCCGCTGGCCCGGCGATGCCCGGCGCGCCGGCCAAACCCGCCAGCCCGGCGCAGCCGGCGGCGTACTGAAAATAGTGGCGAACGGCCGAGGCCCGGTTGAGCGATAGCCTCTACCTCTGCGCGACGACGCGTCTGGCCCAAACCCTGCGCGGCGAGCTGCCGGCGGAGCGGGCGGTGTGGCGCACCCGGCAGGCGCTGACGCTCGGCCAGTGGTTTGCCACGCTGGCCGACGAGGCGCTGCTCAGCGGCATCGCCGATTTGCCCGTGGGGCTCGACGCTTTCTCGGAACGTCTGCTCTGGGAAAAAGTCATCGCCGCCTCGCTGACCGAAGCGGCGCCGCTGTTCGACGTCCAGGGCATGGCCGCCTCGGCCGCCGAGGCGCAGGCGCTGGCCCGGGTCTGGAAAATCACGGCGGACGGCAGCGCGTTGTCCGATGAGGCAAAGCTGTTCATCGGCTGGCAGGCGGAATTCGCCAAACGTTGCCGGAGCAACGGCTGGATCGACCCGGCCGGCTTGCAGCGACACGTTGTTGAACTGATCGCGGCCGGCCATTTTGCCCTGCCGGCAAGCGTTGCCTTCGTCGGTTTCGACCGCTACACGCCGCTCGAACGCGACCTCATGGCGGCCCTGGCGGGGCGCGGCGTGAGTGTGCAAAATCAGGCGAAATTTCCGGTTGACCGTAGCAATCAGCAAGTTGTTGCCTGCGCCGACGGCGACGCCGAATGCGCCGCCGTGGTCGCCTGGGTGCAGGACCAACTGGCGGCCAATCCGGCGTGTCAGCTCGGCATCGTGGCGCCCGATCTGGCCGGTGTGCGCGACCGGCTCGAATTCCTGCTCGACGACGCCCTGCATCCGGCGCTGATTCGTCCCGATGCGGCCGAAGTGCCGCGCGCTTTCAATTTCTCGCTCGGCCGGGCGCTGGCCGATTTGCCGCTGATTCGTGTTGCCCTCGATCTGCTGGCGCTCGGTAGCGGCAGGGCCAAGGTCGAGCAAAGCCGGCTGTCGGCCTTGCTGCTGGCCGGTGGCTGGTCGGCCGCCGAGGGCGAGGCCGATGGCCGGGCCCGGCTCGACGCCGCCCTGCGCCGCGATCTGCCCTATTTCACGACGCTGCCCGCCTTGATCCGTCTGGCCCGGCGACTGGCCGAAAGCGAAGCGCCGCTCTGCCCGCAAACGGTAGCCGCCCTGGACGCTTTCGCCGAAGCCGCCGCAGCGGCCAGTCGCAAGCTGCCGCCCGGACAATGGGCCGGGGTCTTCCGCAATTGCCTCAAGGCGGCCGGCTGGCCCGGTGACCGGCCGTTGTCCAGCCACGAATTCCAGGCACGCCGGGCCTTTGGCGAAGTGCTCGACGGTTTCGGCCGGCTCGACGGCCTGCTCGGGCCGCTGGCCTTTGCCGAAGCGGTGCGCCGCCTGTCGCAACTTTGTCGCCAGCGCCTGTTCCAGCCCGAAACGCGCGGCCAGCCGGGGATCCAGGTGCTCGGCGTGCTCGAAAGCGCCGGCCTCGAGTTCGATGCCCTGTGGGTCATGGGCATGAACGACGACCTCTGGCCGCCGCCACCGCGCCCCAATCCGCTCCTGCCGGCTGAATTGCTGCGTGCCGCCGGGGCGGCACACGCCAGCGCCGAAGTCGAGCTCGATTTCGCCCAGCGCGTCCATGCCCGGCTGGCGCTGTCGGCGCCGAAGGTGACTTTCTCGTTCGCCCAGGCCGACGGCAATCGCGTTTTGCGGCCGAGTCCGCTGATTGCCGGGATTCCCCTCGCAGCGGGTGCCTTGAACGAAGTGGTGACTTTGGCCCGGCAACTGGCCGGTGAATCGGCCGCGGCGCTCGAACTGGTCGACGACGCCATGGCGCCGCCGGTCGGCGAGGGCGAAAAAGTTTCCGGCGGCAGCTGGGTCCTGCGCGCCCAGGCGATTTGCCCGGCCTGGGCCTACTTCCAGTTCCGCCTCGGTGGGGAGGCGATGGACGAACCGGTCGAAGGCCTCGACCCGGCGGCGCGCGGCACGCTCGTGCACGAGGCGCTGGAGGCTTTCTGGACGGCGGTGCGGTCCTCCGATGCGCTCGCCGCCCTGGGCGAACCGAGCCGCCAGAAAGCCATCGCCGAAGCCGTGACCAAGGCGCTGCAAAGCTTCGAACTCGACCGCCGCATCACGCTGCCGGCCCGTTTTCGCCAACTCGAAGCAGGCCGGCTGGCCAAGTTGATTGAGGTCTGGCTGCAGGTTGAGGCCAAACGTGGGCAGAGCTTTCAGGTCATCGCCTGCGAAGCGCCGGCCGAAGTCGAGATCGAGGGCATCAAGGTCAACATGATCGTCGATCGCATCGACCAGTTGGCCGACGGCCGGCAGGTCATCATCGACTACAAGACCGGCGCCGCCGTCGATACCAAAAACTGGGCCGCGCCGCGCATCACTGAGCCGCAGCTGCCAATCTACGCCGCACTGGTCAATGAAGAGGTCGCCGCTGTCGTCTTCGCCAAGGTTCTGCTCGACAAGCCGGCCTTCGCCGGTGTGGCCGATGAAAAGGACATCCTGCCCGGCGTCCAGGGTATCGGCGACGACAAGCAGAAAATTTTTGATCCGGCCGAGTTTCCGGACTGGATCGCCGTCATCACCCACTGGCGCGAGCGGCTGCACGCCGTGGCTAAAGAGGTCCGGCTGGGCCAGGCCGGCGTCGTTTTTGCTGACGAAAAGGGCCTGCAATATTGCGAGGTGCTGCCGCTCCTCCGTTTGCCCGAACGCCGCCGCTTGTTGGCTGCGGCGCAGGCCGGCGCGTCAGTTCCGTCTCTTTTGCCATAGATCAAGCCAAGGTCTTGGCGATAGGCGAAGAAT
>NZ_JAVHPH010000295.1:0-2776 GCF_036170495.1 Azonexus sp.
TTCCCAAATGCCGGAACAGGGGACTGTGTCGCCGGTCTGGATGATTCGCAGGGGCTGAGGGGCATCGGGTACGGGCGGGAGATCGCCGTCGGGGAGAACTGTGTCTTCGCGCAGAAAGTTCGGGCCACGATAGCTGGATAGACCAAGGGGGGCTGGTATATCGAGGTAGCGGTCTTCCTGTATGTAGCGGCGCAGTTCTCCTAGCGCGTAACGAACCTGAGTCAGTGATGACGTAAACTCGTTCCATAACGGGGAGGCCACCTCGTCTATTTCGGTTTCACCCCATTCAAAGCGCATAATTCGCGTACTCCAGGAGTCCGATGGCAATAGCCCCTGATAAAAATACCCGAACCTACCCAGGAACTTGAAGGGCCGTTTGTCGCCTATTTTTAGACGAGACAAACACTCGGCATAACCTTTGTAGTTGGCGTAGTCCTTGATGTATCGGTTTTCCCAAAAGAAATATTCGTCCCGATTTGAGGCGCGGGCTTCTTCGTAGGCTTTGGTATAGACCGCCATCCACTGATCGTAGAATTTGCCAACCCGCGCCCAAGCGGTATACGACGAATTTTTCTTGAGCATGTAAAAGATGCGGCGGCGCTCTTCATCGTCAGGAATGCTGTCATAGTCGTAGGTGGGGGGGGAAGGATCGGGTGGCAATTGCAGGTTGGCCAGTTCCTCCTCGATTTCCTTCAAATAATCGCTCATTGCTTGCTTATCCTCGAATTCGCTTTCGGGTCACGGTCATCCTTGGCCGCCTGCTCGCGCGCACCCAGGCGGGCGGTCTGCACTGTACCCGCGCCGGGCATATGAATATATCCCCAGATACCGTTGGCGTCTGTCCAGCCGGTCGGGCGTAGCTCAAAGGTCATTCCCGCTGTTTTGACGGTTTGTGGCTTGCCGGTGGCGATGGCGGCGTCACCCGCACTCTTCAGCGCAGCCTTGGTGGCTTTATCCATTTCGATGACGGCTTGCAAGCCGCCACCGCCCAAATACTGACCAGGAATTTCCTTGCCCATTTGTTCGGAAATCTTGCCGACACAGGCTTTAACGGCATTTTCGTCAGTGACTTTGGCAACCAGCAGGTAGCCATCACGATTCCACTCATCCAGAACGGCAGCCTTTTCTCGCCATTCCTTGGCTGTTTTAGGCGGCGCCCCCAAGCCCCACCATCCGCCACCAGGAGCCGTGTCGCCAATCAACTCACCATGGGTAACACCTTTCGGACCAAAAAAACGGTACATCTCCTCACCTGGTTTCATAGTGCGATTTTGAATTTTTCCAGCGAATGCAGGAATGCCAGTGAGAACGTCGCCATTTCTGAATTTGGTCAAGTCCGGATAGCCAGCTTCATGGGTGTAGAACTTTTTTATGCTTTTGGGACTCGACGACGACGAATTCTTCAACCATCCTCCCTTGGCACTTCGCTGAGCCTCTGCCGCGTTCTCAATCAGCCTCAACTCATCGGCATAGGTAACTGCCTTCGTCCCGCTGCTGACGGTATGTTCAACGGTACGTGCCGTAGTTTCGCCACCGGTTCGGACGTAAGCCTGAATTTCCTTAAGGGTTTGATCCAATTCCTTGATGGCTTGCGGAATGCGTTGCGCCGCCATGCTTTTCAGCTTGTTCAGCCCATTGCCGAGTCCGTCGATACGTCTCAGGAAGGATTCCGGAATGACTGCGCCGAGCTTGGTCTTGATTTGGGCCAAAGCTTTGTTGATGGTAACGACCAGGTCGCTGAATTTTGCGATGATGGATGCTTCGTGGTCGGCAAAGCGGAGTTGAAGCAGCCACTTTTCCGCGTGTCCTTTGCCCAATCGATTCAGGAAGGCAACAACGTCCTTGGCGGATTCCGCCAGATAGGCCGCACGTGCTGCACCGCTGAGCTTTGCGGCCGATTTGGCAACGCCAATCGTAATCCGGCCGACGCCCTTGATGACGCCGCCAATCACCGGGATCAAGGCAAAAAGGAGAACGACCAGCAAGGCCCACTGGAACTTGTCTTCGCGCTTCGCCGGTTCATCCACCATGCCGATGGTGACGGCGATCAAATCGCGAACGGCGGTGACGTCGCCGACCAGCGGAATCATTCCGACCACCGCATCAACGACGATTTGCGACAGCGACGCTTTCTCGTTGAAGGCCCCTTGCACCGTACCCCAGAGCCAATTGCCGGCCTCCAACGAGACCGATTCGAATTCAGACCACCAGTGAGCGGTCGAGGCTTGGCTGCCACTCATTGCTTGTCCCCCTGAAGCAAACTCGACGCGTATTTATCGACCAGTGCGCTGATTGATTTGTCGCTTGGCGCTGCCTCATGGTTTGGCGTTGAATCTTTATGTTTTCGTTGAAATTTGGCTGATGCAGGCCCGAATCGAACTTTGGCGGTACCAAGGGGAACATCGGTCAAGGTAGCTTTCCCGGAAGCGTCGAGTTTTCCTTTGCGCACACTGCCATCCGCCAAAATGGCTTCATACTCGGCGCCGCCTACGAAGTCGTCATCGTGATAACGGTGATCGAGTTCGATGGTGTCTTTGGATACAGCCTTTCCCTCCGGCAACCCCTCCAAACTCGCCGTCCCACGCCCTGGCCCCATAAACGCAATCCCGCTCCCCTTGACCGAGAACGTGCCCGGACACGCGAAGGTGATGTTCGATCCCTCCAGCGTGACGCTCGACTGTCCGGCCAGGAGGACGATTTTCTCCTTGGCCAGGATATGGATCTCGTCATTCGAACTCGTCACCGTGATTGACTGGTCGGCGAGGATCTCCATTGC
>NZ_JAVHPH010000296.1:0-13820 GCF_036170495.1 Azonexus sp.
TGCTTGATCCCAAGGACCCGACCAAGGTGTTGGTCAAGAAGGGCGAGCAGGTACCTGCCCCTGCTGCGGCGGAGCCCCGGTCGGCAGCATCGTCATGGCCGGCGAGGGAAAAGGCGGCTTGCGCTACCGCGAATGCAGCCTGTGCGCGACCCGCTGGAATGCCGTCCGGGCACGGTGCACCCTGTGCAGCGAGGGGGCGGTGGTGAACTACCTGGGTATCGACGGCGGCAATCCCGCTGTGCAGGCCGAAACCTGCGATGCCTGCCACGGCTACATCAAGACGTTTTTCCAGGACAAGGACAGGCAGGTCGATGTGGTTGCCGATGACCTGGCTTCGCTGGTGCTCGACGTGCTGGTCGGCGAGCAGGGCTATTCGCGGGGCACGCCGAACCTCTTCCTGAGCGAAGGTGAAACGGTTTGACCCGCGATTCCCTCTCCATCCTGCGAGGCCGGAACCGTGCCGCTGGTTGACCGCTTCGGCCGAACCATCGACTACCTGCGGATTTCAGTCACCGACCGTTGCGACCTGCGTTGCGCCTATTGCATGCCGGAGAATTTCAAGGATTACGAGATCCCCGAGCACTGGCTGAGCTTTGCTGAAATCGTCAGGCTGCTTTCCCTCTTTTCCAGACACGGCCTGAAACGGGTGCGCCTGACCGGCGGCGAACCCTTGCTGCGCCGTAACCTGCCCGATCTGGTGCAGGCCATCGCGGACATCGGCGGCATTGACGACATCTCGCTGAGCACCAACGGCACGCAGCTGGCCAAGCACGCCGCCGCGCTAAAAAAGGCGGGGTTGACCCGCCTCAACGTCAGTCTGGACAGCCTGAATCACGCCCGTTTTGCGACGATTGCCAAACGCGATGCGCTTGCGGACGTATTGCGCGGCCTTGATCGGGTGACTGAACTGGGCTTCAAATCAACCAAGATCAACATGGTCTGGCTTGCCGACACCTCGCCCGGGGAACTCGACCAGATGATCGAATTCTGCCGGCAACGTGGCTTTGTCCTGCGCCTGATCGAAAACATGCCGATGGGCGACAGTGCTCGCCGGCTTGGCACATCAAGCCTGCAACCCCTGGTCGCCGAGCTCAGGACAAAGTTCGGCCTGACGGATGGCGTAATCCCGGGCGGCGGGCCGGCTCGTTACCTGGTCAGTCCCGACGGGGATTTCAGCATCGGCTTCATTACGCCGAACTCCCAGCATTTTTGCGCGACCTGCAACCGGGTGCGCCTGACCGTCGACGGCTCCCTGCATCTCTGTCTCGGACAGGAGAACCATCTCGATTTTCGAACAATGATGCGTTCCGGCGCCAGCGATGATGAACTGAACTCGGCGCTGATGCGGGCCATTGCCAACAAGCCGGAAAAACACGATTTCAACGAGCAGCCCGGCAAGCTGATGCGCCCGATGTCACGAACGGGCGGCTGAAGCCGCCGTCGTCATTGCCCCTGGCGCAGCGCCGCAGCGACTGCCCGGAAACTTTCCAGTCCCGCCTCTAGATTCTCGATAATCTCCCCGGCCAGTTCATCCGGCTCGGGCAGGTTGTCGAGATCGGCCAGGCTCTTGTCCTTCAACCAGAAAATATCCAGGCTGGTCTTGTCGCGGGCGATGATCTGCTCGTAACTGAACTTGCGCCAGCGGCCTTCCTGGTTTTCAATTTCGTGCCAAATTTCCTGTCGACCGTAGCGATTGTTCGGCTGATAACAGGCGACGAAATCCGCCAGATCCTCGTAGCGCAGCGGCTTTTTTTTCAGCGTGTGGTGGATGTTGGTGCGGTAGTCGTAGACCCAGACCTCCCGCGTCCACGCCTCCTTGCGCGCCGGCTGGTTGTCGAAGAACAGCACATTGGCCTTGACGCCATTGGCGTAAAAAATCCCCGTCGGCAGGCGCAGGATGGTGTGCAGGTCGGTGGTTTCGAGCAGTTTGCGGCGTACCGTCTCGCCCGCCCCGCCCTCAAACAACACATTGTCCGGCACCACCACGGCGGCGCGGCCGGTGCTCTTCAACAGGCTCTTGATGTGCTGCACGAAATTCAACTGCTTGTTCGAGGTCGTCGCCCAGAAATCCTGGCGGTTGTAGGTCAGCGCATCCGTTTCCTGCTCGCCTTCCTCGTTGGTGAAGCTCATGCTGCTCTTCTTGCCAAAGGGCGGATTGGCCAGCACGTAGTCGAAAGTCTGGGCCGGCACGGCAACCAGCGCGTCATTCGGCGAAATCGGGCTATCGCCGTCGATCTCGCCGATGTTGTGCAGGAACATGTTCATCAAGGCCAGTCGGCGGGTGCCGGCAACGATCTCGTTGCCGAAAAAGGTCTCGTGCTTGAGGAAAGCCCGTTGCTCGCTATCCATGTCGGGATAGCTTGCCACCAGAAAATCGTAGGCCGCGAGGAAGAAGCCGCCGGTGCCGCAGGCCGGATCGGCAATCGTCTTGCCCGGCAACGGCCGCATGCATTCGACCATCGCCCGGATCAGCGGCCGTGGCGTGAAATACTGCCCCGCCCCCGACTTCGTATCCTCGGCATTGCGCTCCAGCAAGCCTTCGTAGATGTCGCCCTTGACGTCCGCCCCCAGCGTCACCCAACTGGTTTCATCGACCATGTCGATCAGCCGCGACAGCTTCGCCGGATCCTGGATCTTGTTCTGCGCCTTGGTGAAAATCTGCCCGAGCAGCCCCGGCTTGTTGCCCAACTCGCGCAGCACCATCACGTAATGCACCTCCAGCGCCGCCCCGCGCGCGCCTTTCAGGCTTGGCCAGTCCAGCCCGGCGGGAATGCCAATTTTGCGGCTATACGGCGGTCGACCGTACTCGTCGGCCATTTTCAGAAAGATCAGGTAAGTCAGCTGCTCAAGGTAATCGCCATAGCTGACCCCGTCGTCGCGCAGCGTGGTACAGAAACTCCAGACACGGGAGACGATGGATGCGGTTGCGTTCATGTTGGCGAATCTTTCAAGCTGGAATCAAGAGTTTCAATGTGTGCAAAGCGGTGGCAGATGATTGATTTATTGGGATTCCATGTCCACGCCAAAGAAATGCCGCGCGCCAGAATCAAAACCGGATCAAGAAAAAACGCCCACCAAGGTCGAGAGCCAGGCTCATGCATCGTTTTCAGTTTTATCCCCGAATCAGATTCATGATCAGATGAATCATCAACTGCTTCTGCGCCGGATCGCTCTGCGCCACCAGCAGCGCAATCGCCGCCAGCGCGTTGTCGTTGATCTTCAACTCGCCATCCGACTTCAAATGGTGCCGGTTACGCTGCAGGAACCAGATAAACAGGAAAGCCCCGATGCGCTTGTTGCCATCGGAAAACGGATGGTTCTTGATCACGAAATACAGCAAATGTGCCGCCTGCTCCTCGATGCTCGGGTACAGGTATTCACCGCCGAAGGATTGCAGGATATTGCCGAGAATCCCGGCAAAGCTGTCGTCCTTCTGATTGCCGAAGAGTTCCGATGCCTCGCCCCTTGCCAGCATGTCCGCTTTCAACGTTGCAATCCCGGCCAGCGCCTCGTCCTCACGGATTTCGTAATGGATCGTCGTCGCAAAATCGCCGAGCGGCAGGCGCTCGCTGTCGAACTGATTGAGCAGCACGAAGGTGCGGGCGTAACTGGCGATTACATTCACCAGCCCGCGCGCTTCCGGCAGACTCGCCTGTTCGATCAGATTTTGCTGGAACAAGCTTAGCGTCCGCTCCAGCTGGCGGATGTTTTCCTGCTGCTGCGTCAGGCGTTGCTGGTTGAGCGCATAACCCTGTACCAGATAATCCCTGAGGATACGGTTGGCCCAGATACGGAAGCGGGTGCCTTCAACGGAGTTAACGCGATACCCGACCGAGATAATTGCGTCGAGATTGAAGTAGCTCACCTGATACGTTTTGCCGTCAGCGGCAGTTGTTGCGTTTTCCGCAACAACTGATTTTTTGTCCAACTCGCCACTGACGAAGATCTTTTTTAGGTGACGCGAAATCTGCGATTTATCTCGCCCGAAAAGATCGGCTATCTGCTGAAGGCTTAACCAAAGGCTTTCGCCTTCGAGACGAACTTCAGTAGAAATCGTGCCATCGGCGGTTTCGTAAATGGCAATCGGGGTTTGGGCGCTGGTTTGGGTTTGCATGATCGGTCTCGGCAAATAACTGGATATAACACCAGTATGTTAGCCGGGCTTTCTCTGTTTGACTGGCTTTTTAATGCCATTCGATTTCCCGGCGCGGATGCGTTCGAGCAGGGCGGTGGCGGGTTCTTCGTTTTTGGCCTGTTTTACCAGTTGACCGTGGAAAGCCTTTTTCAGGATCGACTGGCGCAGCGCGTCGGCCTGTTGCAGCGCGGTGGCGAGGGTTTGGTCGAGTTGGTCGGCTTCGGAGAGTAATTGCTCTAGCTCACAAACCAATTGGGAGAGTTCGCTAAAACAAAACAATGGCACAGGGTATTCCATCAACCGCGTCTGGTTAATGAACGGAATATTGACCCCGCGCAACTCCGACTTGAGGCGCTTTATAAAAAGAGGTGATCTCAAAAACCAATAAATCAGGTCAGACACATGCTGATCATGCGGGACAAATTTTCCGACACGCTGGTACAAGAGAGCAGGTGTGTCCGCTACGCTCAGCTTTCCGATTTTTAGGTCATCTCCGAGCAATGGCCGGTTTAGCGCCATCACCACGTCACCCGCAAAAAGTCTGAGTTCTTCGCATTTATCCCAGTATTCGGCTGGTAGAAATACCGTTTTCTCCCAATCGATGCCCCCAAAAACCACGTTCGCAATCTGAAAAAGTTTGACTCCCGATTCCGAATACTCAGCTTTTTCAAACGCATAGCCCGCGATAATCGAGGTTAACTCCCCCAGTCTCACCCACCCCCACCCCGCCGGCAGTTCAGGCAACTCGGCGAGTTCTTCGGTGGTGAGCGGTGGCAGGGGCTTGGGGGGTTTGGGTTTGGGGCCTGGTTGGCCGGCGGTTTGCCAGTCGGCGAGTTGTTGCTGGTAGCGGGCCTGGCGTTCGCGGGCGATGCGTTGTTGCAGGGCGGCGGCGGTTTCGAGCTGGTCGCGGTGGGCGGTGCGCCATGCTGCGGTCAACTTGCCTTCGAAGGCATTTTTCAGCAGCGACTGGCGATAGACCTTGAGCTGTTCGCGGGCGGTTTTCAGGCTGGCCACGCCCTGATCGAGTTCGGAAAACAGTTCCTCGATCTTGGCGACGATGCGGTGTTGTTCGGAGAGTGGCGCAAGATTGATTGGTAGTTGCCGCATAGCCGCCTGGGTCAGCTTCAAACGGGTAGTCCCATTCGCAAACCCGCGATAGTTCACCTGATTCAGCGCGTACAGAAGATAGCGATTCAGGCACACGCCTTCTCGCCCTTTAAGGACGTGCGCGTGGTTATTAACCCAGCACTTTCCAGATACTAAATATGCTTTGTCTTTAGTGGGGTCAAAGAATGGCGCCCCGTCCTCGCCAAGCAAAACGTATTCGCCATCTTGACGAAAATCATCAATCCAGCCGACTTGGCCGGTAGCACCATAGTAAGGAAACGGGCCGACTCTGCCTTTACGTTCGGTTGAGTTGACCGGTTCACGCAAATTGTCATGAACCTCGGCAACCGCTTCCAAGGTAACCGCGGCCCAACCCGCAGGCAATTCAGACCGTTCCATCACCCCACCCTCCCTTGCCACCCCTCGAACACCAGCGGCCGGATGCCGAAGCGGATGGCGTTGCCGGCGTGCAGGGTTTTGAACTCTTCCTGGACCAGGGTCATGAAACGCGGCCGGTCGGTTTCGGCGACGCTGGCGGGGAGGTGTTGGCGGATGGTGGTTTCATTGACGGACTGGTTGTTCTGAATGATGTTGCGGATGGTTTCGGCCAGGGCCTGACGGTAGCGCATGCGGAAGGTGTCGGGCTGGGCCATTTCGCGGCGCGTGGCGGCGTATTGCTGGCAGGAGCGATGGTAGGCGGCAAGGTAAACGTCGCGCAGCAGTTCGATGCGGTTGAGTTCGTAGACGCCGAGCAGGGCGTCGACGTAGAGCTGTTGCGGCACGTCGAGGAAGGTGAGCGGGCAGAGGTTGTGACGGATCAGCGGGATGTTGGCGGCCAGCCTTGAGACGCGTTTGTTTACGTCTTCGAACGGCTGCAGGTAGGGCAGATGCACCATCAGGAAGAAGCTTTGCTCGAAGGGGTCTTCGATTTCGTCGGCCAGTTGCAGGATGATGCCGAAGAGTTCTGCGATGCCTTGCGGCACGGCGAGGGGCTGGTAAACGCTGCCGCCGATGCCGACCGGGCAGTTGCGCAGGCGGCCGACGGTGAGTGGGTCGGTCATCAGGCCATCGGCCAGCAAGGCGTGCAGGGAGACGAGGGTTTCGGGGTTCATGCCGACCTGTTCGCTGTTGTGCACCAGGTATTCGATGGCGGCCTTGTGGTTGAGGATCATCTGGGTTTCCACCGCATCCTTGTCGTCGGCGACCTGGCCGTGGGCGATCAGGCGTTCGGTGTCGAGCCAGCTGTAGGTGTTGCCTTCGAGCTTTGAGGAGGCCCAGGAAAGATCGATCAACAGGCGGCCGAGGATGTCGCGGGCAAAGGTGCCGCCCGGCGTTTGTTCGGCAGGCGGGCGCCCCATGCTGTGCAGTTGAACACGCAGGGATTCGGGCAGATAGGCGGTATGGTTGGGGTAATAGCTTTCAAGAAACGCCATGCTGTAGCCAACAGGAGTGCGCTTCTCGCGTGGCTGGCTGACGTGGGCACGAATTTCAAGTGCCTCCGGCGAAAGCGTGATGGCCGCGATGGCGACATGCTTTGACGAATAGGGTGCAGCCGGACTTTGTAGCCGGTTTTGTGGCGCGATTTCTGGCGCAATACTCGGCAAGAACTGCACCGGACGGCTCGGCACAACATAACGGGTCGCCCGTGCCTCGCCCACGCTGACAATTCGCTGTTCATGGACGAGCGCGGCAAGCCGCCGTTGCAAGGTACGGCGCGAGACGCTCGCACTTAATGCGGTAAGCAAGCCTTCAACTCCCACCCCTTCGGGATGACGAGCAATCAGGGAGCAAACCTGATCAAGTTCTAGCGCAGAGATTTGTTTTGGCATGAAAATAAAGCAACATGGCGCGATACCGAATTATCGCGCCAATTAAATTGGCACGCAAGCGCAAATTGCGCCATGAATCACGCCACCAACGCCTCGTTCAATGCATCCAGCAACGGGTCCATGCCCTCGCCGAACAGTTGCCACATTTTCCCCAGCCCGCCCTGGGCGTCGAAGGGGCTGTAGTCGAGATCGCTACGGTCAACGTGAAAAGAGTGGCAAATATGGTCGCGCAGCATGCGTAGCCAGTTCATCTGTTCTTCATTGAATTTATCGGCGCCGCCGGCGTGGTGCTGCATGATCCAGGTCTGGAAGTTCTTGCGCACGGTGTCGGCGAACGGGGTGATCTGGGCGTCCAGGCCGCAGACGCGGCGGATCAGGGCGACCAGCGCGGTCAGTTCCTGTTCGGGCGGGGCGCCATGGTAGCTGTCCAGTTGGCCGTAAGCTTGCCAGATGCGCAGCGGGGCGAGTTTCGGCTGGTCGGCCTTGAGTTTGTCGAGTACCTGGCGCACCAGCTTCAACGTCACTTCGCGCCGCCGCCAGGGTTGGGCGAAGTAGATGGTGAGGGCTTCGATTTCGTCCCGATTTGCCGCCAGCCAGTCGGCGAATTCGCCGGTCAGTGCTTCGGCGTTGGCGGCGCTGTCCTTGCTCCAGCCGGCGTAGGTGACGCCATCCAGATTGTCGTGGTCGATGGTCTGTTCTTTTTCGCGGCGGATGGTGTCGATCAGTTCGATGAATTCGCCGTTCATCAGTGCCGCTGCTTCGCCGACCAGTTGTTGCTGCGCCTGGTCGCGCCGCGTGTCGCCGGGGTCGTTGCCGATGGGCAGGCCGGCGAGTTCGAGGGCGCGGGCTTCGATGAGGTCGCCGTCGATGGCGTTGAACAGGCTGCTGACGAGGTGGCTGAGTTCGACCCCGCCGGCTGCATCGCGCAGGCGACGCTGGCCGTCGGCGTCGAGCTGCTTGTTGAGGCGGGCCAGCCGGCCGGCCAGCGAGGAAACGCTGTCGGTGTCGGTGGCGCCCATCAGGATGCCCATGGCAAGGTCTTTGAGCGGCACGCCGGGCTTGGTGATCAGCGGCTGGCTGGCGGTTTTCAGCGATTTGGTGACACCGATGGCGTCGACGATGACGTAGTGGGTCTTGGCGGTTTTGGCGCTGGGCGTGACCTTCTTGAGGTCGTCCATGTCCAGCGTGCGGGTGCCGCGGCCTTTCATCTGCTCGAAGTAGTTGCGGCTCTTGACGTCGCGCATGAAGAGCAGGCATTCGAGCGGCTTGACGTCGGTGCCGGTGGCGATCATGTCGACGGTGACGGCGATGCGCGGGTGGTATTCGTTGCGGAACTGGGCGAGGATGGATTTGGGGTCTTCGCCACGGTCGACCGTACCATCGGCCAGTTTTTTGTCCTGCCCGGCGCGGTAGGTGACTTTTTTGCAGAAGGCGTTGCCTTCGCCGAATTCCTCGCGCACGGTGTTGATGATGTCGTCGGCGTGGCTGTCGGTCTTGGCGAAGATCAGGGTTTTCGGCACTTCGCCGCGGCCGGGGAAGATGGCCGGCAGCTTGTCGCGGAAGGCGCGGATGACGGTGCGGATCTGGTCCGGGTTGACGATGTCGCGGTCGAGCTGGGTGGCGGTGTAGGCGGCGTCTTCGTCCTGTTGTTCCCAGCGCTTTTTGCGGGTCAGGCGTTCGCGCTTTTCGACCTGCTGTTCGGCGGCGATCACGGCGCCTTGCTGGGTGATGCGGGTGTCGATCAGGTAAATCTCGTTGCCGACATTGACGCCGTCGGCGACCGCCTTTTCATGGCTGTAGTCGCTGACGACGTTTTTCTTGAAGAAGCCGTAGGTGCGGTTGTCGGGCGTGGCGGTCAGGCCGATCAGGCTGGCGTCGAAGTAGTCGAGCACCTGCTGCCAGAGGTTGTAGATGCTGCGGTGGCATTCGTCGATGAAGATGAAATCGAAGAATTCGGGCGGGATTTTGGCGTTGTAGGCAACCGGGGCCGGGGCTTTGGGCTGGACGAGTTCGGCCGGGTTGATTTCTTCGGCGGCTTCGTCGAGCTCCTTGTCTTGCAGCAGCGAGTAGAGGCGCTGGATGGTCGAGACGCAGACGTCGGCGCCCTTGTCGACGAAGCTCGATTTGAGGCGCTGCACCGAGTAGAGCTCAGTGAATTTGCGGTTATCGTCGATCGGCACGTAGGCCATCATTTCCTGCTCGGCCTGCTCGCCGAGGTTTTTGGTGTCGACGAGGAAGAGGACGCGCTTGGCGTCGGCGTGCTTGAGCAGCCGGTAGATGCTGGTGATGGCGGTGTAAGTCTTGCCGGCGCCGGTGGCCATTTGAATGAGGGCGCGCGGGCGGGCTTCGCGGAAGGATTGTTCGAGGTTGGTAATCGCCGTTTCCTGGCAGTCGCGCAGGCGGAGTTCTTTTGCCGGCTGGTGCTCGGGGTTGAGCGGCGGCAATTCGGCGAGGCGGGCGCGCAGGCTGGCGCCTTCAGTCAACCAATCGCGCAGGGTTTCCGGGCGGTGGAAGCTGAAGATTTCACGCGAGCGCGGCTTGGGGTCGCGGCCATCGGTGAAGCGGGTGACGAGGCCGGTGGCTTCGTAGAGGAAGGGCAGCGGCTGCTGGTTATTGACCCATTTGAGTTTGGCGGCGGCGTAGCCTTCGGTCTGGGTTTCGTGCACGGTGAGGTGCTGGCCTTCGGATTCGCGCTTGGCTTCGATGACGCCGACGGCCTTGCGGTCGACGAAGAGCACATAGTCGGCCGGGCCGGCATCGGTTTGCCATTCGCGCACGGCGACACCGATTGCGGCGCCGAAATTGACCTTGTTCTTGGCCTGCACCACCCAGCCCGCAGCACGCAATTGGGCATCGATACGGTCGCGGGCTTGTTGTTCCGGATTCTGGTTGGCAGTCATCGGCGGCTGGGCGCTATGGGCAATCCGGCGATGATAGCGGATGGCAAGGCCAGCCGGGATGCCGAATGGATGGCTTGCCGACGGCTTCCTACGGTCAACCGGAAAAATCGGCCAAAAATGAAATCTTTGGCCGTGTCAGCGCATCGCCCGGCGCAACCACGCACTGGCCTGATCGACGGCTATCGACAACAGCAGCATGGCGATAATCACCGTCGACGCCTGCGCGTGATGGAACAGCGAGAGTTCGAAATAGAGCAGTTGGCCGAGGCCGCCGGCGCCGACGAAGCCGAGGATGGCGGCCATGCGGATGTTCATTTCCCAGCGGTAGAGCGTGTAGGCGATGAGCTGCGGGGCGGCACCGGGCAAGGTGCCGTAGAGGAAGGCGAAAGCGCCGGGAGCGCCGGCCAGCCGCAGCGCCTGACCGGGGGCTGGCGGGGCGTTGTCGAGGGCTTCGGCGTAGAGTCGGCCGAGCACGCCGGTCGTATGCAGGGCCAGCGCCAGCGCGCCGGCGAAGGGACCGAGGCCGACGGCCAGCGCGGTGATGGTGGCCCAGACCAGTTCGGGCACCGAGCGCAGGGTGTTGAGCAGGAAGCTGAACGGCGCGCGCCACTTCGGTAGCGCCAGCAGCAGGCCGACAATGGCAGCCAGCAGCGTGCCGACGACCGAGATGGCCAGCGTTTCCCAGATGCCTTTGCCGACTTTGGCCAGCCACTCGGCCGACAGGTCGGGCGGGAAGAAGCCGGCGACGAATTCGCCGATGCTGTGGGCGGCTTCCACCGTCAACAGGGATTTCAGGCCAATTTCCAAATAATTGAAGCTGGCGACGATGCTGACGACCAGCACCAGCCCGAGCCCGCCGCTACGCCAGCCGAAGGGCGAGGCGCGGTTGGCCGGCGGCGTGTCGAGCGCCCGGCGCAGCCAGCCCGACAAACCGTCGGCGGCAAAGACGAGGGCCATGAAGGCGAGCAGGATGGTCGCCGCTTCGCCGCCGTTGAGCATTTTCATCGCCTGATCCATGAGCTGGCCAAGCCCGCCGGCGCCGACGAAGCCCATGACGACCGAGGCGCGGATGGCGCATTCCCAGCGATAGACCGTGTACGAGGCCAGTTCCTTCGAGGCCTGCGGAATCAGCCCGTAGAGGATGGCCAGCGGCCGGCCGGCGCCGTTGTGGCGCAGCGCCCGGGCCGGCGCGGCATCGACCGATTCGAGAATTTCGGCATAGACCTTGGCCAGCATGCCGCCGTAAGTCAGACCCAGCGCCAGCACGCCAGCCGCCGGGCCGAGGCCGAAGACGCGGACGAAAACGAGCGCCCAGACCAACTCGGGAATGCCGCGCAGGATGGTCAGCAGGCTGCGCGTGACGGGGTTGAGCGTGGCTTTTTCGCGTCCGGCGCCGGTGGCGAGATAGCCCATCGGCACGGCGATCAGGAAGGCCAGCGCCATGCCGGCCGTGGCGATGGCCAGGGTTTCGAGCATCGCCTTGGCCAGGTAGCCCATGAACTCGGCGCCGGTTTCCGGCGGCAGGAAGCCGCCCAGGAAATGGCCGATGACTTTGAGGTTGCCCGGATCGAACAACACGCCGGGCTTGACCTCGGCCGCCTGAAACAGCGGCCAGAGGATGACCAGCGTGGCCAGGGCGCCGATCAGGCGGCGGCGGGCGGCGGGATCGTGGTGGGTACTATTCACGCTGAAAATTTCGACGCTGAGGCGCGGAGGCGCAGAGGGAATCTGTTGTTTTTCTCTGCGCCTCCGCGCCTCTGCGTTTCAATCGAACGTCAGACATCAGCAACACGCCGCCCGCGTCGCCGCCTCGTTGGCCGCGGTCTGCGGCAGGAAGTGCGGCTCGTGGGCTTGCACCGGGAGTTCGTCGCCTTCGCTGGCGTAGAGGTCGTGCAGCAGCGGGACGCTGATTTCACCGGCCGGCCGGTCGAAGGCGATGCGGCCGGCCTTGACGCCGACGATGCGGGAAAAATTGCCGATGGCCAAATCGACGGCGTGCAGGCTGGCGACCAGCGTCGCACCGCGCGCTGCGGCGTCGGCGATAAGCAGGCGGATGGTGGCCAGGGCCAGCGTCGGGTCAAGGGCCGAGACCGGCTCGTCGGCGAGGATCAGCTCGGGTTGCTGGTAGAGCACGCGGGCGATGCCGACGCGCTGCAACTGGCCGCCGGAAAGCTGATCGCAACGGGCGAACAGCTTGTCGGCAAGGTCGACCCGTTCAAGCGCGGCGCGGGCGCCGTGGATGTCGAGCGGATAGAGCAGCGAGGCGAGCGACTTCCAGGCCGGCCATTGGCCGAGTTTGCCGGCCAAAACCGCCGTCACGACACGTTGCCGGCCGGGAATCGGCGGCGCTTGATGGACGGTGCCGATGCGGGCGCGCAGTTTGGCCAGTTCCACGGTCAACCGGAAATTCTGGCCAAAATCCAAAACTTCCGCCCAACCGGCCGTCGGCGCCAGCGCCGTGCCGAGCACGGAAAGCAGCGAGGTCTTGCCGGCGCCCGAGGGGCCGATCAGGGCGATACGCTCGCCCTTTTCCGCCTTGAGCGTGATCTCCCTGAGCGCGGCAAAACCATTGGCGTGGGTCAGCCCCACGCCGTTCAAGCAAAAGCTCACTTCAGCAAGCCGGCGGCGTGGGCTGCCTTCTCGATGCCGTCGTAGTTCTCCTTCTTGGTCGGGATGAACTTGGCGGCGCGTTGCAGGGCGAGGATTTCCTTGTGCTCCGGGTTGGCCGGGTCGAGCTTCAAGAAGGCGTCAGTCAGCTTCTTGACGACGACCGGATCGAGATCGCCGCGCACCGTCCAGTTGTAGTCGAAGTACGGCGGCGTCGTCGAGAAGACGCGAACCTTGGCGGTATCGACCTTCTTGGCTTCGACCAGCTTGTCCCAGACCGAGGCGTTCAAGACACCGGCTTCGGCCTTGCCGGCCGCGACGAAGGCGACGGTGGCGTCATGGGCGCCGGAATAGGCGACATTCTTGAAATCCTTTTCCGGGTTGAGGCCGGCTTGCTGCAGGTAGAAGCGCGGCATCAGGCTGCCCGAGGTCGACGACGGCGCGCCGAAGGCGAAGGTCTTGCCCTTGAGGTCGGCCAGCGTCTTGATACTCGGGTTGGCGGTGATGAATTTCGAGGTGAACTTGGCATCTTCCTCGCGCTGGGCGATGGGGATGGCCGTGCCGTTGGTGCGGATCTTGGCCTGCACGAAGGTGAAGCCGCCGAGCCAGGCGAGGTCGATTTTCTTGGTGGCCAGCGACTCGACGACGGCGGCGTAGTCGGTCACCGGGGTGAACACGACCTTCATGCCGGTCTGCGCTTCGAGGTATTTGCCGAGCGGCGCGAACTTGCGTTGCAGCTCGGTCGGCGCTTCGTCCGGAATGGCCGAAACGCGCAGGATGGCGTCGGCGGCAAAGGCCGGTGCCAAGGGGAAAAGCGCGGTGACGGCAGCGCAGGCGACCGCGCCCTTGAGCGCCATGCGGCGCAGGGTGGAAAATTTCATTTTGTACTCCGTTTTGTCCAGCAACCGCCGCCGTGCGGATGTCACGGCAGCTTACAAGGCACCGGGGTGCCACCTCTTCAATGCGGTACTCAGACCGCGCGCCGGCATTATAGCCGGCGCTTGGTCGCAGCAATTTCGGTGCCTGCTACGGTCGACCGGAAAAATCGGCCAAAATCGAAATGGCCGGCCCGGGATTGCGACATTTCGGCGCACCGGGCAGACAAAATGACCCGCCACCCGGCTGCCGAGGCATGCGGAAATCACCAAAATAACAATCATGGACGAGACAAATCCAAGCCATCACGACGCCCCCTGGCAGCAATACTCGGTGCTCATCGTCGACGACGAGCCGGGCATGCAG
>NZ_JAVHPH010000297.1:0-2757 GCF_036170495.1 Azonexus sp.
TCCTTATGACAGCGCCCAGCTTAAACCGCTGTCTTGAAAACGGGGACCACTATAGGATGCCATCAGGCCAGACCAAGCATTTCGTTTAATCGAGCAAGTCGAGGCTGGGCGCATCTCCCTGACTCAGGCCTTCTCCACTTTGCGGATACTCTTGTGACAACAGTTTTTATATATCAATAACACTTACATCGGAACGCACTCTTCTGCACAGTTTTGTCCCAGGCAACTCAAATGGATGTCTCCTAACCATTGGTTTGCTGCCCGCGAATGAACTTGATTGTGTGCGTCGGCTTTGGGCACCCACCTGCCATCCGACAATTGTTGGTCAAGAGGAACCTTTTATTGGCCGGCGTCGGATCGGTTGATTTCAATTTTGGGTATTTTTTCCGGTTGACCGTGGAACCCAGCGCTATCGCGGTTTTGCGCGAATGAGTCGTGCCGCCGGCTGATGGCAACGGGGCAAAACCCGGCCAAGAGAGCGTTCGGCGACGGTTCATTGGCGCCGTCCTCAAGGGACTGGCGCTGGTGCCGGAGGCGCGTGGCCTTAGCGCGGCATGGTGCTGCTGAAGGCGTAGAAGCTGGCCGGTTCGCTGCCGTGGTTGGCGCTGTTGCGCCGGTAGACCAGCCAGCGATCGTCACGCAGGCGCCAGGCCGACATCCGTTCGCTGAAAGTGACCACCGGCTGGGTTGTCTCGCCGGTGCTGGTTTGGGTGAGCAGAAAGCGATGGCAGGTGAAGCAGGGCTTGTCGTCGGCGTCGTAGCCCACGGCGCGTTCGGCACTGATTTGGTATTCGCGGTAGTGGGCGTAATACAGCGGCGCTTCGACGGCGTTCAACCATTCGGCGGGCAGATCTTCCTGCCAGATTCGCGCATCCGGGGTGCCGCCTTTGCAGCCGGGTTCTTTGACCAAATTGCTGGAGCTGGCGTTTCCGGGCAAAGAGTTCATGGCGGAGGGTGAGTGCAGGAAAAGGTTAGGGCTGGCTGGACGGTGGCAATCAGGCGTCGAAATGCATCGCGAGGCTGGCCAGTACCTTGGGCAGCGGCAGGTTTTCTTCGCTTTCCAGGATGCCCGGCACCGGGTGCGGGTATTCGTAGAAGATGCCGTAGGTGCCGCTGCGCTGGCCGTGCAGATAAACATGGGCGCGCAGGGTGGCGATTTCGGCGTGGCGCAGGGTGACGATGTGCGGATCGTCGCCGGCGTCCGGCTCGATGTCGCAGGCCTGGGCGATGCGCTCGTCGAGCGAGACGAGGACACGGCGAATTTCGCGGGATTTGGGGGCGGCCCAGGGGTTGGCGTTCATGGCAGTAGCTCCGCTTGGATTTGGGCCAGCCAGGTGTTGATGCGCTCTTCGGTCAGCAGGGGTTGGTGATGCTGATCGAGGGCCAGGCCGAGAAAGTCGTCGCCATCAACCGCCTGCGAGGTGGTGAAGTCGTAGCCGGCGGTCGGCCAGCGGCCGACAACACGGGCGCCGCGGGCGACCACGGCGTCGTGGATGAGGCCGATGGCGTCGACAAATTCTTCGGCGTATTTCTTCTGGTCGCCAAGGCCGAAGATGGCGATGGTCTTGCCGGACAGGTCGGCGCCGGCCAGTTGCGGCAGGAACTCCTCCCAACTTGGCTGGCTGAGGCCGACCGATTGGCCGGGCAGTTCGCCATCGCCGAGCGTCGGGCTGCCGACGATGAGCGCATCGTAGGCGAGGAAATCTGCCAGCGTCGTCCGGCCGATATTGACCGGCGCATCGACGAGTCCTGGCAACTGAGCACCCAGCTTTTTCGCCATCTGCTTGGCGATCAGCCGGGTGCGGCCGGTGTCGGTGCCGAAGAAGATTCCAATTTTGGCCATTTTTACGGGTTGACCGTGGAATCCTGCGTCAGCTCGTCGGGCAGGCAGCCGATGGGGGCGCCGAGGCTGCCATCCGGGCCGTTTTCAAACTGGACCAGATAGATTTCCTTGGTTTCGTCCATTTCGGCGACGCCAAAATGGACGACGACGCCGCGCAGGCCGGAAGGCACGATCAAGGCTTCTTCATCGTCGAAGCCGGGCATGCCGCCGTCGTTGAAGATGTCTTCAGCCGCGAAGACCATGTCGCCGATGTGATATTGCTGGACGGTCGTTTCCATGATCTCAGGCCCAGACGTCAGGCGGTGCCAGCAGGCGCTCGACCGGCTGATCGAACATCAGGTGCTCGTCGATGATGACACCGACGTCTTCCGGCTTGACGCCGGTGTACATGATGCCTTCCGGGTACACCAGCACGCTCGGGCCGAGGTGGCAGGGGCCGAGGCAGCCGGTGTTGGTCAGCGCGAAGCCCGAGGCCCACAGATTGCGGGCGGTGAATTCATCGGAAAACGCCTGCCAGGTGGTGCCGCAGCCCTTTTCCTGGCAAGAGCCGCGCGGATGGCCGGCAGGGCGTCCCTGGACGCAGACGAGGACGTGTTTCTTCGGTTTTGGCATGGAGCTCTCCTGGTTGATGGTCAACCTATTGCAAGGGGAGTGCCAGATTTAAGTTACATTGATTCAATGGCTTGCATTGTGTTGTTGTGTCGCGTTTGCGACAAGTGTGGTTTTGGTGTGGCAATTGGCAGGGGGTTCCGCCCTTGCGGGGCGTCTTACTTTTTCTTGCTTCGCCAAGAAAAAGTAAGCAAAAAGAAGGCGACCCTGGGTCGGTGCCGGCTGCGCCGGTTCCCTGCGCTACTCGGGACTGGCGGGGGCTGCGGAACTCGGGCTGCGCCCTCAGACAGTCCTCGCCCTTTATC
>NZ_JAVHPH010000298.1:0-2753 GCF_036170495.1 Azonexus sp.
TCGCCACCGAGGTGATGTTCTTTGCCGCCTTCTTCGCCGCGCTGTTCTACGTCCGGGTAATTTCGGTGCCGACGCTGGGCGGCATGGAAGGCGCCCACGGCTTCAGCCTGTGGCCGGAGTTCACCGGCGCCTGGCCGACGAGCGGACCCAAAGGCGCTGCCTTCACGCCGATGGGCGCCTGGGGCATTCCGGCGCTCAACACTGCCCTGCTCCTGAGTTCCGGCGCCACCGTCACCTGGGCGCACTGGGGGCTATTGCGCAACAACCGTAGCCAACTGGCGCTCGGTCTGGCGGCGACGGTGCTCCTCGGCAGCGCCTTCCTCGGCTTCCAGGCCTACGAATATCACCACGCCTATACCGAACTCGGTCTGACCATGGGGGCCGGCGCCTACGGGGCAACCTTCTTCATGCTGACCGGTTTCCATGGCTTCCATGTCACGCTCGGCACCATCATGCTTCTGGTCATCCTGCTGCGCAGCCTGAGCGGCCACTTCAGCGCCGACCGCCACTTCGCCTTCGAGGCGGTGGCCTGGTACTGGCACTTCGTCGACGTGGTCTGGCTGATCCTCTTCGTCTTCGTTTACTGGGTGTAGCCGGGAATGAGACCGAACCGGAAACCGGCCAGCAGCACCAGGAAGAGCGCGATGGACAGCCCGATGCGCAGGGTCAGCGCCCGCACCGTCCGCTCACCGGTCCCCCGGTCGCGGTAGAGATAGAACAGCCCGGAGAACAGGCTGCCGACAATGGCCAACAACAGCAAAACGACCAGCAGCTTGAGCATGGACGACGCCTCCGCAGGGATTTCCGTAGCCCAGTATGCACGCCGGCCGGCTGGCGCAGCAAGGGCTAGCCGCAAGCAGGCAGCCATCCTCGGCGGCCTGCTGCTCGCCTTCCTGTTGCCGGCCTTCATCTCGCTCGGCCTCTGGCAATGGCGCAAGGCCGAGGCCAAAACCGCCCTGCAGATCGAACTCGACACCCGCAGCCACGATGCCGCCATCGCCATGCCGACCACGCTGGCCGATGTTGATTCCCTGCGCCATCACCGGGTCATCCTGCGCGGCACTTACGATGTGGCCCACCAGGTGCTGATCGACAACCGCCTGCATCAGGAACAAGCCGGCTATCACGTCATCACGCCCTTGCAGTTGGCCGGATCGACCATGCATGTGCTGGTCAATCGCGGCTGGCTGGCCGCCCCGGCCGATCATCAGTTGCAGCCAGTGGCCGAGGTGCCGGCCGGCGAAATCGAACTGAGCGGCATTGCCGTACTGCCCACTCAGCGCTTCTTCAACCTGGCGCCGCAGCCGACCAGCGGCTGGGCGCCGGTCTGGCAGAACCTCGACCTCGAACGCTTCCGCTCGGCCGTGCCCTACCCGCTGCAAGGCCTGATCATCCAGCTCGACCCGACGGCGCCCGGCGGCTATGTGCGTGACTGGCCGCGCCCCGACGAACGGGCTGACCGTCACCGCAGCTACGCCCTGCAATGGTTCGGTTTCGCCGTGTCCAGCCTCGGCATCTGGGCCTACTTTCTGCTCCGCCGACCATGAATAACCTCGCCATCCAGCCGCTCCCCAACCAGCGCCAGGGCCGGCTCATGCTGGCCCTGATCGTCGGCCTGCTCGCCTTGCCCTTCGCCATCGGGGCCGGGCTTTTCTTCGGCGGCTGGCATCCATCGCGGATTGAGCATCACGGCCACCTGCTCAGCCCGCCTCGGCAGCTACCTGAGCAAATGCTACGGTCAACCGGAAAAAATGCCGAAAAATGGAAACTCGTGCTCCATGTCCGCGGCCCGTGCGCCGCCGACTGCACGAGCCGTCTCGACGAAATGCGCCGCATCCACGTCGCCCTCTACAAAAACATGGGCCGCCTAAGCCGCGCCGTGCTGACTGACCAGCCGGACGATCCAGCCCTGCTCGCCCTGCACGCCAGCCAACCTGACCTGATGGTGCTGACCGCCCCGCCCGGCGTACTGGCGGAAATCGCCGACCCCGTGCTGCTGGTCGATCCACAGGGGCTCGTGATCATGACCTACCCACCCGACGCCAGCCCGCAAGGCCTGCGCGCCGACCTCGACCGCCTGCTCAAATACGCCTGGACCGGCTAGGAGAATTTCCATGTACACCGCGACCGCCCCCACTCTGAGTCTCGGCCAACGCCTGGCCGCCTTCAGCCACCTGTGCAAGCCACGGGTCAACAGCCTGATCGTGTTCACCGCGATGATCGGCATGTGCCTGGCGACGCCGGATTTCCCGCCGCTGTTGCGCTTCACGGTCGCCTCGCTCGGCATTGCCCTGGTCTCCTTCGCCGCCGCCGCGCTGAACTGCCTGGTCGAGCGCACCGTCGATGCCAAGATGGCGCGCACCAGCTGGCGCGCCACAGCCCGCGGCGACATCTCGCCGCTCGAAACGATCACGCTGGCCACCGCTCTCGGCGCCGCCGGTCTCTGGCTGCTGCACCACTTCATCAACGACCTGACCATGTGGCTGACACTGGCCACCTTCGTTGGCTACACCGTCATCTACACGCTGATCCTCAAGCCGGCGACGCCGATGAACATCGTCATCGGCGGCGCCTCCGGCGCCATGCCGCCGCTGCTCGGGTGGACGGCGATGACCGGCCATGTTTCGGCCGAACCGCTGGTCCTCTTCCTGATCATCTTCCTGTGGACCCCGCCGCACTTCTGGGCGCTGGCCTGCTACCGGCGCGACGACTACGCCCGCTCCGGCCTGCCCATGCTGCCGGTCACCCACGGC
>NZ_JAVHPH010000299.1:0-13609 GCF_036170495.1 Azonexus sp.
CGATCAATAGTGCTGCTGCGGCGAATATTCTTGCTCGCCGGATGACCCGACAAAACCCTGACGAAGCCTTGCTGGCTGGATTGATCCACGATCTCGGCGCCTTCTACATGCTCTATCGCGCCACCCAGTATGAAGAACTTCGCCATCGCCCGGACAGCGTGAAGTACCTGATCGTCCAGTGGCACGAAAGTATTGGCGTTTCCCTGCTCAATGCCTTGGGCTTACCTGACGAAATTGTCGAAGCAACGATCGACCATGATCACATGCGACCAGCGCCGACGACTATCCGCAATCTATCGGACATCGTCTATATCGCCAACATGCTGAGTGGCGGACACTTCGAATGGTTAATGCAGGACCAGCCGGAGATGCCTTCAGAAATAGCTCTGCTGGAGGAAAAATACGGCCACCTGCGCCCTGAAATCGATGCTCTGGCTGCAGAGATGCGCGGTTCTTTTGCCTGAACCCATCTAGCGCTTGCGGCCGTGCCCGGTTTTAACCTGAGTGGAAGCCAGAACACCACGCAGGATATTGATCTCGTCTTTTTCCAGGCGAACCCGTCCGAACAAGCGGCGCAACTTTGGCAACAATCGCCCGGGCTGCTCCGGATTGAAAAAGCCGGTCTCGGTCATTACCGTTTCCAAATGCGAATACAACCCCTCCACCTCGTCGTGGGTCGCGACCGGAGACGCAAACGGGGTAACGCCCTGTTCGAGCAAGGGGGGCTGCTCGGCATAGGCAGCCATCCGGCATTCATAACTAAGGACTTGCACAGCTGAACCAAGGTTCAGCGAACTGAACTCGGGGTTGGTTGGAATCGTCACGGCAGCTTGGCAATGCAGGATTTCTTCATTGCTCAGGCCAACCGTTTCATTGCCGAAGACCAGCGCCACTTCGCCCTGCCCCGCTTCGGCAAGAAGACGCGCCACCGTTTCACGCGGCGCACCGATTGACGGCCCGATGTCGCGCTGACGCGCCGATAACGCGACGACAAATGAGGCTCCAACCAGCGCCTCTTTAAGCGATGAGGTGATTTTTGCCTTTTTCAGCACGTCGACCGCAGCAGTCGCCCGCGCGTCAGCTTCCGGATCCGGAAACTGCTTCGGCTCAACCAGATAGAGATTCGATAAGCCCATTGTCTTCATCGCCCGAGCTGCTGCACCGATATTGCCAGGATGACTTGTTCGACACAGCACCACTCTGATACGCGAAAGCAGGACTTCAGGGTTCATGGTGTAAAATTCGATCTTTCCAATATAAATCGGGCGGTTTCGGCCCCCCGTCAGCTCTTTAAGCTCATGCATCCAACTCTGAATATCGCCATCAAGGCAGCGCGCCGTGCTGGCCAGATCATCAATCGCGCCTCCAACGACCTGGACCTGATCAAAGTCACCACCAAACAGCCCAACGACTTTGTTACCGAAGTCGACAAAGCGGCCGAAGCCGCGATCATCGAAATCCTGATGGAAGCTTATCCGAGCTACGGCATTCTAGCAGAGGAGTCCGGCGAGACCGCCGGCAAGGGCAGCAATGAGGCTGAGTTCCAGTGGATCATCGATCCGCTTGATGGCACCACCAACTTCATCCATGGCATGCCGCAATATGCCGTCTCCATCGCCCTGGCCAAGGGTGGCGTGATTGAGCAAGCCGTTGTGTTCGACCCCAACCGCAACGAGCTATTTACCGCCAGCAAAGGCGCCGGCGCGTTCCTCAACGAACGCCGAATCCGCGTCTCAAAGCGTAACAAGCTAAAGGATTCACTGATCGGCACCGGTTTCCCCTACCGGATGTTTGATCACATCGACACCTATATCGCGATCTTCAAGGAACTGGCCCAGAAGACGGCTGGCCAGCGTCGCCCCGGCGCCGCCTCGCTTGACCTTGCCTATGTCGCCTGCGGCCGGTACGACGGTTTCTGGGAATTCGGCCTTTCACCGTGGGATATGGCGGCAGGTGCTCTGCTGATCTCGGAAGCCGGCGGTCTCGTCAGCGACCTGCGCGGTGATGCCACCTATCTGGAAAGTGGCAACCTGGTAGCTGGCACACCCAAGGTTTTCGCTCCGCTGCTCAAGCTGATCCAGGACAAACTGCCGGACTCCATCCGCGGCTGAACGCGGCAGTCATGCTTTTCCGGGCCGTTGGCTAAGCCCATGAAGCGCAAGCCGCACACAGCGAAAGGCAAGGCACAACGGGTGATCGGT
Source organism: Azonexus sp. (assembly GCF_036170495.1). Taxonomy (GTDB): domain Bacteria; phylum Pseudomonadota; class Gammaproteobacteria; order Burkholderiales; family Rhodocyclaceae; genus Azonexus. The sequence goes on from NZ_JAVHPH010000299.1 coordinate 2,202, forward strand.
CTGCTCCTGGTCGAAGAGGATTTCTTGGCTGGATAGGCCACCATTACCCGGGGATGTGAGCCGCCCGGCGCGCGGCTTACATACCGCACGGGTATTGATCGGTTCATGAATCCGTATTGGACAGCACGCCCCATAGCCTACATAGTGATGGGCTTTGATTGATTGTCGTCCACGATAGCCAACCCCGCCTTGCGTACGAGGCGTCGATTGGCGTTTGGGCGACGACAGACAACGGAACCCTATCCGATCATGGACATACCTCGTAACAGCTTCAAAACCGATCTGCGCAATGGCCAAACCTTGCTTGGCCTGTGGCTCGGACTGAGCGAAACCTTCAGTGCCGAAATCTGCGCCGGAGCTGGTTTCGACTGGCTGCTCATCGATGGCGAGCACGGTCCCAACGATCTGCGCAGCATTCTGGCCCAACTGCAGGCCATCGAGCCCTACCCCTCGCACGCCATCGTCCGACCACCGCAGGGCGACCATGTGCTGATCAAGCAATTGCTGGAAACGGGCGTCCAGACCCTGCTCATTCCGATGGTCGAAACAGCCGAGCAAGCTGCCGGACTGGTCCGCGCCATGCGCTATCCGCCGGCAGGCATCCGCGGTGTTGGCGCGGCGCTGGCCCGCGCCTCGCGCTGGGGTCGAATCCACGATTACAGCGCCCAGGCCAACGAGCAGATGTGCCTGTTGCTGCAGGTCGAGACGAAGCTCGGTTACGACAATCTTGACGAGATTCTTACGGTCGACGGCGTCGACGGCATCTTTTTCGGCGCCGCCGACCTCGCCGCTTCGTATGGCCTACTCGGCCAGTCGAACCATCCGAGCATCATCGAAGCCATCGAAGTCGGCCTGCACAAAGCCCGGGCCGCCGGCAAGAGCGGCGGCGTCCTGTGCGGCGACAAGGCCATCGTTCAACGCTATTTCGAAGCTGGCGCCCGCTTCATTGCGGTCGGCGTCGACGCCCTCCTGCTCGCCGCCGCCACCACCCAACTCCGTCAGGAATACCGGCCGGAACCCAGCGGCAAAAGCGCCACCAACTATTGATCCACGCGCGATAATCAGCGCTTCGAATCTGGCTAATAACCGCAGGCAGACGACGAGCGTAGCGAAGGAACCGGCATGGACAACGGCCATAAATCGACTCTCGACAAGGGCATTCGCCTGCTGCGCCCGAGCGCCCACGACAAATATCGCCTGCCGGACATCGACGACCTCGCCGCACGCCTGCGTTTTGTTCCGGCCAAGGGCGAAGTCTGGTTCGACGACCGGCGCATGGTACTGCTCCACAACTCGTCACTCGGCGCCATCCGCCGCGAGCTGATCGAAACGGTTGGCATCGAGAAGGCGCGCGGCCTGATCACCCGCATGGGCTACCAGTCCGGCACGCGGGATGCCGAAATGGTCCGCCGCATCCGCCCGGACAGCAACGATTTCGATGCCTTTGCGGTCGGCCCGCAAATGCATGCGCTGGAAGGCTTCGTCTCGGTCGAAACATTGGCGCTCGATGTCGATGTCGAAACCGGCCATTTCTACGGCGAATTCATCTGGCACAACTCGGCCGAGGCCGAGCAGCACCTGGCCACCTTCGGCACGAGCAGCGCGCCGGTATGCTGGCTGCAACAAGGCTACGCCAACGGCTATCTGAGCAGCTTCCTCGGTCGGCAGATGCTGGTCCGCGAAGTCGAGTGCAAGGCCATGGGCTTCCCGACCTGCAAGATTGTCGGCAAGGCGCTCGACCAGTGGGATGACCCGGACGCCGACTTTCGTTACCTGCAGGCCCAGGATTTCGTCCAGAGCCCGAGCAGCAAGAAATTCTCCTTCCCGCGCAGCGATGCCGGCGCGGTCAGCGACAAGATCGATCTAGTCGGCGTTTCATCGGGCTTCAATACCGTCTGCCACATGATCCAGCGCGTCGCACCGACACGGGCGACGGTGCTCTTCCTCGGTGAAAGCGGGGTCGGCAAGGAGCAATTTGCCCGCACCCTGCACAACATCAGCGACCGCGCCGAGCAGCCCTTCATCGCCATCAACTGCGCGGCCATTCCCGAGCAACTCATCGAATCTGAACTGTTCGGCGTCGAAAAAGGCGGCTTCAGCGGCGCCAGCCAGTCGCGCCCCGGGCGTTTCGAGCGGGCCGACGGCGGCACCCTCTTCCTCGACGAAATCGGCACCCTGAGCCTGGTCGCCCAAGGCAAGCTGTTACGGGCGCTGCAGGAAGGCGAAATCGAGCGCATCGGCGACACGCGGGTGCGCCAGGTCGACGTCCGCGTCGTGGCGGCGACCAATGAAAATCTGCGCGATCTCGTCGAGGCCGGCAAATTCCGCGACGACCTGTTTTATCGGCTCAATGTCTTCCCGGTCAATATCCCGCCGCTGCGCGAGCGCAAGGAGGACATCCTGCTGCTCGTCGAACACTTCCTCAACCGCTATTGCGCCCTGCACAAGCGCAAGGTGACGGGTTTCACCGAGGCGGCGCTCGAAGCGCTGCTGTTCTATTCGTGGCCGGGCAATATCCGCGAGCTGGAAAACCTGATCGAGCGTGGCGTCATTCTGGCGCCGGAAGATGGCGGTATCGACATTTCGCATCTATTTACCAGCGGCGAGAATATCCGGCGCGAGCCGGCCCGGATGGAAGCTGCAGCCAGCCCACCGGAACAACCGGCCGGCGCGCCGAACCTGTCGGCTCTGCTCCGGGATGCGCTCGCTTCTGGCAAGCTTTCACTGGATGGCCTGGAGGAAGATGCCATCGGGCAAGCCCTGCATCTGGCGCAGGGGAATGTTTCCGGGGCGGCCAAGATACTTGGCACGACGCGGGCACGGGTGGCGTATCGGCTGTCCGGCCGGAAGGTGGCGCATCCGGCGGGGGAAAAATAGCCGGCTATTCGCGGATAACCTTCTGAATTGAATTGGCTTGCGGTTCCCCCCCTTTCTCAACCGCTGGTTTCGCGCTTGCTGGCGGAACCCCAAGCCAACGAACCGGACCGCCGCCCGCAAGGCAAAGCCAGCCCCGACCCACGGTCAACCCGAAATTTCGCCCGATTTCAAAAGATACCCAACCGGTATCAACCAACCGAAAATAAGGTATTGGACGGTATTGGCATCCCACCCCTAGACTGATTTCCATTCGGTCGGGCCCGATGACCAAACACCATTCCTGCTCGCCACGAGGGGGCAGCCAAGCGAGGAGATGCCGTGCAACTGATCAAGAATTTCATCAACGGTGAGTTTGTCGAGGGGGTCGAAGGCAAGACCTTCGAGAAGCGTTCACCGCTCGACAACCAAGTCATTGCGCGCGTTTCCAAGGCCGGCAAGGCCGACGTCGACGCCGCCGTGCGCGCTGCCCATGCCGCCCGTCACGGCGTGTGGGGCGGCCTGACCACCGACCAGCGCGTCGATCTGCTCTACGGCGTGGCCGACGAAATCACCCGCCGCTTCGAAGACTTCGTCGCCGCTGAAATGGCCGACACCGGCCAGCCCAACCATGTCATGCGCCATGTGTTCATCCCGCGCGGCGCGGCCAATTTCAAAGTCTTCGCCGACGTCGTCAAGAACGTCCCGTGCGAATCCTTCCAGATGGCGACGCCGGACGGCGCTGGTGCGCTGAACTACGCCATCCGCGTCCCGAAAGGCGTCGTCGGCGTCATTTCTCCGTGGAATGCGCCTTTCCTGCTGATGACCTGGAAAGTCGGCCCGGCGCTGGCCTGCGGCAATACCGTCGTCGTCAAGCCGTCCGAAGAAACGCCGCTGACCACCACGCTGCTTGGCGAAGTGATGAATACGGTTGGCATCCCGAAAGGCGTGTTCAATGTCATCCACGGTTTCGGCCCGAATTCGGCCGGTGAATTCCTGACCCAGCATCCGCTCGTCGATGCCATTACCTTCACCGGCGAAACGCGCACCGGCACGGCGATCATGAAGGCCGCCGCCGAGGGCATGCGCGATGTGTCGTTTGAACTGGGCGGCAAGAACGCCGGCATCGTTTTCGCCGATGCCGACTTCGATGCGGCGGTCGACGGCATTTTCCGCTCGGCTTTCCTCAACTCCGGGCAGGTTTGCCTCGGCACCGAGCGCGTCTATGTCGAGCGGCCAATTTTTGACAAATTCGTGCAGGCGCTGAAAGCCAAGGCCGAAGCTGTCAAATTCGGCCGTCCAGACGACAGGAACGCCAACTACGGCCCGCTGATCAGCGCCGAGCACAAGCAGAAGGTCATGTCCTACTACGCCAAGGCGGCGGCCGAAGGTGCCAATGTCGTGACCGGCGGCGGCGTGCCGACCATGCCGGCCGATCTGGCTGACGGCCATTGGGTGCAGCCAACCATCTGGACCGGCCTACCGGAAACGGCATCGGTCGTCCGCGAGGAGGTTTTCGGGCCGTGCTGCCACATCAGCCCCTTCGACAGCGAAGACGAAGTCATCAACAAGGCCAACGACAACGACTACGGTCTGGCGACGACGATCTGGACGACCAATCTGGCCCGCGCCCACCGTGTCGCGGCGCGTGTCGAAGTCGGCATTACCTGGATCAACAGCTGGTTCCTGCGTGACTTGCGAACGGCCTTTGGTGGCTCCAAGCAATCCGGCATCGGCCGTGAAGGTGGCGTCCATTCGCTCGAGTTTTACACCGAAACCCGCAACATTTGCGTGAAGCTCTGAGGCCAAAATGAACGAAGAAAAAATCAAGCAATACGGCGACGAACTCTACGAAGCCTGGCTCGCCTGTCGTCCGGTCCGCCCGTTGCTGGAGCGCGAGCCGGACATCAGCATCGAGGACGCCTATCAGATTCAAGAACGTTTCGTCGCCCGCCGCGTGCAGGCCGGCGAAACGATCATCGGTAAAAAGATCGGCGCGACCAGCAAGCCGGTGCAGGATTTTCTCGGCGTCTATCAGCCCGATTTCGGCATGTTGCTCTCCGGCATGGTCTATCAGGAAGGCGACACCATCGATCTCGCCACGCTGATCCAGCCCAAGGCCGAGGCGGAGCTGGCCTTCGTCCTCAAGGCAGACCTCAAAGGCCCGGGCATCACGGCGATGGACGTGATTCGCGCCACCGACTACGTGCTGCCCTGTTTCGAGATCGTCGATTCGCGCATCACCGACTGGCAGATCAAGATCCAGGACACCGTCGCCGACAACGCCTCCTGCGGCGTTTATGTGCTCGGCAAGACCCGGGGCGACCCGCGCAAGCTCGACATCACGCTGGCCGGCATGGTCTTGGAAAAGAACGGCGAACTGTTCTCGACCGGCGTCGGCGCTGCCGTCCAGGGCTCGCCGGCCAACGCCGTGGCCTGGCTGGCCAACACGCTCGGTGAACTGGGCATTCCCTTCAAGGCCGGCGAAATCATTCTCTCCGGTTCCCAGTCGGCGCTGGTGCCGGTCGTCGATGGCGACGAACTGGTGTGCACGGTGGGCGGTCTCGGCACCTGCTCAGTCCAATTTTCCGGAAGGAGCAAAGCATGAGCATGGACATCACCCTCGGCCGCGACGCCATCGCCCGCCTATGTGACCGTGTTGAAGGTGCCCAGAGCGGCGCCTACACCATCCCCAAGCTGACCGATGACTATCCCGGCATGACCATCGGCGACGGCTACGCCGTGCAGCTTGAACTGCGCCGCCGCTTCCTCGCTGCCGGTCACAAGCAGGTCGGCTGGAAAGCCGGCCTGACCTCGAAGGCCAAGATGATCCAGATGGGCGTCAATGTGCCGTCCATCGGCTTCCTGACCGACCGCATGGCGCGCCCGGAAAACTCGGCGATCAAGACCTCCGATCTGGTGCACCCGCGCGTCGAGTGCGAAGTCGCTTTCGTCATGAAGAAGACGCTGAAAGGCCCGAACTGCACGCGGCAGGATGTGCTGGACGCCACCGACTACGTGCTGCCGGCGGTCGAGATCATCGACTCGCGCTTCTCGGGTTTCAAGTTTGATCTGCCCAGTGTCGTTGCCGACAACGGTTCCTCGGCCCGCTTCGTTGGCGGCGGCCGCGCCCGTTATCCGGCCGACATCGACCTGCGCACGCTCGGTGTCGTCATGGAGAAGAACGGCGAGATCGTCACCCTCGGCGCCTCGGCTGCCGTGCTCGGTCATCCGGCCGAAGCCATCGCCATGCTGGTCAATATTCTTTCCGAACTGGGCGAGGAATTGCCGGCCGGCAGCTTCGTGATGAGCGGCGGAATCACCGAAGCCATCCCGGTCAAGCCGGGCGACAGCATCGTGGCGCGCTTCCAGGAACTGGGCAGCGTATCGATGCGCTTCATTGAATAAAAACAAGGGAGGAGACGAAGGATGCCAATCATAGAAATGCATCTCATGCAGGGGCGCACCAATGAGCAAAAACGCGCCGTGGCCGAAGCGGTGGCCGAAGCGGTGACGCGCACGCTGGGCGTGGGGCCGGAGCAGGTTCGCCTGCTCATCACCGAGCACAGCAGTGAAGAATTTTCGGTTGGCGGCATTACCGCCGGCCGCAAGCAGGAACAGGTGGCCGAAGCCGCCGCGAAGACTCCCGACTAACTCCCTCCCCTTCAAGGGGAGGGCTGGGGTGGGGATGGGTTTTGCAGTCAAGCGCCACCTATCCCCCACCCAACCTCCCCCTTGTCCCAAAGGATACCGTCCCTGCGGGACATAAAGGGGGAGGAGAGTTCCCCACGAAACCACCGCCGTGCCTCGAGCATGGCAGGAGAAAAGCACCATGAAGAAAATCAGATGCGCGCTGATCGGTTCCGGCAACATCGGCACCGACCTGATCTACAAGATCCAGCGCAGCCCCGTCCTTGAGCCGGTCTGGATGGTCGGTATCGACCCCGAATCCGAAGGCCTCGCCCGCGCCCGCGAGATGGGTCTGAAAACCACGGCGGCCGGCGTCGATGGCCTGCTGCCGCACGTGCTGGAAGACAACATCCAGATCGCCTTCGACGCGACCAGCGCCTACGTGCACGCCGAAAATTCGCGCAAGCTCAACGAGCTGGGCGTCATGATGATCGACCTGACGCCAGCCGCCATCGGCCCGCTGTGCGTGCCGCCGGTCAACCTTAAAGCGCATGCCGAAAAGGTCGAAATGAACGTGAACATGATTTCGTGCGCCGGGCAGGCGACGATTCCCATCGTGTTTGCCGTGTCGCGCATCCAGGCCGTCGGTTACGGCGAAATCGTCGCCAGCCTCGCCTCGAAATCGATTGGTCCGGGCACCCGCGCCAATCTCGATGAATTCACCTACACCACCTCGAACGCCATCGAGATTGTCGGCGGTGCGCGCAAGGGCAAGGCGCTGGCCATCATCAACCCGGCCGAGCCGCCGATGATGATGCGCAACACCATCTCCTGCCTGACTGATGAAGAGCCGGATCAGGCGCGTATCACCGAGTCGGTCCTCGAAATGATCAAGGAAGTGCAGAAGTACGTGCCAGGTTACCGGCTGGTCAATGGCCCCTTGTTTGACGGCAAGCGCGTCACGGTCTTCATGGAAGTCGCCGGACTCGGCGATTACCTGCCCAAATACGCCGGCAATCTCGACATCATGACCGCCGCTGCGACGCGCACGGCCGAAATGTTCGCCCAGGAAATCATTGCTGGCACCATCCAGCTCAAGTCACCGGAGGTCGCATCATGAGCGCCGAGCAAAGTCTCAAGGGTCGCAAGATCATCATCCACGACATGTCCCTGCGCGATGGCATGCACGCCAAGCGCGAGCAGATGAGCATCGAGCAGATGACCACCATCGCCACGGCGCTCGATGAGGCCGGCGTGCCGCTGATCCAGGTGACGCATGGCGCCGGCATGGGCGGCAACTCGCTGCAGCATGGTTTTGCGCCACACAGCAATGAGGAATACATCAGCGCCGTGGCGTCGAAGATGAAGCAGGCGAAAATTTCGGTGCTGCTTATCCCCGGCCTGGGCACGATGAAGGAACTCAAGTCAGCCTACGACTGCGGCGCGCGCAGCGTACACGTCGCCACCCACTGTACTGAAGCCGACACCTCGCCGCAGCACATCGCCTTCGCCCGCAAGCTCGGCATGGACACCACCGGCTTCCTCATGATGGCTCACCTCAATACGCCGGAAGGTCTGGCCCAGCAGGGCAAGCTCATGGAATCCTACGGGGCGCAGACGGTGTACATCACCGACTCGGCCGGCTACATGCTGCCGGCTGACGTCAAGGCGCGGGTTGCGGCGCTGCGCGCGGTGCTCAAACCGGAAACCGAAATCGGCTTCCACGGCCACCACAACATGGGCATGGGCATCGCCAATTCCATCGCTGCCATCGAAGAAGGCGCCAGCCGTATCGACGCGTCGGTGGCCGGTCTGGGCGCTGGCGCCGGCAATACCCCTTTGGAAGTGTTTGCCGCGGTGTGCGAGCGGATGGGCATCGAAACGGGTTGCGATCTGTTCAAGCTGATGGATATGGCCGAGGACATCATCGTGCCGATGATGGACCACATGGTTCGCGTCGATCGTTCTTCCCTGACACTGGGTTTTGCCGGCGTCTATTCGACCTTCCTGCTCCATGCCAAGCGGGCGGCCGAGCGTTTTGGCGTGCCGTCGCGTGACATCCTGGTCGAGCTGGGGCGCAAGAAGATGATCGGTGGACAGGAAGACATGATCGTCGATACGGCGATGACCATGGCCAAGGAGCGCGGGCTGCTCAAGGACGCTGCGGCCTGATCTGGCGTGGTAGCCGTCGATGCGGGAATGGCTGCGGCCATTCCCGATTGTTTGAATCTGGAGTGGAGAGCAATGGCTGAAACAAAGGAATGGGTCGTCGTCGTTGGTGCCACGGGCGCCTTCGGTTCGGTCATGGTCGAGCGCTTTCTGGCGCGTGGCCTGGGCGTGCTGGCCGTGGCGCGCAGCACTGCCTCGCTGGCTGATCTGGCGGCGAAGAATCCGGGGCTGGTGCCCTGTGCGGCGGATATTTCCGATGACGCTTCCATCGAGACAATCCGGACCGCGCTGCCCGGCCCCGTGCGCATGGTCGTCCATGGCCCCGGCGTGGCAGTCGGGGGTGGGGTGTTGACCATCGCCACCCAGGCGATGATCGACGCGGTCAATATCAAGGTCGGCGGCTTTTTGCGACTGGTTCGTGCGGTCGACCGGAATTTAATGCCAAATTCAAGATTGGTCGCCATCGGCGGTCACTACGGTTTCGAACCGACTGCCTATGCCGCCGCAGCCGGTGTCGGCAATGCCGCGCTGGTCAATGTCGTGCGCCAGATAAGTCTGGCCTACGGGGCGCGTGGCGTCACGGCCCACCTCGTCGCACCCGGCCCGGCCGATACCGAGCGCCTGCGCCGGGTGGCGGCGGATCGCGCCAGGATGCTCGGCACGACGGTTGAAGCCGTCATGGACAGCATGCGTGCCGAGTCGTCGATTGGCGCCTTTACCGAACCGGGCCAGATAGCCTGGGCGCTCGAAATGTTGCTGGCGCCCGAAGCCTCGGCGATGACGGGTTCTTCCCTGATGCTCGATTCCGGCCGTCGCCACGGTCTACCGTAAAAAAGGGCCAAAATCGAAATGCCGATTCTCAACTTCCATCTCGTCCAGGGGCAGCATGCAGCGGCTCAGGTCGAAACCCTGCTGCTCAAAGCCAGTGCGCTGTTTGCCGAAGTGCTGGCCTGCCCGATTGACCGCGTCCGCGTGTTCGCCACCGAACACCCGCCGCAGCACGTCTGCATCGGCGGTCAACTGGTCAACCGGCGCGCGCAGGTCGCCCCGTATTTTTCCTTCATCGTCCTCGAAGGCCGTTCCCAGGCCGACCGCCAGCGCCTGCTCAGCGGTTTCACCGATCTCGTCGTCGACATTCTCGGCGCGCCACGCGCCAATGTGCGGGGCGGTATCGTCCCGGTGGCGCCGTCTGACTGGAGTATCGGTGGCGTACCGGCCAGCGCATTGCGTCAGGCTGAAATCGAAGCGCGCCGCCTGGCGGCCGAAGCGAAATAATTTGAGAGAAACTCATGAGAATCCTGATCGTCCATGCCCACTACGAGGCCAAATCCTTCAACAGCGCACTCAAAGGCCTCGCCGTCAAAACGCTGACCGAAGCCGGCCACGAGGTCCAGGTGTCCGACCTCTATGCGATGAACTGGAACCCCGTCGCCACCCAGGCCGATTTCGCCGAGCCGACCAACCCGGACTACTGCGTCTACGCACTCGAGCAACGCAAGGGCTTCGAGTCCGGCAGCATCGCCCCGGACATCCAGGCCGAGATCGCCAAGGTCGACTGGTGCGATTTGCTGATCTTCAATTTCCCGATTTTCTGGTTCTCCGTGCCGGCCATCCTCAAAGGCTGGATCGACCGCGTTTTCGTCTCCGGCCACTTCTACGGCGGCAAACGTTTCTACGACCAGGGCGGCATGAAGGGCAAAAAGGCCATGCTGACGCTGTCGCTCGGCGGCCAGCCGCACATGTTCGGCTCCGAGGCCATCCACGGCGAAATGGACACCTTGCTGCGCCCGATCATGCGCGGTGCGCTGGCCTACTGCGGCTTCACGGTGCTACCGCCTTATGTCGCCTATCACGTCCCCTACGTTTCGCCCGAGGCGCGGCAGGCCATGCTCGACGATTATCGGGAACGTCTGTGCCATCTCGATGATCTGACGCCCATCCAATTTCCCAGTCTGGGCGATTTCGACGATCGGCTTTATCCCAAAGAAATTAGCGCTGCTGTTTTATAAAGGAGAAGACATGAAGCTTTACTACGCCACGGGAGCCTGCTCCCTTTCCCCGCATATCGTGCTGAGCGAACTGGCTTTGCCCTACGAACTGGTCAAGGTTGAACTGTCCACCCATCAGACCGCCGATGGCCAGGATTACACCGCGATCAATCCCAAGGGCTACGTGCCGGCGGTGCAACTCGATGACGGCTCCCTGCTCACTGAAGGCCCGGCCATCGTCCAGTACCTCGCCGACCGGAAGCCATCGGCCGGCTTGCTGCCGCCGGCCGGAACGCTGGAGCGGACACGCGTCCAGGAGTGGCTGACCTTCATCGGCACCGAGCTGCACAAGAATTTCAGCCCGCTGTTCAATCCGAACGCCTCGGCCGACTGGAAAGCAGCCGCCCTGGCCAATATCGAGCGGCGCTTCGGTTTTGTCGAAAAGGCGCTGGCCGGTCGCGAATACCTGACCGGGGCCAATTTCTGCGTGGCTGATGCCTACCTTTTTACGGTGGTTAACTGGACCAAATTCGTCAAGATCGATCTGGCGCCTTGGCCGACGCTGGCTGCGTTCCATCAGCGGGTTATGGCGCGGCCGGCGGTGCAGAGGGCGCTGCGGGAGGAAGGGCTGATCTAGCCTTTTCCGCTGAATTTGCAGGGGTTCCGCCCTTGCGGGGCGTCTCACTTTTTCTTGCTTCGCCAAGAAAAAGTGGGCAAAAAGAAGGCGACCCTGGGTCGGTGCCGGCTGCGCCGGTTCCCTGCGCTACT
>NZ_JAVHPH010000300.1:0-9634 GCF_036170495.1 Azonexus sp.
GCGTGGTACTGAGTTCGGCGAGAGCGAGAATTTCTCAACCCCCGCAGCCGACCGTGGTCCCCCCGTCTGCGTCATCGCAACGTCAGGCGTCTCCTCCGCAGCCGTCATCTCCTTCGGTAAACGCGGGAATTCCCAGAACCGGGGCATTGCGGCAGATGGAAAATGGCCGTCCAAGTCAGTCGACCGTAGCGCCCACGAGAAAGGCGCCGATCCCTCCCTCTGCCCCTGCTGCAGCAATTCATGCAAGCCATGCAAGCTCTTCCCCGCGCCCAGAGGCGGAAGTGGTTCCCTTGGAAGTGATGGACGAAATCCGTTCGCTGCGCAAAATTGTCGAGCAGCATCTGGCCGGTTTTGCCTGGGGTGAAGCCGCGCGCTTAGAGCCCGTAAAGACTGATATTTTGCGTCAGATGCTCGATGCGGGGTTTTCTCCCCAGTTTTCTCGCGAATTGCTGATCGATCTACCACGTGAAATGAATGGATTAGAGGCGATGGCCTGGGTGAAGGGGGCGGCTGATCGCTCGCTCCTGACGATTGGCAATGAGAACGATATCGTTGATCGGGGCGGCGTTTACGCCCTTGTCGGTCCGACCGGCGTGGGGAAGACGACGACAACTGCGAAGCTGGCGGCGCGTTGTGTGTTGCGTCATGGGTCGAGTAAGGTAGCATTGGTTACCACCGATGGTTATCGGATTGGCGCCCATGAGCAACTACGCATCTATGGTCGCATCCTTGGTGTGTCGGTTCACTTGGTTAAGGACTCCAATGAGCTGAGGCAGACGTTGATAGAACTGCAGCACAAGCACATGGTACTGATCGATACGATGGGGATGAGCCAGAGGGATAAATTGGTTCCAGAGCTGACTGACATGCTCGCCGGATGTGACGTTCAGCGCTTGCTATTACTGAACTCCACTTCACGTGGCGACACTCTGGATGACGTTGTGCGCGCCTATGCTGGTGAGACACTAGCTGGATGTGTCCTGACAAAGATTGACGAAGCCGCCAGTCTGGCTACAGTTCTGGATGTCATCATGCGTCACGGACTAAAGCTTCAATATGTTTCGAACGGACAACGTGTGCCAGAGGATTTGCATCTACCCAATCGGAGCTATCTCCTGCATCGTGCGTTTAAGGACGTTCCAGAAAGTTCGCCTCATAAATTCGATGGTCTGGAACCCGGATTGATGATGGCAAGTGCTGGCATGGTTGCGGTTGGAGGCCGTCGTGGCTGATTTTTGTGTAGATCAGGCGGCTGGATTGCGCCGCCTACTTGGTGGTGGGCAGCAATTGCAAGTCATAACATTCGTTGCCGGATGTGATGGTGTGGGACGCAGTGTCGCTGTGGCCAATATCGGGGTGGCCTTGGCGCGCTTGGGCAAAGAGGTTCTAATCATTGATGAGCACGCGCCCGGTGACGATATTGCGTCTACTTTCGGCCTGCTTGCTCGGCACGATCTTCTTAATGTTGTCCAGCGTGAAAAGCTGCTTTCGCAGGTCTTGCTTCAGCCCATGCTTGGACTGCGTGTTCTGCCGGCGGCTCGGGCGGCAAGAAAACTAGGGCGGCTGTCGTTGCCCCAACAGCAAACCCTGCTCGACGCCATGTCTGGCCTTGAAAGGCCGATCGATGTCATCCTTGTTGATGCCAGTATGGCTCATCCGAATGGCTTTTCGCCATTCGGTCTGGTATCTCAGGAGGCCGTTGTGGTGTTGTCTGGGAGCAGCTCTTCAATAACAGAGGCATACTCACTGATTAAAAAGGTGAGTCATGCTTTTTCGCGGAAGCATTTCCGAATTTTGGTGAACAAGGTTCGCAGTCATGCCGATGCCCGTTCAATTTTTGAGAATATTGCTCAAGTTGCCGCGCAGCGGGGCGTTGCGCGCCTCGATTTTGCCGGGGCGATACCGCTTGATGACGCCCTGCGCCAGTCAGCTCAGCTATGTCGTCCGGTGTTGCTTCAGGCGCCAGATTCGCAGTCGGCTTCAGCCTTCAGGGATATTGCGTCGGATATGCTGTATTGGCAGCGTAGCGAATGCGAGGCTGCTGGTGTCAATCAGTTCATGCAGCAACTGTTAGACTTGAGCCAACGCATAACTCCCAACGTACTACGAGCCTGATGTATACCGCTGCCGGGCAGCCAGATAGGGATCAGTTGGTTCAGCGCTTCGCCCCGCTGGTGAAACGTATTGCCTATCACCTGATGGCACGACTACCGGCCAGTGTGCAGTTCGATGATCTCGTCCAGAACGGAATGCTTGGCTTGCTTGATGCGATCGATCGGTATCAGGAAGGTTTGGGGGCACAGTTCGAAACTTATGCCACGCAACGCATCCGTGGCGCAATGCTGGACGGCCTTCGGGAAAACGATTGGTTGCCACGTAACTTACGCCGGGAGTTGCGGCGCATCGAAACAGCCATCAACCAGCTTGAGCACGAACAGGGGCGGGCTCCCTCAGAAAAGGAGTTGGCTGACGCGCTGGGTCTGTCCTTGACCGATTACCAAAGAACGCTTCAGGATGCGCGTGGTCATCAGATCGTTTATTACGAAGATTTTTCGGGTTCGGACGACGAGGATTTTCTTGAACGGCACTTTACGGATAACGAAGCCGACCCGGTGAGTATTCTGGAAAATAAGGGTGTAAAGGAGCAACTAGTACTGGCTATTGGCCTGTTGCCGGATCGTGAAAAATTGATGATGGCTTTGTACTACGAGCAGGATTTGAATTTGAGGGAAATTGGCGAGATTATGGGGGTCACCGAGTCTAGGGTTTGTCAGCTGCACACTCAGGCCATAGCGCGACTACGCAGCCGTCTTGTTGGTGAAGTTCCCATCACCACGAAACGTCGCAAGGAGAAGGCCGGTGGATAAGATCAGCCTGGCTGGCCTGGCAATAAGTATCGTTGCGATCATTGGCGGACAGTATCTCGAAGGGGGTAGCATTGGCTCGCTGATTCAGCCAACAGCCTTGCTTATCGTGCTGGGTGGCACCTTGGGGGCGGTGTTGCTGCAGAGCCCGATCCACATCTTCAAACGGGGAATAAAGATGGCCAAGTGGGTTTGGATGCCCCCCGTCATAGAGCAAAAGCGCCTTATAGAACAAATACTTAACTGGAGCCAGATGTCACGTCGTGAAGGCTTGCTTGCTCTGGAAAATTATATTCCGGGGATAAAAGATGAGTTCGCCCGCAAGGGGCTGCAACTCCTTGTCGATGGAGCAGATCCGGAGAGAATCAGGGAGTTGCTGGAGGTTGAAATAGGCACCTTTGAAGATGAGTGGCGCCAGTCGGCAAAAATATGGGATGCCGCAGGAGGCTATTCTCCGACGATAGGCATCCTGGGGGCTGTAATGGGGCTGATTCATGTTATGGAAAACCTGTCAGACCCGACCAAACTTGGCGGAGGGATCGCGGTGGCATTTGTTGCAACGATTTATGGGGTTGGATTGGCCAATCTTGTATATCTGCCAATTGCTGCCAAGCTCAGATATTACGTGATGCGCATGGTTGCATCGCGCGAAATGCTTGTTGATGGTCTTGTTGGTATTGCTGTCGGTGACAATCCCCGAATTATTGAAGGGCGCTTGAAAGGCTATCTGCACTAATGGCCCGCAAGCGCAGAGAAGAGGAGCACGAAAACCACGAGCGCTGGTTAGTCTCCTACGCTGATTTTATTACTCTGCTATTTGCGTTTTTTGTGGTCATGTATGCCGTGTCCTCGGTAAACGAGGGGAAGTACAAGGTTCTGTCAAACTCCCTGACTAATGCCTTCAACAACAAAACGGGTGAGCCGGGTGGGCAGCCTGTGGCGGTCATTCAAGGCGCGCTTCCTACATTGCCGCGGCCGGTTATCAAGGTAGATAAGGCGCCCCAGACGGTCAAGAACGAGGCCAAAAAGGCCGAGCAACGGCAAAAAATGAAAAGTGTGGCGGGAAGCATCATGGAGGCGCTACAACCGCTAGTCGCTGCGGGCAAAGTTCGCTTGCTTGAGACAAGTCGTGGAGTCACTATTGAGATAAATGACAGCGTTCTGTTTTCTGCCGGGCAGGCGCGTCTGCAACCCGCGTCAATTAGCGCCATGGGTGTTATTGCACAAGTGCTCGCCAATACGGATTATCCGATCACAATTGAGGGGCATACCGATAACGTTCCGATAGCTACGCCTCAGTTTCCATCTAATTGGGAGTTATCTGCCATGCGAGCCACAACGGTGCTCAGGCTGTTTAATGATGGGGGTGTTGGCGCCGAGCGACTTACGGCAATTGGTTATGGTGAAACTCGGCCGGTTGAGACCAATACTACGCCGGAAGGGCGAGCCAGAAATCGCCGTGTCAGTGTCATGATTGACTCAAATCGCCCGGAAGAACCCACAGAGATCAACGCAACAGCAAAGTAAATTTGATCGCTGATCAGCTTGGTTTTGTAGCTCAAGCTGAGTCGATGATCCGACTGCCTGTGCTTGGGGTGGTTTGGCCACTGCTGCTATAGAAAGATTGATTGGTTTGGGTATGTGTCAGAACGGAAAGTGCTTCGCTGGTTTTCTGATGAAGCACATTAATCAGGTTTCCATTTTGTTCGTTAATTCCACGGGCTTCCCTCGCAATTTTGAGCATGCCCTCCCAGAGTGCAATGGCATCCTTTTCAAGGGGGTGTGCCGAAAACCATGCCTGCATGTCAATAGGGGACTCTCCGCTGGATGAAAGGGCGCGCGTCCGTTCGAGGCCTGCTTGATTGAGGCATTCAGCCAGCGATAGCTTTTCGATGTTTAGTTCTGCCAAACCATCTGAGTTGCCGGAGCGCAGAATATCCTGCTCGCGCAGGAGCATGTCGCGGAAACGCGTGACCAGTTCGGTCTCTCGCTTTAACAGTGGGGCAAGCGCGGCCATCAGGCCTTGCGTTGAGAATTGAGCAGGTCGCGGGCAGATTGGATCAATCCATCGGCAATTGCTTCTGGATTGATCTTGAATCGGCCTTGGGAGATGGCTTCCTTGATTTCCTGAATGCGCACTGTATTTACCGGGGGCTTCTCTGTGCTTTGCAAGGTTCCGGCGAGTTGGCTCAGACTCACAGAGTCTGTAGTTGATGCTGTTTCTTGCGATGGACGAGCGACGGGGCGCGTTGTGGCTGGCGTCGTGCTTAGGTTGTATGTGCTGTCAATTTTCATGATGTGGCTCGCAATACTTTTTAATCTTAAACGGTATATCGGCTGTCAGTGGTGAAACTTTAGCTCAAAATTCGATTCCTACGGTGCCGTCTGCTCTGGCTGTGCCTGTTATGGTCTGGCCGGAGTTCATGCGAATCTGCGCGGGCTGGCCGATGGCTGCGTTGTTGATCGCTTTGCCTTCAGCGCTGACGGAGAAGCCGTTGCCTTTCGAAATGACCCGAACGGTTTGACCTTGACGGATGACTACCGGGGCAACCAGTTGGTCGAAGCGGATGGTCTGGCCTGCTCCCAGTGAATTGCGGACTGTCTTTCCGATTACGCCAGCGGGGTCGCTGGCTACGCCAGCTGGTAAATGGGAGACATCTCCATTGAGTGTGACCAAGTCGGATTCTTGGATTACCTGACCGGCAATTAGTGGTCGGCTAGTCGTGACATAGTTGCCGGCCACGGCAATTTGAGCCGGTACTAGAACCGTCCAGCTATTGGGCGACAAGCAACGGACACCAATGTGAGTTCGTCCAATAACTTTGCTGCCTTGCGGTGTAAATGCTTCGAGTGCGGTGCAGGGCGAGAGTCTGCTGGCGTCAAATTGCCCCATCGAAATGGTGATTTTGCCGGCAAGATTTTTCGTTTGCAGACGAATGTGTTGTTCTGCCGTGTCGACAATTGTGGCCGAGTCTGCAGCAAGGGCGACAAGGCAATGGATTAGCAACCAAGGAAGGGCAAGAAAACGCATAGTCATACGTGCATTTTGCCCTATTGACGAAGCTACGGCATGTCAATTTGACTGTGGCATGGAGTGTGCTTTTATTGGCCAACGATTGTTGGAGTTGATCATGTCGAACATAGCCCAAAATTTTTCCGTATTAAGCAAAGCGCTCGATTTGCGCACCCAGCGTCATCAGGTGCTGGCATCAAACATCGCGAATGCCGATACGCCCAATTTCAAAGCTCGTGATATTGATTTCAAGGCAGCCATGCAGAACGCGCTGGCTGGTCGTGCCGATGCTGGGGCGTTGAGTATGGTCGTGACCTCCAGTGCACATCAGCGCGGAAATGGGATGAGCGGCCCCGGCAGTTTGCAATATCGCACCGAGAGTCAGTCTGCTGTTGATGGCAATACGGTCGATATGGATGTCGAGCGCGCCCAGATTACGGATAACGCTCTCCAGTACCAGATTCTTACCCAACTGATTAGCAACAAATTCCAGGGTTTGCGCAGTGCGATGGCTTCTAGTCAAAGCTAGGGAGAGATTGAATGAGTTTGTTTAATGTTTTTCAGGTGTCCTCAAGCGCGATGACCGCGCAGTCAATGCGTCTTAACGCGGTGGCTTCCAACCTGGCCAACGCCGATAGCATCGTTTCTTCGGACGGAAAACCCTACAAGGCCAAACAGGTTGTGTTTGAGGCTACGCCAATGGGGAATGTTGGTGATATTTCGAAGGGGGTTCGGGTGCGCCAGGTGGTGGACGATGCCTCTCCGCCGCGCATCGTGTATGACCCCAAAAATCCTGCCGCCGATGAGAAAGGTTATGTCACCTTTCCGAATGTCAATGTGGTCGAGGAAATGACCAATATGATTTCTGCATCGCGCTCGTATCAGACGAATGTCGAGGTTATGAATACCGCAAAGACCATGATGCTGCGCACCCTGCAGATCGGTCAATAAGGAGATGAATCATGAGTAGCGTCACGAGTAGTTCCACGGTCAACTCGGTTTTGCAGCAACTTTCGGAGAGCAAGACGTCGACGACCGGCACCGCTGATCAACTGGGTGACCGCTTCATGACCATGTTGGTTACCCAGATGCAGAATCAGGATCCGCTTAATCCGATGGATAACGCGGAAATTACCAGCCAGTTGGCGCAAATCAACACCGTCAAGGGTATCGACAGCCTGAACAGTACGCTGCAAAAGCTCTTGACTTCGTACAGCGATGCGCTTTCCATGCAGTCCTCTTCCTTGGTCGGCAAAAATGTCCTTGCCGCCGGCAATTCTCTGCCGCTAGGCGACAACGGTGCGCTGGGCGGTGTGAAACTTGCAGGTGATGCCGACAAGGTCAGCATTGTTATCAGCGATGCGAACGGCGTGAAAGTGGCGCAGCAAGATCTGGGCGCCCAAAAGGCTGGCGTAATCGACTTTGTCTGGGATGGCAACAATGCTGACGGAACCCGTGTGGGGAACGGAACTTACCAGTTCTCCGTGCAGGCCACCCAGGGGGCCAGCAAGGTGACGGCGACAGCGCTTGAGATTGGCACAGTATCTGCTCTTGTAAGGGGGCAGAACGGCTTTCAACTCGAAATCCCAGGAACGGGCCTGGTTGATTTCAGTTCCGTCGAACAGATTTACTAAGATTGAGTCAAGGAGTACGTCATGGCATTCCAACAAGGTTTGAGCGGTCTGAATTCTTCTTCAAAGGCGCTGGATGTGGCCGGTAATAACATTGCCAACGCATCGACTGTCGGTTTCAAGTCTTCGGCCTCCCATTTTGCTGACGTCTATGGCGCTTCCCTGCAAGGAGGCGGTGGTTCGCAGATCGGTATTGGTTCTACCCTGGGTGCCGTGATGCAGCAATATACGCAGGGCAATATCACGGCTACCAACAATCCGTTGGATATCGCCATCAACGGTACTGGGTTCTTTGGGCTGACCCAGAACGGAAGCATCAGCTACTCGCGGAACGGTCAATTCCATTTGGACAAGGATGGTTTCATCATCAACGATCAGAACCGCAAGCTGCTGGGAGTTCTTGCGGATTCGACCGGCAGTATTCCGCAGCAGCCGCCGACCGATCAGCTTAAGGTTGATTTCGTTACAGGCACCCCGAATCCGACCAGCACTGCCGCGGTGACGGCCAATCTGGATTCTCGCCAGACGGTTCCGGCTCAGAGTCCCTTCGACTCGACCGACCCGGATACCTACAACAGTTCAACGGCGATGACGGTGTACGACTCGCTGGGCAATCCGCACACCTTGTCATATTACTTCCTCAAGACCGCAACACCGAACGAATGGACCTTGTACTCGCGCTTGGATGGTGCGGCGCCAACTGTTGCAGAGGCTGCAGGTACGGTCACTTTTAACTCCTCAGGCGTGCTGACTTCGGCCGGGACGATAAACAAGAGCTACGCAGTTGCTACGGGTGCCGTTACGCCTTTGGCATTTGATATCAACGTTTCGAACATGACCCAGTTTGGCAGCCCGTTTGCTGTCAATGACCTGACGCAGAACGGGTTCGCGCCGGGCAATCTGGCTGGGGTCAGCGTCTCCAAGGATGGTATCGTCCAGGCTCGTTACGACAACGGCCAGACCCGTGACATTGGTCAGGTTGCCCTGTTCAACTTCCGCAACCCGAATGGTCTTTCCTCGATCGGTAATAACCAATGGTCGGAAACGGCCGATTCCGGTCAGCCGACCCCGGGAAATCCGAATACCGGTATTTTCGGGGTGCTGCAAGCCTCGGCCGTTGAAGAGTCGAACGTCGACCTGACGGCCGAACTGGTCAACCTGATCGTTCAGCAGCGCAACTACCAGGCCAGCGCCCAGTCGATCAAGACGCAGGACCAGATCCTGCAAACCCTGGTCAATATCCGCTGATTTCAATTTTTGACCTTTTTTCGAGTCGACCGTGGATCGCCTGATTTATACCGCCATGACCGGTGCCAAGCATGTCTTCATGCAACAGGCCGGCACGGCCAACAACCTCGCCAACGCCAGCACCGTCGGCTTCAAGGCGCAGGAGCACCGCTTCCGGGCGGTGCCTGTCCTGAGCGATGCCATGCCGACGCGAGCCTTCGTGGTCGACGCCTCGGTCAGCGATGTTTTCAGCGAAGGCCCGGTAATGTTTACCGGCCGCAACCTCGATGTGTCGGTCCAGGGGCGTGGCTGGCTGGCTGTGCAACTGCCCGATGGCAGCGAGGCCTATACCCGTGCCGGTAGTCTGGATGTCGATGTGGCCGGTTTGTTGCAGACCAAGAGCGGTTACCCGGTGGTCGGCGATGGCGGGCCGATCAGCGTGCCGCCCGACAACCGGGTTGAAATTGCTCCAGACGGCACGATTTCCGTTGTGCCCAGTTTTGGTACGCCGAACAATGCCAACGCGATCGGACGTTTGAAACTGGTGAATCCTCCGGAGGCCGATCTGGTGCGCGGTGCCGACGGCTTGTTTCGCCTGCGCAGCGGCCAGCCGGCGGAAGCGGATGCGACGGTGCGCGTGGCTTCGGGGGCGCTGGAAGGCAGCAACGTTAATGTGACGGATGCGATGGTCAACCTGATCAGTCTCTCTCGCCAGTTCGAAATGCAGATCAAAATGCTGCAAACCGCTGACACCAACGCCCAGCGCGCCGACCAGTTGCTTTCATTGAATTCCTGATAGGACTTAGCCATGATCCGCTCTCTATGGATTGCCCGAACCGGACTTGATGCCCAGCAAACCCAGCTCGACGTCATCGCCAATAATCTGGCCAACGTCGGAA
>NZ_JAVHPH010000300.1:9734-13556 GCF_036170495.1 Azonexus sp.
GATGCCCAGCAAACCCAGCTCGACGTCATCGCCAATAATCTGGCCAACGTCGGAACGAACGGCTACAAGCGTTCCCGGGCTGTTTTCGAAGATTTGCTCTATCAGAACCTGCGTCAGCCTGGCGCGCAATCGTCACAGCAGTCGCAGATTCCGACCGGACTGCAATTGGGGGCGGGGGCCCGACCGGTAGCCACGGCGCGCCTCTATACCCAAGGCAATCTCCAGAAAACCGATAACACCCTCGATGTGGCCATTCAGGGCGACGGCTTTTTCCAGATACTGTTGCCGGATGGAACGACTGGTTATACGCGGGACGGTTCGTTTCAGAAAGACAATCAGGGCCAGATCGTGACGGCCGACGGTTACCCGTTGCAGCCCAACATCACGATTCCGGCGAATGCCCTTTCAGTCTCGATCGGCACTGATGGTACGGTGACGATCACGCAGGCCGGAACGGCGGCTGCGACGCAGATCGGCTCGATTCAGTTGGCCTCTTTCGTCAACAATGGCGGCTTGCAGGCGATCGGTCAGAACCTCTTCCTGGAGACCGCGGCTAGCGGAACACCAACGCCCAATACGCCGGGAACCAATGGCGCCGGGGTAACCAATCAGGGTTACGTAGAAACCTCAAACGTCAACGTTGCCGAAGAACTGGTCACGATGATTCAGACCCAGCGCGCCTACGAACTGAATTCAAAGGTGGTCTCGGTCTCGGATGCGATGCTGGGGCGCCTGACCCAGTTATGAGGTGAAATTATGAAACGTCTGTCATTGCTGGCTGTAGTCTTGACAAGTGCGTGCGCGACGACGCCGCCGACCAATGTGCACCAGCCGATGTCGGCTCGCCCGGCGCCGCGCATGGAGTCCCCGGCGACAAACGGGGCGATCTACCAGGCTGCCTATAGCCGTCCGCTGTTTGAAGACCGCCGGGCTCGCTTTGTCGGCGACACGATCACCATCAAGATTTCCGAAAGCACGACAGCGTCGGCAGCCAATGCCAACAAGCTGGACAAGTCGAATTCGCAAAAGGCCTCGGTCAGTGCGCTTTCCGGCTTGCCTGGCAAGGGGCTGCTCGGCATGAATCTGGGGGCGACCAGTTCCACCGCGTTCAGCGGCAAGGGCGCTGCGGCAAACAACAACGTGTTCACCGGCAGCATTACGGTGACGGTTATCGACGTCATGCCAAACGGCAACCTGCTGGTTTCAGGCGAGAAACAATTGGCCATCGGCGAAGAACAGGAGTTCGTCCGCATATCCGGCGTGGTCAACCCCAGTTTCGTCGATTTCTCCAATACGATCGAATCTTCCAAAGTCGCTGATGCTCGCATTGAGTACAAATCGGCCGGCCAAATCAGCGATGGTCAGATCATGGGCTGGATGGCACGATTCTTCCTTAATGTCCTGCCATTCTAGGAAACATTCAGGCGGAGACAGAACATGAAGACAGTTTGCGGCAATTGGTACCGGCAGGCGGCAATTGTGGCCGCTTGCCTTCTGCCGCTTTGCGGCCAACCGGCCTTCGCCGAGCGCATTAAGGATCTGGCCTCGATGCAAGGGGTGCGCAATAACCAGTTGATCGGCTATGGCATCGTCGTCGGGCTGGATAATAGCGGCGACCAGACAACTCAAACACCGTTTACGACCCAGGCCATGGGCAACATGCTGTCCCAACTCGGCGTCAATCTGACGACCGAGCAGGCCACCAAACTCCAGTTAAAAAATGTCGCTGCGGTCATGGTGACCGCCGTAATGCCACCGTTCTCGAAGCCGGGTCAGGCCATCGACATCACCGTCTCATCGATCGGCAATGCGAAGAGCCTGCGTGGTGGCACCCTGCTGATGACCCAGTTGAAAGGTGGCGACGGACAGGTCTATGCCGTCGCTCAGGGCAACGTTCTGGTGGGTGGCGTCGGCGCCTCGTCCGGCGGTTCAAAGATCGCGGTCAACCACCTTTCGGCGGGACGTGTGCCGTCTGGGGCGACGATCGAACGAGATGTTCCGACGTCCGTAGGTCAGGGCGGGTTTGTCTACTATGAGCTGGTCAGCACTGATTTTGGCACCGTGCAAAATATGGTGGAGGCGATCAACCGGGCGATTGCCCCGGGGACGGCGCGTGCTGTCGATGGTCGGCGAATCGCCGTGCGCGCGCCGGACGATACCGATGCCCGCGTTGCCTTTCTGGGGCGCCTGGAAAATCTGGATGTTAAGCCGGCGGTGGGGAGTGCGTTGGTGGTTATCAATCCACGGACCGGCTCGGTGGTCATGAATCAGAAAGTGACCCTTGATCCCTGTGCGGTAGCGCATGGCAGCCTCTCGGTGATCGTCGATGCCGGTAATCAGGCGACGGGGCAGCCGGCGGATATTCAGGTCAAACAGGCGAATGGCAGTCTGATGAACCTCAAAGCCGGGGCCAATCTGGCAGAAGTGGTCAGAGCGCTCAATGCGCTGGGCGCAAATCCGCTCGACCTTTTGGCTATCCTTCAGGCCATGAAGGCGGCGGGCGCCCTGCGCGCTGAACTCGAAGTCATCTGAGCGGCGTATTGTGCGATGAAAATTCAGGAGACGCCTAACCGCGCAGCCTTCGATGTCCAGGGCTCGCAGGACATCCGCAGCCAGTTTCAGAAAGACCCGAAACAAGGACTGAAGGCTGCGGCGCAGCAATTCGAGGCCCTTTTTCTGCAGATGGTCATGAAGAGCATGCGCGACGCAACGCCGCAGGATGGGCTGCTCAACAGCGATCAGTCGCGTTTCTATACCGGCATGCTCGACCAGCAGATGGCGCAGAATATGGCTTCGAGCCGTGGTGGCGTCGGGTTTGCGCGGTTGATCGAACAGCAGTTGGGGCAGCATCTGGAAACGCCCAAAGGGCAGGATGCGTTGCTGGCACCGGCAACTGCTGCCGCCAAGGATTTGCCGCTTGCCGTTTCCGATGTTAGTCATCTGCAGCACAGACCCGTGCTGAGTGGTCTGCCCACCTCGGCCTCGTATGGCGCCAATGCTTCGGTGATACCCACTGTTAGCCAGGAGGCGCCAGCTTCGTCGCGCGAGTTCGTCAATCGCGTCTGGCCGCATGCGGTTGAAGCCTCACGGTCAACCGGAATTCCACCCGTTTTTTTAATTGGTCACTCCGCGCTTGAAAGCGGCTGGGGGCGGGGTGAAATTCGCAAAGCGGACGGGACGAACAGTTTCAATCTGTTCGGCATCAAGGCCGGAAAAAGCTGGGCGGGCGATAGCGTCGAGGCGGCTACCACCGAGTATGTCGATGGCCAGCCCACCAAGGTAATTGAACGTTTCCGCGCCTACGCATCGTATGAAGAATGCTTTCGCGACTATGCCAATTTGCTGCGCAACAGCCCGCGCTATACCGGTGTGATTGGGTCTCAGGATGGCACAGAGTTTGCTCGACGTTTACAGCAAGCAGGGTATGCCACTGATCCAATGTACGCCGACAAACTTTCGCGCATTATCAGTGGCCCAACCCTGCGACAAGCCCTTATCGGTTGATCCGCCCTCAATATTCTGGGATCGGGGCCGTTAACCAGGCAGTAGAGTAAAGGAATTGCTATGAGCAGCGGAATGCTATCAATCGGGATCACCGGGATCCACGCGGCACAGTTGGGGCTTGAGGCGACTCAGCACAACATCGCCAACGCCAATACGCCCGGCTACAACCGTCAATATATTCTCCAGTCGGCCGGCATTCCACGGGTTACAGGTTCTGGCTACTTCGGCAGTGGAACGACGGTAGATACCGTGCGTCGCGCCTACGATAAATATTTGACCGCCCAGACCTTCGCGGCCCAGGCCACCGCGTCAGAATCG
>NZ_JAVHPH010000301.1:0-2688 GCF_036170495.1 Azonexus sp.
CAGGCGGCGATGAGCGCCATCGAGAAATTCTGCCCGGAAGCGAAGAGCCTGCTGCTCATTCCCGAGAACCACACGCGCAACCAGTTTTACCTGCAGAACGTTGCGCAAATCGCCGCCATCCTCAAGCAGACCGGCCTCAACGTGCGCCTCGGCTCGCTCAACCCGGAGATCACCCAGCCAACCACGGTCGACTTGCCGAACGGCCAGCAACTGCTGCTCGAACCGCTGGTGCGTACCGCGCATCGCCTCGGCCTCGACGGTTTCGACCCCTGCGCCATCCTGCTCAACAACGACCTGTCGGCGGGCATTCCGGCCATTCTGCAGGGCCTGCACGAGCAGGTCGTGCTGCCGCCGGTCCACGCCGGCTGGGCGGTGCGCCGCAAGTCGAACCACTTCGCCGCCTACGACCAGGTCGCCAACGATTTCGCCAAGGCCATCGGCATCGACCCGTGGCGCATCAATCCGGCCTTCTCGGTCTGTCGCAGCGTCAATTTTCACGAGCGCCAGGGCGAGGAATGCCTGGCCGCCAATGTTGCCGCCGTGCTCGACATCGTCAAGGAAAAGTACCGCGAATACGCCATTGACGAGACGCCCTACGTCGTCGTCAAGGCCGACGCCGGCACCTACGGCATGGGCGTCATGACGGTGCGCAACGTCGATGAAGTCATCGCGCTGAACCGCAAGCAGCGCAACAAGATGAGCGTCGTCAAGGAAGGCCTCGAAGTCTCCGAGGTGCTCATCCAGGAAGGCGTGCATTCCTTCGAAACGCTGAACGAGGCGGTGGCCGAGCCGGTCATTTACATGATCGACCGCTACGTCGTCGGCGGCTTTTATCGTGTGCACACTGGGCGCGGCAAGGATGAGAACCTCAACGCGCCGGGCATGCATTTCGAGCCGCTGGCCTTCGAAACCGGCTGCAACCTGCCCGACTACGGCTGCAACAATCCGGACGCCGCGCCCAACCGTTTCTATGCCTACGGCGTCGTTGGCCGACTGGCCTGCCTGGCGGCGGCGATCGAACTCGAACGCACGGCACCGGAAAACGGCTGAGCGCGGTGGCCGAGCAGCTGCACTTTGCCAAACACCTGCTCGGCGGTAGCGCCCGGTCGTTGAAACTGGCCTTTATCGTCGATCCGCTGGCCCACCTCAAGGCCTGGAAGGATTCGTCGGTAGCCATGATGCGTGCCGCCGAAAACCACGGCCACGATGTTTTCGCCATCGATGCCGCGACGCTCGGCTGGCGCAAGCCGGAGGCCGGCCAGGCCGGCGGTGTGCTCGGCGAGGCGGTGCATCTCCACCTGCGCCCTGACGACCACGACTGGCACCGCGAAACCGGCCGGACATGGCAGGCGCTGACCACCTTCGACGCCGTCATCATGCGCAAGGACCCGCCCTTCGATTTCGAATACCTGACGGCGACCTGGCTGCTCGAACGCGCCGAGGCCGATGGCGTCAAGGTATTCAACCGGCCGCGGGCGCTGCGCGATCATTCCGAAAAGCTGGCGCTCATGGAATTTGCCCATTTTTCGCCGTCGACCGTCGTCACGCGCAACATGGCGCAACTCCACCACTTCATCGACGAGCAGCGCGACGTCATTCTCAAGCCGCTCGACGGCATGGGCGGCAGCCAGATTTTTCGCGTTCATCGCAACGACCCGAACCGCAATGTCATCGTCGAAACGCTGAGCCACCAAGGCGCCCGGACGATCATGGCGCAGCGCTACCTGCCCGAGATCAGCCACGGCGACAAGCGCGTTCTGATCATCGCCGGCCAGCCGGTGCCCTTCTGCCTGGCGCGCATCCCCAAGGCCGGCGAAACGCGCGGCAACCTCGCCGTCGGCGGCACCGGCGTCGCCCAGGAACTGTCGGCCAGCGACCGGGAAATCGCCGAAGCGCTTGGCCCCGTTCTCTTCAAGCGCGGCTTGATGCTGGTCGGCATCGACGTCATCGGCGACCGGCTCACCGAAATCAACGTCACCAGCCCGACCTGCATGGTCGAAATCCGTCAGCAGTCGGGTTTCGATGCGGCCGGCGCCTTCATCACCGCCATCGAACGCGCATGCGGCCTCAGCTGAAACTTTTTCTGACAGCGCTTTGCGCCCTGCTCCTCGCCGCCTGCGGGCGCACGCCATTGCAGGAACAGCAGGCCTACGTCTTCGGAACCCGCGTCGAAGTGCTGGTCGTCAGCGAAGACCCGGAACAGGGGCGCAAGGCCATCGCCGCCGTGCTGCGCGAGTTCGACCGTCTGCACCGGGCCTACCACGCCTGGCAGGACTCCGAACTGACGACTTTAAATTCGGCCATTTTTTCCGGTCGACCGTGGGAAGTCAGCCCGGAGCTCGCCCAATTCATCGCCGAAGCCCAGGCGCTGGCCAAAAAGGGCGACTACCTGTTCGACCCCGGCATCGGCCAGCTCATCAAGCTGTGGGGCTTCCAGGCCGACGAATTCAAGGCCGAACTGCCGCCCTCAGCCGAGATCAAGGCCTGGCTGGCCAGCAAACCATCCATTGCCGACATCAGCCTCGACGGCACCACCGTGCGCAGCCGGAACGCCAACGTCGCCCTCGATTTCGGCGGCTACCTCAAAGGCGTCGCCCTCGACCGCGCCGCCGCCATCCTGCGCGCCCAGGGCATCACCAACGCGCTGATCAACATTGGCGGCAACGTCATGGCGCTCGGCAGCAAGCA
>NZ_JAVHPH010000302.1:0-13421 GCF_036170495.1 Azonexus sp.
GCTTGCGCATCCAGATTGTCGATGAGCAAAACCGCCCTATGTTCGATTCCAGTAGTGCCGACCTCAAACCCTATACCCGGGATATCCTGCGCCAGATCGGCAAGGCACTGAATGGCGTTACGAACCGGATCAGTCTGGCCGGACATACTGATGCCGCGCAATTTTCGGGTGGTGAAAAAGGCTTTTCAAATTGGGAATTGTCTGCCAACCGGGCGAATGCATCACGGCGAGAATTGGTGCTTGGCGGTATGGACGATAGCAAGGTCTTGCGTGTCGTAGGGCTCTCTTCGACTGTTCTTTTCGACAAAAATGATCCGCTGAACTCGGTCAACCGGAGAATCAGCATCGTTGTCCTGAATCGCAAAACCGAGATGGCTATTTTGCAGGAGGAAGGGCCTGAATCCGAGGCGGGTGGAGAGGAGCTGCTTCCAGAAGGATTAAAGCTGCCGATGAGCGGTAAAGGTACCTCTGGATGAAATACTGGCCTGTTGCGTCAAGTTGGTGGCAAGTATGCGTCGCAGTGGTCAGCTCCGTTTTGAGTTGTTTAGGCTGATTGCCGCTAGCCTGAACGATGCGGTTAAAAAAAGCAGAGAGAGGGGCAGACGTGTTGGCGAGAAGATGCTGATGATTTTTTGCAAAAACCCGCGATCTCGGAGAATAAATTGACACTTTGGCCATTTCTAGCAAAAATCACTGCCGTTTCGTAAAAAGTGGGCAATAGTCTGCTAGTCAAACAGACGGACCCTAGTAAGGCGCTTGAGTTGTTCAGAATTTTATCGAGGAAAAAATGGCAAAAACCATTCTTGCAGTTGACGATTCCGCATCCATCCGTCAGATGGTGTCCTTTACCCTGAAGAGTGCCGGCTACGACGTGGTCGAAGCTGTGGATGGGCAGGATGGCCTCGACAAAGCCAAAACTAAAAGCATCAACCTCGTGCTGACTGACCAGAATATGCCACGCATGGATGGTCTGACGTTGATCAAAAGTCTTCGAGGAATGTCGCAATATGCATCCACTCCCATTTTGATGCTGACGACAGAGTCGTCGGATGCGATGAAATCGCAAGGACGGGCCGCTGGCGCTACCGGTTGGCTGGTCAAGCCATTTGATCCCCAAAAACTGATTGAAGTCGTACGCAAGGTGATCGGCTAAGTGAAGCCGGCGGACCTGTAACAGGGCGGGTCTTTTGCATTCAATTTTCGGTCTTCGGCATACGGGGCGCCGAGATCAGGGGGTGGTATGACTATCGACATGAGTCAGTTCTACCAGGTGTTTTTTGAGGAATCGGCAGAGCATTTGGCAACGATGGAAGGGCTGTTGCTTGAATTGGATATTGAAAATCCGGATTCAGAGCAACTCAATGCGATTTTTCGCGCCGCACATTCCATCAAGGGGAGCGCGGGGACCTTCGGTTTCACCGATCTAGCAGAAACGACACATATTCTGGAGAACCTGCTGGACCGTATTCGCAAGCAGGAGTTGGGATTGCGGGCTGATATGGTCGATGCCTTTCTAGAGTCTGGTGATCTTCTGCGCGAAATGCTTGAAGCTCATCAGGGGCGAGGTCAGGTTGATCTGTCCGCCGTAGCATCGATTTGCGCTCGCCTGCGTCAATTATCGGCTGACACGTCTGCTGCGGCGCAGCCGGCGATGGGGCCCGCGAGTGTGGCTGCGTCGCAAGAGACTCGTGTTGGCAAGCGTAGCTTCGATATCCAGTTTGTGCCGACTGAAGTTTCGGCCAAGGGGGATGGCGTTTCCAATTTGCTCGATGAGTTACGTTCCATGGGGGCTTTGGAAATACTGAGTCAGCCAGCCTCGGATATGAACAATGTTGGGTACTGGCAGCTTCGTTTGACAACCGACGCCGGGCAGGATGACTTTTCCGATCAGATTGACTTTATCGCTGAAAACGGGGCTTGGCGCATCGTTGAGGAAGTTGTTGTAGACGACCATGCAGGGGCTTTCGGCTTCTTCGGGGATGCGCCGGGTGTGCCAGAGAAGGATCCCGGTTATGGTTTTTTTGCGCCACTCGATAATGCTCCATCCCTCGTTCCGGCTAGCGAAATTGCTACGGTACACGACGATTCTTATGGCTTTTTTGAGCCGCTTCCCTCTGCAGGGAAAAGTCCATCTGCTGTCGATGCAGCGGTGAGCGACGATGGTGATGGCTACGGCTTTTTTGCCCCGCTCCCGAGTCAAGTTCCCATGCCGCCGTTGGTAGAGGAGGGCGACGGATTTGGCTTGTTCCAACCGCTTCCTCCTGTTCTGCCTCCCGCCTCCCCCGCGCAGTCAGTTGCCGTGCCAAGTTCTGTCGCCTTGAAACCGGTTGGAAAAAAGGCTGAAGAATTGCATGCTCGAGCTGCCAAGTTAGGGGCTGCGGTTTCTGCTAGTGACTCTTCCATTCGCGTTAGTGTCGAAAAAGTGGATCAGATGATCAATCTGGTTGGCGAATTGGTCATCACGCAGGCGATGTTGCTGCAGACGGCAGCGCAGATGCAGGAAAATGCCCCAGAGCGACTGGTGAATGGCCTGGCGCAACTGGAACGAAATACCCGTGATTTGCAGGAATCCGTCATGTCTATCCGGATGATGCAAATATCCTTCGTCTTTTCACGTTTTCCTCGCGTTGTCCGGGACCTTTCCGCCAAGCTGGGAAAGCAGGTCGAGTTGAAGACATCCGGAGAGACAACCGAGCTGGACAAGGGGTTGATCGAGCGAATTGCCGATCCTTTGACGCACCTTATCCGCAATAGCCTTGATCACGGCATCGAACTACCGGAAATACGGATAGCTGCAGGCAAGAGTCCGATCGGGACCATTACTTTGAAGGCCTATCACCAAGGTGGCAACATCGTCATTGAGGTAGGTGACGATGGCGCAGGTTTACCACGCAACAAAATATTGGCCAAGGCACGTGAGCGCGGATTGCCTGTGTCCGATCAGATGACGGATCAGGAGGTTTTCCTTTTGATTTTCGAGGCCGGCTTTTCGACGGCCGATCAGGTCACCGATGTGTCCGGGAGAGGGGTGGGTATGGATGTCGTCCGCCGCAATATTCAGTCGATGGGCGGGCGTGTCGAGATCGAATCCATGCAGGGAGTGGGGACGCGGATGACGGTTCGTTTACCGCTGACGTTGGCCATTCTTGATGGAATGTCGATTGCCGTCGGAAACCAGACCTACATTTTGCCGCTTTCCTACGTGATCGAATCGTTCCAGCCGCAGGCTGGCGATATCAAGACGTTATCCAATCAGGCGCGGGTCATTCAGGTTCGCGGCGAATATTTGCCCGTGGTGGTACTGCACGAGTTATTCAATATCAAATCGTGCTCGAATAACTTCACGCAAGGCATCATGGTTGTTGTCGATGCGGATGGAATCAAGGCGGCCTTGTTTGTCGATGCGCTGGTCGGCCAGCATCAAGTCGTTATCAAGAGTCTGGAGGCGAACTATCGCCGCGTGCAGGGGATTTCCGGTGCGACCATCATGGGCGATGGCCATGTGGCGCTGATTCTTGATGTGTCGGCCATCGCCGGTATGGCGAAGACTAGCCTGCAAAAAGTCGGCTGACGGTTGAATTGAGGAGCATGAGATGGAAGCAATGACCCATGGTAATGGCACGGCAAACGAAGACGATCTGGTGCCAAGTGAATACCTGACCTTCACGCTGGGTAGTGAGGAATATGCAATTGATATCCTCAAGGTGCAGGAGATTCGGGGCTATGAGCAGCCGACACTGATTGCCAACGCCCCGCCATTTATAAAGGGGGTCATCAACCTGCGGGGGATTATTGTTCCAATCGTTGATCTGCGAATCAAATTCAATCTTGGCAAAATCGAATACACGCCCTTTACCGTGGTGATCATCCTCAATATCGCCGGGCGTGTGATCGGTGCTGTGGTCGACAGCGTTTCTGATGTGTTTTCGCTGGCCCGTTCGCAGATTCGCCAGGCCCCTGACTTTTCCGGGACTTTCGATACCAAATACATTCTTGGCCTGGCAACGATCGACAACCGCATGATGATCGTCACTGACATCGAGCGCCTGATGACCAGCGCGGATATGGCACTCATCGATTCGGCCAGCGAATAACGCACAGCCTTCAAGCAGGAGTCGTAGCATGTTGAATTTACGTAATTACAAGATTGGCACTCGCCTGATCTTGACGACGGTTGGTGCGCTGGCGCTGATGATCGCGTTTGTTGCGATTGCTTGGCTCAGCCTGAATTCGATTAGCGACAAGGTTGATCACATCGCGAATAACAACATCAAGAAAACCGAGTTGGCGGTCGACATGCGTACGCGGAATCTGTTGATTAGCAGACACATGCTTACTGCTCTGATTTATGAGGAAACCGAGAAGCAGCTAGGTGAGGAAAAGAAGGTCAATGCCGATCTCCTGGCTTACATGACCTCAGAGAACCTGATCGGTGAAACGCTTGGCTCGGCGCACGGGAAGGAAATACATGAGCGCATCGTGCTGGCCAGAAAAGCGGCAGAAGCATCCATTTTCCGAATGTTTGTACTGATCAGAGCAGGGAATCGACCAGAAATCGA
Organism: Azonexus sp.; assembly: GCF_036170495.1. Taxonomy (GTDB): domain Bacteria; phylum Pseudomonadota; class Gammaproteobacteria; order Burkholderiales; family Rhodocyclaceae; genus Azonexus. The sequence goes on from NZ_JAVHPH010000302.1 coordinate 4,560, forward strand.
AGATCATTTTTTCAATGGTTTTCGCCCAAAAATGCAGGTTTGGTTCGACGCAGTTGACGAAATGCTGCTGTTGCAGAAGGAAAATAATCTCCGCGATTTGGCTGAAATTGCAACGGTCAAGTCGGGTGTCCAAACCACGATGTTGTTTTTGGTCGGATTGGCGTTAATCATCATGATTCCGGCCGGGCTGTGGGTGACACGCCAGATTACCCGACCGTTGGGCGAGGCGGTCGTTGTGGCAGATGCGGTTGCTACAGGCAATCTTGATAACAGCATTGATGTCAGCGGTAACGACGAACCGGCACAGTTAATGAATGCGCTCAGCCGGATGCAAACAGATCTCAAGGCGCGCACTGAGGCGGAGCGCAAGGTGGCCAATGAGGCGCTTCGCATCAAGGTAGCTCTGGATGTGACATCAAACAGCGTGATGGTTGCCGATCCGGACGGCGTAATCGTGTATTGCAATACCGCCGTGCTGGAAATGATGCGGGGGGCCGAGGCGGATATTCGCAAGGACCTGCCATCATTCACGGCCAATTCGATCCTGGGTTCGAATTTCGATATTTACCACAAGAACATGGCGCATCAGCGCAACCTGCTGGCTGGGCTGAAAGGCATGCATCGCGCGCAAATCATGGTGGGCGGCCGGACGTTCAAATTGGTTGCGAGCCCGATTGTCAATGAACGAAATGAGCGCCTCGGAACGGTTGTCGAATGGGCCGATCGAACCGCTGAAGTGGCCGTTGAGGAAGAGGTCGGCAGCATTATTGCCGCCGCGGCTTCTGGCGATTTTTCGCGCCGAATTGATGCCAGCGAGATGGGCGGTTTCTTCCAGCAGATTTCTACCGGCATCAATGATCTTCTCGAAGTAAATAGCCAGGCGCTGGGTGATGTTGGGGCCATGCTGACGCGACTTTCACAGGGTGATCTGACGCGCAAGATCGATACCGAATATCAAGGTGTGCTTGGCCGGTTGAAGGATGACGCGAACGTTACGGTCGACAACCTCCAGGAGATTATTTTCTCGATCAAGAGCGCGACGGACGCCATCAACACGGCAGCGCAGGAAATCGCCAGCGGCAACCAGGATTTATCCGGGCGTACCGAGCAGCAGGCATCGAGCCTGGAAGAAACAGCATCAAGCATGGAGCAGCTGACCAGCACGGTCAAACAGAATGCCGACAATGCTCGTCAAGCCAACGAACTGGCGAGTAATGCCCAGCGGGTTGCTGAAAAAGGTGGCCTGGTGGTTGGCCAAGTCGTGGAAACCATGGGGGCGATCCACCAAGCTTCAAACAGAATCTCGGACATTATCAGTGTTATCGACGGTATCGCCTTCCAGACAAATATCCTGGCCCTCAACGCTGCGGTAGAAGCGGCTCGCGCCGGTGAACAGGGACGTGGCTTTGCCGTGGTGGCGACAGAAGTTCGCAATCTCGCTCAACGCAGCGCCGCTGCAGCCAAGGAGATAAAAACCCTGATTTCAGATTCTGTCGATAAGGTGCAAACCGGTGGACGTTTGGTCGATCAGGCTGGTCAGACCATGGGTGAAGTGGTGGCCAGTATCCAGGGCGTCGCCAAGATCATGTCTGATATTTCTTATGCCAGTCGCGAGCAGACTGCGGGTATAGAGCAGGTTGGCCTGGCGGTAAGCCTGATGGATGAGATGACCCAGCAGAATGCCGCGCTGGTTGAGCAGGCAGCTGCAGCAGCCGAAAGCCTGGAAGAGCAGGCGCGCAATTTGGCTGAGTCGGTCGCGGTATTCCGTCTTTCGGGCGGCTTGATCGTTCAAGACCAGTCAGAACTGGCTGGCCTGGACTTTGATGGTGCGATAGCCGCGCATGGAAAATGGAAGCAACGCCTGCTCGACTACGTCGCCGGGGGCGGCGAACAACTTGACCCGGTGATCGTAGGACGTGATGACCAGTGTGCGCTCGGCTGCTGGATTCATGGCGATGGCCGTGCGTTGCGTGGCCATACTAACTATACCGAGCTCAAAGGTGAGCATGCCGGATTCCATCGCTGTGCGGCGGATGTCATACGAACTCAATTGACCGGCAATAGCGATGGCGCACGGGCGCAAATATCCGGCGAATTTACCAATCGATCAGCACGCGTTATCAGACTGCTGGAAAGTATGCGTGGGGGCGGGAAAAATACGCCTCCCAAGCAGTTGACCGCAGTAGTTTCGAGGAATGTTTCCTCTGTCAATATGCCGGCGCTCGTTGGGCCGGATGATGACGAGTGGGAAGAGTTCTGAAGCGACAGGTTTAGAGAGAGAAAAAGATGCGAAATAATCAGCCTGTGAGCGGCGTGGAAGTCGAACTGAATGAGCGTACGCTTATTGCGTCCAAGACCGATGTCAAGGGCATGATTTCCTATGTAAACAAAGAGTTCATCGATATTAGCGGGTATGCTGAGTGCGAATTGATCGGCCAGCCGCACAACATTGTGCGTCATCCGGATATGCCGATAGAGGCCTTCGCCGATCTGTGGCGGGATCTCAAGGATGGCCGCCCATGGACTGGTATGGTGAAGAACCGCTGCAAGAACGGTGCTTATTATTGGGTGCTTGCAACCGTGACCCCCGTCTACGATGGTGGCGAGTTGGCTGGCTACATGTCCGTTCGCCGCAAACCGACCCGGCAGCAAATCGATGCAGCGGAAAGCGCATATCGGCTGTTTCGTGAAAAAAAGGCGCGCGGTCTGCAGATTCGTCACGGCGAAGTGGTCAAGGGGGGCGAAGGCTTTCTCGCTGGATGGTCTTTGAAGAGCAGGTTGGTGGGTGGCTTTGGTGTGCTTTTGGCGGCGATGGTAGCCGTCGCCGGGTTGGGCATCTGGGGGATGGCCAATACCAATAGTGCGGTAGGTGATCTTTACAATAATCGCTTGCAGCCAACCCAGGCACTCGCCACCGTCGGCAAGCTAATGGCCGATAACCGGTCGCAGGTTCTGTTGTCCTTGCAACATGATCCGGCGGGTCAATATGCCAAACTGCATGAACATTCGCTGGATTCCCACATCCAGCAGATCGATTCCAATATCGCTGAAATTAGCCAGCGCTGGGAGGCCTACAAGAAGACATTAAACTCCGATGAGCATCGTCAATTGGCAGATGCTTACGAGCAAGCTCGCAAACATTATGTAGCCGATGGCCTTTTGCCGGCCAAAGAAGCGCTGCTGGCTGGGCGTTTCGAGGAGGCCAACCTGATTTTGCTCAAGCAGATCAATCCGACTTACACTGCGGCGGCCCAAAAGGCATCCGACTTGTTCAAGTTCCAGGTTGAGCAAGGGCAGGCTGAAATGACGGAAAGCGAGAAAACGTTCGCCAGCGAACGACAGTGGATCGTTCTGGTTGTTTTGGCTGCGCTTGCTATCGGTGTGGCGATCGCGGTGGCGATGGTTCGCTCGATAACGCGTCCGATCAACTCGATTCTCGATACCTTCGGGGCTCTGGCGAATGGCGACTTCACGCACAACGTCAATGTGTCGCGCAACGACGAATTGGGCAAGGTTCTTCAGGGCCTGCAGTCCATGCAGATTCAGCAAGGGGTTAATGCCGCAGAGACGCAGCGGATTGCCAACGACAATCTTCGCATCCGTATTGCGCTCGATTGCGTGTCGGCCAATCTACGGATTGCCGATGACGACGGGACGGTGATCTACGCTAACAAGGGGCTGTTGAGCACATTGCGCCAGATAGAGCCAGGTCTGCGTGAACAGCAACCAGGTTTCACTGTTGATGGGTTTGTTGGGAGCAATATCGGGGCGTTTTATCAGGATCCGGCGGCGGCGCTCAAAGGTCTGCGCGAATTGCAGGGTACTCGCCAGACTGAGCTCGATATCGGTCGGCGGATTTATAGCATCATTACCAATCCGATCATCAACGAGCGTGGTGAACGGCTTGGTACCGTAGGCGAGTGGGTCGACCGCACGGCCGAGCTGAATGCCCAGCGATCAGTGGCGGATCTCGTGTCGCGTGCGTCAGCCGGAGATCTCGAGGCGCGCCTCGATACTTCCTCGCTGGAAGGTTTTTACAAGGAGCTGGGCATGGGAATCAATAGCCTGGTTGAAACCAGCGGTGCGGCGATCGGGGAGATTGCCGACCTGCTGTCCAGAGTGGCGGATGGCGACCTCACCCAGATGCTGTCCAGCACCTATCAGGGGACCTTTGGTCGCCTGCGCGACGATGCCAACGAGACTGTCACCAAGTTACGCGATCTGGTCGGCGAGATTCAACTGTCCGCGCAGACGATCAATACGGCGGCCAAGGAAATTGCATCGGGCAATCAGGATCTGTCGGGGCGGACGGAAGAGCAGGCGAGCAGTCTTGAAGAGACGGCTTCGAGCATGGAGCAGCTGACCAGTACGGTGAAACAGAATGCCGACAATGCGCGCCAGGCAAACGAGCTGGCCGGCACGGCTCAGCGGGTTGCCGACAAGGGAGGCGAGGTGGTAGGCCAAGTGGTCAATACCATGAGCGCAATCCATCAGTCGAGCAGCAAGATTGCCGACATCATCGGGGTGATCGACAGCATCGCCTTCCAGACCAATATTCTCGCGCTCAACGCGGCCGTCGAGGCTGCTCGGGCGGGAGAGCAGGGGCGCGGTTTTGCGGTAGTGGCTACTGAAGTACGCAATTTGGCCCAACGCAGTGCTGCGGCGGCGAAGGAAATCAAGGGCCTGATCTCTGACTCGGTCGATAAGGTCGAAACTGGCAATAAATTGGTCGATCAGGCCGGCCGTACGATGGCCGAGGTCGTGTCGAGCATTAAGCGCGTGGCCAAGATCATGGGCGATATATCCGACGCCAGTGCCGAGCAAAGCGCGGGTATCGAGCAGGTCAGTTTGGCGGTGAGTCAGATGGACGAAGTGACGCAGCAGAATGCGGCACTCGTCGAGCAGGCGGCGGCAGCAGCCGAGAGCCTGGAAGAGCAGGCGCATCAATTGGCACAGACCGTTGCAGTATTCCGGATCGGCGATAACAAAGCCCCGCCGCGTCTTGTTCCGCCGCCTCGCGTCCAGCATAAAGCTGCGCCAGCGATGAAAAGAGTTCCGCTGGGCGCCGCTAAAGCACCGGTGCAGCAGATCAGTCTTGATGATGAGTGGGAAGAGTTCTAGCCATGGTTGATTTTCGAAATCCTGTCTCGCCTGTCTCGCCTGTTTCCACGATCCGCTCATCGCTGTCGGCTAGTCTGCCTGCACGAGATAGTAACGCGAGGGAGTTTACGTTTTCGACGACTGATTTTGAGCGTGTTCGCAAACTGATCTACCAGCATGCGGGGATTTCCTTGTCGCCGGTCAAGCAGGACATGGTCTATTCGCGTCTGGCGAGACGTCTGCGCGCAACCGGCATGCGGTCTTTTGCCGAGTATCTTGACGGGCTGGAACGAAATGGCGGCGATGAGTGGGAGCGCTTCGTCAATTCACTGACGACAAATCTGACCTCGTTTTTTCGCGAGCCTCATCACTTTCCAATATTTGCTGATCATATTCGCAAAATCGGCACGAAACGCCCTGTCCGGGTATGGTGCTCGGCGGCATCGACCGGTGAGGAGCCCTATTCGATCGCGATAACCGTGGCCGAAACTTTGGGTACCAATGTTTCGCACATTTCAATCATTGCCTCGGATCTCGATACCAATGTATTGGCGACTGCCGCCAAAGGCGTGTATCCCGTTGAACGGGTCGAAAAGTTGTCACCGGAGCGTTTGCGTAAATTTTTTCTGCGCGGCACCGGCAGTCAGGACGGATTCGTTTCGGTTCGTCCGGAGTTGAAGCAGATGATCAGCTTTCAGCGGATCAATCTATTGGACACGAACTATGCAGTCAAAGGCCCGCTTGATGTCATTTTTTGCCGAAATGTCATGATCTATTTCGACAAGCCAACACAGTACAAAATTCTGTCGCGCTTCGCTCCGATCATGCAGCCTGACGGGCTGATGTTTGCCGGCCACTCGGAAAGCTTTTTGCATGCGGCCGATCTTTTCAAGTCCCAGGGCAAAACAGTCTATGCCCCGGTGCTGGCTCGATAGGGAAGGGGCTGGGTGCAACATTCCTACGACGAGCAGCTAGCGACCAATCGCTACTTCGACCGAAAATTCGGCCTCGAAGCTGCCAAGATATTGCCGGGTGAATACTTCGTTTCCAGCAAGGAAGCCTTATTGGTGACGGTGCTCGGCTCCTGTGTTGCAGCATGTATTCGTGACGCCGACTCTGGCATCGGCGGGATGAATCATTTCATGTTGCCCGACGACGGGGGACGGAGCCCGCTGGCGATGTCTACCCGTTACGGTACCTACGCCATGGAGGTGTTGATCAATCATCTGTTGAAGCTTGGCGCACGACGCAATCGTCTTGAAGCCAAGGTTTTTGGCGGTGGGGCGGTCATGGCGAGTCTGGCGAGTAGTAACGTGGGCGCCAAAAATGCGGAATTCGTTCTTGAATTCCTCAAGACGGAAAAGGTTCCCGTTATCGCCAAGGACTTGCTGGATTCATATCCCCGGAAAGTCTATTATTTTCCGCATTCAGGGCGTGTTTTGGTCAAGAAACTGCACCGGGTTCATAACGAAACCTTGTTTAGCCGCGAAAACGATTACAAGGTACGCCTGACCGGTTCGACCATCGAAGGCGATGTCGAATTGTTCGTTTGATACGGTCAACCGGAAAAAGCGCCATTTTTGAAATCCTTCCAAATAGATGCTCATGAAAATTCGCGTCCTGATCGTTGATGATTCGGCCCTGATGCGTGGCTTGTTGAGCAAGTTGATCGGTATGGCGCCTGATATGGAGGTGGTCGGAGCTGCACCCGATGCCCAGACTGCGCGTGAAATGATCAAGGCGCTAAACCCGGATGTCATGACGCTTGATGTCCATATGCCAAAAATGGGGGGGCTTGAGTTCCTTGAACGCTTGATGCGTTTGCGGCCTATGCCGGTTGTCATGGTCTCGTCTTTCACCGAGTCTGCTTCCGAGACCACCCTGAAAGCCCTTGAGCTGGGCGCAATTGATTTTATTGGCAAGCCACGGGCCGATAGTGGCAGGAGCATGGAAAACTATGCAGAAGAACTGGTCGAAAAAATCCGCGCAGCCAAAGGCGCGCGTTTGCGTGGATCAATGAGTTCATCAGCCGCTTCCCCGTCCTTAGCGCCGCCGACCAGACCCGGCTTGGCTGCCAGTGGAAAGATCATCTTTGTCGGCGCATCAACCGGAGGAACCGAGGCAATCAAGGAGTTTCTCCTCGGAATTTCCACCGATTGTCCGCCCATTCTCATCGTTCAGCATATGCCGGAGTCCTTCACAGCCTCATTCGCCAGACGCCTGGATTCGCTCTGTGCACCGCGTGTTATCGAGGCCCAGGGGAATGAAAAAATCGAGCCAGGTACCGTCTATGTTGCCCCTGGACATTCTCATTTGCTTATTCGACGGGGTAATTCCGGGTTCCTTACCGAACTTGCCCCGACCCCTCCGGTCAATCGCCATCGCCCATCTGTCGATGTGTTATTCGATTCGGCTGCCGCCTTGGTGGGGCGTAAGGCAGTTGGCGTTATCCTTACCGGAATGGGTAAGGATGGCGCTCAAGGTTTGTTACGCCTGCGTCAGGCTGGAGCGAAAACTTTCGGTCAGGACGAGGCGAGCTGTGTCGTTTACGGAATGCCGCGCGAAGCCTTTCTGATTGGCGCGGTCGAAGAGCAGTGTTCGCTGGAACATATGGCGCGGCGGGTGATTGCTGCCATTTACGTGTAACCGGCCAGTCGGAGTTGTTGCCGATGGCCAAAGGATTAAACTAGGGTTCAGTTCGCTTTTTTGATAGGAAAACAAATGCAGGCAAGTATTTTCAATGAATCCGGCAAAGTCATCATCAAACTTGTTGGCCGTTTTGATTTCAATACCCACCGTGAGTTTCGCGCAGCCTATGAGCCCTTGGTTGCCGATTCTTCCGTTCGGTCGGTCTCAGTAGATTTCGCAGGGGTTGATTATCTTGATAGCTCTGCCTTGGGTATGTTATTGATGTTGCGCGATAAATTAGGTGGGGCGAACAAGGAAGTGGCGCTGATCGGCGTTCGCGGCAACGTAAAACAGGTGCTAGATATTGCTAATTTTGGTAAATTGTTTCAAATTTCCTAAATGTACGGCGCTGCAGGCCGTTTACGGAATGTGGGGTGGGCACCCAAATGGTGCTGTTAGCAGGTTCGTTGCCGGAGTGACGCCGGAGTGGGAAGTGACGGTTGGATGGCTTCTAGCTACCGAGAGCAACCGGATGCGCAACATGCGAGAGGATGACAATGTCTGAGTTATTGAAGAATATCGACGCGCGAACAAAATTGGCGGGCACCAACAAGCTCGAGATTCTTTTGTTTTTTCTCGGCCTGGATCAGCGCACGGGACGTCGTGAAACCTATGGCATCAATGTTTTCAAGGTACGTGAAGTCATGCGCACCCCAGTGATTACCGCTGCGCCGGATATGCCCGGGTCGGTTGAGGGCATGGTTAGTTTGCGCGGAGCATTGGTGCCGGTGATTGATCTCGCCAAGTATTCGGGGATATCCCCTGAAACACCGCGAGAAATAATGATCGTTACCGAATATAACGGCCATACGCAGGGATTTCTGGTCGAAGGGGTCGATACCATCCTTCGTCTCGACTGGAGCAAGATGCGCGTTCCTCCGGAAATGCTAACGTCGCAGACCGGTGGTTTGGTGACGGCGGTTACCGAACTTGAGGACAACCGTCTGGTAATGATGATGGATGTCGAAAAGGTGCTTTCGGAAACCACAAGTATTGACAATGAGATCATGTACCGCGGTGTTGTTGCGGTCGACAAGCCGGACAGCACGGTTTTTTATTGCGATGATTCCAGTG
>NZ_JAVHPH010000303.1:0-13373 GCF_036170495.1 Azonexus sp.
GCCAACTGGGGACACGGTTTCCACAGCAACGATGCGCGCGGCGCCACCGCCCGCAGCAACCCGCAGGATGGCTCGGTCGCCTCGGCCGTGCCGCTGATCGTCAAGGCCAAGGGCAGCGAACTGGGCCTGCGCACCGTCCCCCTCCCCGGCTGGCATAGCAGCCTCGCGCTCTGGCAGATGGAACTCGCCTCCGAACTGGTATTCATCGGCGATACCGGCGTCACCGAGCCGAAAGGCGCCGCGCGCCGCCACGGTCTGGAATGGTCCAACACCATCACGCCAGTCGATGGCTGGATCGTTGATGCCGACCTCGCCTGGGCGCAGGCCCGTTTCAAGGACGCCAACCCGGACACTGGGGGGCGCCATGTCCCCAACGCCATTCCCTTGACCGCCTCCATCGGCCTCGCCGTCGACCGTGGCGGCGCCTGGTTCGGCGGCCTGCGCCTGCGCTATCTCGGGGCCTATGCCCTGGAGGAAACGGCGACCCAGAAATCGACCCCGTTCTGGCTGGCCAGCCTCAAGCTCGGCTATCGCTTCGCTGCCACCTGGCAAGTCACCGCCGAGGTGCTCAACCTCTTCGACCAGAAGGCCAACGACATCGAATACTGGGGCGGCGCCTGCACGCGCAGCGAAGCCCTGGGCGGCAGCTGCAATGGCGGCATCGACGGCCGGCTGATCCATCCGCTTGAGCCACGCACCTTGCGGGTCGGCCTGCGCGCCAGCTTCTGAGCGAACGATCGACACCGCCTAATTGCCTGCGGCAAACGGGCGGCAAGAGGTTTAAGATGACACGACACAATGATAAGGAGACGAAGATGTCCGACAATCAGGTACACGATCCCCTCAATTTCATGCGCGGCATGTGGGGCAACATGGGCTTCTCGCTGCCCGGCATGGTCGCCCCCACTTTCGACCTTGAAGAACTCGACAAGCGCATCAAGGACATGAAGGCCGTCGAAGGCTGGCTGCGCATGAATCTGTCGATGCTGCAGATGACCATTCAGGGCCTCGAAATGCAGCGCACCACCGTCGGCGCCGTTGAAGCGATGGGCCAGATGGCCAAGGACGCGGCCAAGTCGATGACGCCGGAAGCCGCTCCGGAGGCCCCGGTGACCCCGCCGCCCAATTTCTTCCAGGGCGCGATCCATCCCGAAAACAGTGCCATTTCTGACGCCGCCATGTGGCCGTGGCAGATGATGCAGCAGATGCGCGAGCAGATGCAGCAGAATGCCGAAGCCGCCGCTCAGGCCGCCGCCAGCACTGCCGCCGAGGAAGCCGCCAAGCCGAAGGCCCGGAAACCGGCCGTCAAAAGGTAATCAGCGCCCGGCCAGCCACGCTGCCCAGAGCGGCAGCGTGAGCATCGAACCAAGTGTCGTCGCCGAGATGAGCCAGGCGACGCTCCTCCCGTCACCGCCCATGCGCATGGCCAGAATGTAGGCCGACGAGGCGGTGGGCAGCGCAGCAAACAGTACCGCCATCTGATAGTTGAGTCCGGACAGGCCGAGCAGCGCACCGACGCCGATGGCGACGAGGGGCAGGGCGAGCAGCTTGACAGCGACCAGCCAGAGCGAAAAGCCGCGCACGCCCGGTGTACTGTCCAGGCGCAGGGCGGCGCCGACGGTGATCAGGCCGAGCGCGATGGAGGCATCGGCCAGCCGCCCGAGAAAGGCCTGCAGCGGCGCCGGCGGCACGAAACCGGCGAGATTGAGCAGAAAGCCGGCGGCCGTTCCCCAGATCAACGGATTGCGCGCCACTTCGCGCCACAGGCCAACCTCACCGTGGCGGGCCAGCATCCAGACCGAAACGAGATTGGCGAAAGGCACGGCGGCGCCGACGATCAGGCCCATGGTCGCGATGCCCGGCGCGCCGAAGAGCATGCCGGCGACGGCCAGCGCGATGTAGGAATTGAAGCGGTAGGCGCACTGGAACATCGAGGCGTAGGTCAGCGCCGGCAGGCGACTGAACAGCTTGGGAATCAGTCCCAACACCATGCCGGCCGCCATCGTGACAAGGGCCGTGGCGAGCAGCGGCAAGGCCGAACCGATGTCGAGCTTGGTCTTGATGATGGCGTTGATGAGCAGGGCAGGAAACAGGATGAAATAGACCAGCTTCTCGACGCCGCTCCAGAAATGGTCGCCCAGGTGCATCCAGCGCCGGATGGCGGTACCGAGCAGGATCAGGGCAAAATCAGGGAGGAGCAGCAGCGCGGTGTTCATCGGGGCATTTTAATCGCTGCCTCGGGCATGCATTTACCGACCGCTACGGTCAACCGGAAAAAAGAGCCAAAAATGAAATCCGCCTTGACCCTGTCCGGCAAACCCGAAATACTCGCCGGGCAAAGGAGATAAACATGCATCTCGAATGGTGGCACTGGGTCGTCGGCGGCATTGCGTTGATTCTCGCCGAACTGGCCGTCCCCTCGTTCTTCATTGTCTGGTTTGGCCTTGGCGCGCTGCTCGTCGGGCTGCTCGCGCTGGCTTTCGATCTTTCGCTGACGGCTCAGCTGGCGACGTGGACGCTGGCCTCGCTGGCCATGGTTTTCCTCTGGTTCCGCGTTTTCAAGCAGAGCTTCGTCAAGACCCGCTCGGGTACGGCCGATGGCGAGGCGGTCGGCGAGGTCGGTTTGCTGGTCAGCGCCGTCGCCCCGTTCGCGCGCGGCAAGGTGCGTTTTCAGGGGCCGCTGCTCGGCTCGGAAGAATGGGCCTGCGTCGCCGACACCACCATCGCGGCCGGCGAGCGGGTCAGGGTGGTCTCGGTGGAAGGCAGTTTTCTCAAGGTAGGCAAGGCTTAGAAAGGTCGAAAAATGGATATGAACGCAGGATTCGTCGTCACCCTGGCCATTCTGGTCTTCGTCATCGTCACCATCGCCAAGGGCGTGCGCATCGTGCCACAGGGCGAGGAGTGGATCGTCGAGCGGCTCGGCAAGTACCACGGCACCTTGAAGCCCGGCCTCAACATCGTCATCCCTTACCTCGACAAGGTGGCCTACCAACTGGTCACCAAGGACATCATCCTCGACGTCCAGGAGCAGGAGGTCATCACCCGCGACAACGCGGTGATCCTGACCAACGCCATCGCTTTCATCAAGGTCACCGACCCGGTCAAGGCGGTTTATGGCGTGACCGATTTTTCCGAAGCGATCCGTAATCTGATCATGACCACCTTGCGTTCCATCGTCGGCGAAATGGAGCTGGACGAGGCGCTGTCGTCGCGCGACAAAATCAAGGCCCGGTTGCGCGAGAGCATCGCCGACGAGGCCGTCGACTGGGGCCTGACCGTCAAGTCGGTCGAAATCCAGGACATCAAGCCCTCGCAGTCGATGCAGAAGGCCATGGAAATGCAGGCCGCCGCTGAGCGCGAACGCAAGGCCGTCGTCACCCGTTCGGAAGGGGCAAAGCAATCGGCCATTCTCGAAGCGGAAGCCCGGCTGGAATCAGCCAAGCGCGACGCCAACGCCCAGGTCATGCTGGCCGAAGCCTCGGCCGAGGCGATCCGCCGCATCACCGCCGCCATCGGCGACAAGACCGGCCCGATGTCCTACATGCTGGGCGAAAAGGACAACGCCAAGGTCATCGTGCTCCCGGCCGACCTGCAGGAAGCCGTCAAGGGCTTGTTCGGACGCGGCAAGATCGCCGGCTGATTCCCACGGTCAACCGGAAATATTGGCCAAAATTGAAATGCCGAAGCCCCTGCTCGCCATCTTGCTCGCGGCCCTGATGGCACTGCCGCTGGCGGCACACAGCGGCGAACTGCGCATCGAAGTCGTCGCCACCGGACTCGACCACCCGTGGGGACTGGCCTTCATCGGCGAGGGCAAGTTTCTGGTCAGCGAACGCCCGGGCCGACTGCGCGTGATTGCCGCCGACGGCAAGGTCGGCGCCCCGGTGGACGGCCTGCCGGCGGTCGAAGTGACCGGCCAGGGCGGCTTGCTCGACGTGGTGGCCGACCGCGATTTTGCCCGCAACCGGATGATCTATTTTTGCTACGCCGAGCCGGCCGCGCAGGGTAGCGGCAATTCGACGGCGCTCGCGGCGGCCCGCCTGTCCGACGACGCCCTACGACTGGAAAAGCTCACGACGATCTTCCGGCAAACGCCGAAAGTCAGGAGCCGCCTGCATTTTGGCTGCCGCATCGTGGAGGCCGACGACGGCCGGCTGTTTATGACCCTTGGCGAACGCGGTTCGCGCATGGCCGACGCCCAGAAACTCGACAATCATCTCGGCAAGATCGTCCGCATCGGCAAGGATGGCAGCATTCCCGCCGACAATCCTTTCACCAAACAGCCCGGCGCGCTGCCCGAAATCTGGAGCTACGGCCACCGCAACGGGCAAGGTGCGGCACTCGGCCCGGACGGCCGCCTGTGGATGCACGAGCACGGCCCGCAGGGCGGCGACGAAATCAATCGCCCCGAGCCGGGCAAAAATTACGGCTGGCCGGTCATTACCTATGGCGAGAACTACGGCGGCGGCGCGATTGGCGACGGCCTGACCGGCAAGGCCGGCATGGAGCAGCCCGTGCATTACTGGGTGCCATCGATTGCACCATCCGGCATGGCTTTCGTGCGCAGCGCGCGCTACGGCAAAGCATGGCGCGGCAGCCTGCTCGTCGGCTCGCTCAAATTCGGCTATCTGGCCCGACTCGAAATGGATGGCCGCCGGGTGGTCCGCGAAGAGAAGCTGCTGACCGGCCTGCGCCAGCGCGTGCGCGATGTTCGCGAGGGACCGGATGGAACCATTTATTTGCTGACCGACGAAGGCAAGGGGCAACTACTCAGGCTGGTTTCGGATTAGCCGGCCGTTGCGGCCCCGCTGCTACGCGTCAGGATTTCAAAATTGCGGCTTTTTTCCGGTTGACCGTAGCAACAGCCCGGAAGCCACCAAACGCCAGGGCCTACCGCTCGCAGACGGTCAGCAAATCCGCTTCCAGCTCGATTTCCATGCCTTTTTCAAGCTTGCGTTCGACGAACATGCCGCGATACAAACGGCCGGCGTTCTCGGCCTTTTTGGCATACGGCGTTTCCCAGTCGGCGACGCGGAGGCGGACGACGCCGCTCTGTTCATCGCGCTCGGCAACGCCCTCGGCGACGCATGGCAAAGCCTGGACGTGGCGGTTGAATTCGTCCCGACTGTAGCGTTCCAGCGGCTTGCCCGGCACCACCGGGCATTTGCCGAGATGATGGGTGTGCACTTCGGCGGCGAGCACCTCACCCTTCAGAAAAAATACCGGCTCGGTCGCCACCCAGCCATTGCCGCCCTCCTCGTAGCGCACGCAGTGGCCGGCCTGGAGTAGTTCCGGCTGCTTGAACAGCAGCTTGGCCGACGGCCGCAAGACCGGCTCGGCGGCCTGGGCTGAGAGCGTCAGACAGGCCAGCACAACGTGGAGAACTCGCATGGCAATTTCCCGGATCAATAGATCCGGCTATCTTCAATCACCTTCCCGTCATTGGGCAAGCCCCCGGGTGTGACAAATGCCACATCGCCGCGCAATTTGGTCACTTCGCGCAGGCTATTGACCAGGACTTTGGCTAGCGCCTCGCGGCCGGCTTCGCTACCTTCGCCCAATTCGCACTGCAGCACCATGCGGTCCTGCCCGCCCGGGTTATCGACGACCAGCCGCAGGCGATGAATTTCCGGATGGCGCGCCGCGATCTGCGCCACCTGTTCGGGGTGCACGAACATGCCCTTGATCTTGGTCGTCTGGTCGGCCCGGCCCATCCAGCCCTTGAGCCGGATGTTGCTGCGCCCGCAGGGCGAGCGGCCGGGCAGAATGGCCGACAGGTCGCCGGTGGCGAAGCGGATCAGCGGGTAATCGGGATCGAAGGTGGTGACGACGACTTCGCCGACCTCGCCCTCGGCAACCGGATCGCCGGTGCCCGGACGAACGATTTCGACGAGCACGCCTTCCTCAACGACCATGCCCTCCGCCGCCTCGGTTTCATAGGCAATGGCACCGATGTCGGCCGTCGCGTAGCACTGGCGAACCGAGATGCCGCGCTCGTTGAGCCACTGGCGGGTGATGCCGGGCAAGGCCTCCCCCGACACGCAGGCCTTGCGCAGCGAACCGATGTCGGCACCCATTTCCTCGGCCTTTTCGACAATGATGCGCAGGAAAGAGGGCGTGCCGACATAGCCTTCCGGCTTGAGATCGACGATGGCCTGCACCTGCTGCTCAGTCTGCCCGGTGCCGCCAGGGAATACCGCGCAGCCGAGCTTGCGGGCGCCACCTTCCATAAGGAAAGCGCCCGGCGTGAAATGGTAGGAAAAGCAGTTATGCACGAGGTCACCATCGCGAAAACCGGCGGCGTACAAGACACGCGCCATGCGCCACGAATCGGTGTCCTTGCCCTGCATTTCGTAAATCGGCCCGGGCGAAGCGAAGACCCGCTTGGCCCGGTGCCGGGGCAGGGAATTGAGGCCACCAAAAGGCGGCGTCTTTTTCTGCAGCTCGATCAGATCGCGCTTGCGGGTCAGCGGCAGTTTGGCCAACGCCTCGCGCGACGCGCATTCGAAGGGATTGACCCCGGCCAGCATCTGAAAATAGTAATGCGTCGTTTCCTTGGCATGCGCCACCTGGCGCGCCAGCTTATCCATCAAGTCCGCCTCGCGCTCATCCGGATCGCGGGTCTCGAGCGGGTCGTAATAGCTCATTTCATTTTTCTCCGTTTTTTCCGGTTGACCGTGGTCATTTGGGTTTGATGCCCTCTCAGCCATGAAGAGCACAGCACGACGGTTGCAAAGTAGCGTTTCATGGCAAGGCGGAGGCCGGCGCCGTTGGCGCCTGCCAACAAGCCGACCGACAACGCCGCCATGGAACGCGCACTGCAGCCGACTAAGACAGCCAGCGTTTGCGGCGACGGTAGTGTTTGACGTCTTTGAAGGATTTTCTCCCCGCCGAGGAGAGGCCGAGGTAGAACTCCTTAACGTCTTCATTGGTTCTAAGGTCTTCGGCATTCCCCTCCATGACCACCCGCCCGTTCTCCAGGATGTACCCGAAGTCCGCATACCTCAGCGCGACCATGGTGTTCTGCTCGGCCAGCAGAAAACTCACGTTTTCCCGGTCATTCAAATCCTTAACGATCTCGAAAATTTCTTCGACGATCTGCGGCGCCAGGCCCATCGACGGCTCATCGAGCAGGATCATTTCCGGCTTGGCCATCAGCGCCCGGCCAATGGCGCACATCTGCTGCTCACCGCCCGAGGTGTAGCCGGCCTGCGAGGTACGCCGCGTCTTGAGGCGCGGGAAGTAGTGATAAACCTTTTCCAGGCTGTCCTTCAACTCGCCGCGCGAAATGCTGCGCGTGTAGGCCCCGGTCAGCAGGTTTTCCTCGATGCTCAGGTGGCCGAAGCAATGCCGCCCTTCCATGACCTGGATGACGCCGCGCTTGACCAGTTCGTTGGGCGTCAGCTGATCGATGCGATCACCCTTGTATTCGACCGAACCCTTGGTCACATCGCCGCGCTCGGCATGCAGCAGGTTGGAAATCGCTTTCAGCGTCGTCGATTTGCCAGCACCGTTGGCGCCGAGCAGGGCGACGATCTTGCCTTTCGGCACATTCAGCGAGACGCCCTTGAGCACGAGGATCACGTGATCGTAAATGACCTCGATGTTGTTGATGCTCAGGTAGTTTTCACCCGCCGCAGCGGCTGTGTGTGTAGTCATATGCGTTTCCGATTCATGGGACGGAGAGAAAGAGCGAGGGCTCGCGCCCCCACTCCTTTCTCCTGCCGTCTCATTTTTCCTTGGAACAATCGCGCGGCGTGATGCCCTTTTCCTTGGCGTACTGCTTGGCAGATGCCTGGAACAGCGGGTGGATCAGCCCCTTGTTGCCCTCGATCCAGCCGGACACCGGCACCCACTTGGCGCCGTCCCATTGCTGGATCTTCACCTTGCCGGAGCCTTCGTGGTTGGCGCAGGAGGTCTTGATTTCCGGCAGCAGGTCGGTGGCGCCGAGTGCCTTCAGACGGGCCTCGTTGATGTTGAGGTTTTCCAGCGCCCAGCGGGTCTGTTCGCCGGTCAACGCCTTGCCCTTGCCGTACTTTTCCTGACCTTTGCGGATGGCTTCGACCGACAGTACGGCAGCGGAAACGCCACGGTTGTAGAGGATGGTGCCGATCTTGGCCTTGTCCTGCAGGTTGCCCTTGCCGGCGCCGTAAACCACCTTCTCGATGTCGGCGACGACCGGCACCTGCTTGCCTGCCACGTTCCAGGTCGCGGCCATGTAACCCTTGGCGGCATCGCCGGCCGGCACGACGTCTTCTTCCGAGCCCGTCCACCACGAACCAATCATCTTGTCACGCGGGAAGCCAACCTTCTGGGCAGCCTTCAATGCCGTCTGGTTCATCACCCCCCAGCCCCAGAAAACAACGAAGTCCGGCTTTTCCTGACGAATCTTCAGCCACTGGGCGCCCTGCTCATTGCCCGGGTGGGCCACCGGAATCTGGATTAGAGAGAACTTGTTGAGCCCGGCTTCAGCGTTCAGCGCGACGATGGCCTCCTTACCGTAGGCCGAGTCGTGGTACAGATAAACGATCTTCTTGCCCGCCAGGCTGCCGCCGCTCTTGTCCTTGAGGAACTTGACGATGGCCGAGGCCTGCATCTGGTAAGTGGTAACCAGCGGGAAGGCGTACGGGAAGACCGAACCGTCCACCGCGTCGGTACGGCCGTAGCCCATCATGGCCAGCGGCAGCTTGTCCTGGGCCGACTTGTCGATCAGCGCGTAGGAGATGCCCGTCGACATCGTGTGCAGCGGACCGGCTGACTTGGCGGCCTTGCTCTTGAGGCGCTCGTAGCACTCGACGCCCTTGGCGTTGTTGTATTCCGTTTCGCACTCTTCGTAGGTCATCTGGACGCCATTGACACCCTTTTCCTTGAGATTGACGTAGTTGAGGTAGTCGATGAAACCGCCGTAGAAGGCCTGGCCGTTCGAGCCGTAGGGGCCGACGCGGTAGTCGATCAACGGGAAGAACTGCTCTTCGGCAGCCACGGCCATCTGCGACAGCATGGCCAGGGACACCGCAGCGGCGGCAATCGCGGGTTTGAAATTTTTGATCATTGAATGTCTCCTCCAGTTATTACAAAAAGCGGCGGGGCCCCACCGCTTGAACCACGGTCAGCACTAATGCGGGAACGGCCACAAGCGCAGCTTCTCCTTGGCGATCTGCCACAAACGGGCCAGCCCGTGCGGCTCGACGATCAGGAAGAACATGATCAGCGCCCCGAACACCGTGATCTGGATGTGCGAAACGGTAGCGCTGGAAAACGGCAGGCCGAACAGATCGGCAATGAATGGCAAGCTGATGTCGAGAAAAATCGGCAGCAGCAGAATAAAGGCGGCGCCGAGGAAGGCGCCCATGATCGAACCGACGCCGCCGATGATGATCATGAACAAAATCTTGAAGGACATGTCGAGCGAGAAGCCATCCGGCTCGACCGAGCCGAGGTAGCAAAAGGCATACAGCGCGCCGGCCACGCCGCAGTAGAAGGAACTCACGGCGAAGGCGAGCAGCTTGGTCGGCATCAGCTTGATACCGATCACCGACGCCGCCACATCCATGTCGCGCACTGCCATCCAGGCCCGGCCGGTGGCCGAGCGGACCATGTTCTTGGCGGCCAGCGCCATGACGACGACGATAGAGAGGACGAGCAGGTATTTCTCGACAGGGGTCGTCAGTTCATGACCGAAGATGATCAGGCGCTGCGTCGAAATCACGCCCGACGACGAGTTGTTCGACAGCCACGGAAACTTGGTCAGGCACCAGACGATGAAAAACTGCGCGGCCAGCGTCGCCACGGCCAAATAAAAACCCTTGATGCGCAGCGATGGCAAACCGAACAGAATGCCCACGCCGGCTGCGGTCAACCCGGCGCAAATGAAGGAAACCAGAATCGGGATGCCCTCGATGCGGAGCTGGAAGTTGTAGGCAGCATAGGCGCCGACCGCCATGAAGGCCGCCGACCCGAGTGAGAGCTGGCCGGCATAACCGGTCAGGACATTGAGCCCGAGCGCCGCCAGGGCAAAGATCAGGAAAGGAATCAGGATGGCCGAGAACCAGTATTCGCTGGCAAAAAGCGGCACCCCGAGAAAGGCGACGACAAGCAGCGCGATGACCCCGATCCGGTCCTGGCGAATCGGAAACAACTGCTGGTCGGCGGCGTAGGTCGTCTTGAATTGACCGGCTTCACGGTAAAGCATGTCTTTTTAGTCCTTAGTCGCTAGTCGTTAGTAGGTGAGCTGAGGGCTACACCCGATCGATGTGTTTTTCGCCGAACAAGCCTTCCGGCCTGACGAGCAGGAACAGCAAGGCGAGCACATAAGGGAACCAGCCCTCGATGCCGCCGAAATTGCCGCCGAACAGATCCTGCATAACGGGCGGAATGTAGATTTCAGCCAGTTTTTCCGAGGCGCCGATGATCAAGCCGCCAACAATCGCCCCCGGCACCGAGGTGAAGCCGCCGAGGATCAGCACCGGCAGCGCCTTGAGTGCAGTGAAAGTGAGCGCAAACTGTACGCCGTTGCGAGCGCCCCACATCATGCCGGCGACCAGCGCGACGAAGCCAGCGACGCCCCAGACAATCGCCCAAATGTGCTGCAGCGGAATACCGATCGACAGCGCGGCCTGATGGTCGTCCGCCACAGCGCGCAGTGCCCGACCGATGCGGGTGTATTGGAAGAACAGGGCGAGCGTGGCAACAAGCACGGCAGCGACGCCGGCCGCCACCAGGTCGAACTTCGAAATGACCATGTTCCAGTTGTCGAGAATCCAGGGAATCGGCTCGTCAACGATGCCCAACTCAAGCGCCCGCGGTTCGCTACCAAAGATCATCGGGGCGACGCCTTCAATGAAGAAGGCCAGGCCGATGGTCGCCATGAACAAGGCAATCGGCGGCTGATTGACCAACTTGCGCAGCACGAACTTTTCGGTGGCGATGCCGAACAGGGTCATGATGACGAAGGCGAGGATGATCGCCAGCCAGAGCGGCGCCCCCATCTCCATGCAGCCAACGACCGACAGTGCAGCGAGGTAAACCATGGCGCCCTGGGCAAAGTTGAAAACGCCGGAGGCCTTGTAGATCATCACGAAACCGAGAGCCACCAGCGCATACATGACGCCGGAAAGCAGACCACCGATCAGGACTTCGAAAAAGAAATTCATGTCCCCGTCTCCTTAGTGACCTGCGCCCAGATAGGCCTTGATCACGTCCTCATTATTTTTAACTTCATCCGGTACGCCGTCGCCGATCTTCTTGCCGTAGTCGAGTACGACGACGCGGTCGGAGATGTCCATGACGACGCCCATGTCGTGCTCGATGAGCACGATGGTCGTGCCGAACTGGTCGTTCACGTCGAGGATGAAACGGCACATGTCCTGTTTTTCCTCAACGTTCATGCCGGCCATCGGCTCGTCGAGGAGCAGCATCGACGGCTCGGCAGCCAGCGCCCGGCCCAGTTCGACGCGCTTTTGCAGGCCGTAGGGCAAGCGGCCAACCGGCGTCTTGCGGATGTGCTGGATTTCCAGAAAGTCGATCACCTCCTCGACCTTCTGGCGATGCTCCAGCTCTTCCCGGCGGGCCCGGCCGAACCACAGCGCATGCTCCAGAAAGGAGGCCTTCATCTTGGTAATCCGCCCGGTCATGATGTTGTCGAGCACGCTCATACCCTTGAACAGCGCGATGTTCTGGAAGGTGCGGGCAATGTTCTGCTGGGCCGCCATGTGCGGCTCCATGCGCTTGCGCTCGTTGCCGTGCCAGAAAATTCTGCCTTCCTGCGGGTGATAAACGCCGTTGATGACGTTGAGCATCGAGCTCTTGCCGGCACCGTTCGGACCGATGATGGCGCGGATTTCGTGCTGACGGACATCGAAGGAAATGTCGGTCAGCGCCTTGACGCCGCCGAAACGCAGGGAAATGTTCTGCAGGTCGAGAATGACCTCGCCGATTTTCTTGCTCATGCGAAAAACCTCGACGCAAAGGCGCAGAGGCTCGGAGAAAGGCAAGCAACAAAAACGCGGGCTTTTCTCTGCGTCTGTGCGCCTCTGCGATTCCATTTATGGCAATTCATGGTCATGCAGCCTTTCGCACGATCGGGAAGGTTTTCGCATCGAGAATCTTGAGGTCGGCCGACACCGTGCCGCGCCGGCCATCCTCGAACTTGACCTCGGTTTCGATGAACTGATTGGCCTTGCCCTCGTAGAGCGCGTCGATCAGCACCTTGTATTTTTCGGCGACGAAGTTGCGGCGCACCTTGCGCGTCCGGGTCAGCTCGTCGTCGTCGGGGTCCAGCTCCTTGTGCAGGACCAGGAAGCGGTGGATTTGCGAGTCGGCGACCATCGCGTCATGGATCAGGTCGGCATTGACCTGTTCGACGCATTCGCGGATCAGTTCGAGCACCTCCGGCTTGCCGGCGAGGTCGGCATAGCCCGAATAGGCGATGCCGCGGCGCTCGGCCCAATTGCCAACAGCGCTGACATCGATGTTGATGAAGGCGCAGACCATGTCGCGCTCGTGGCCGAAACAGACGGCTTCCTTGACGTGCGGGAAGAACTTGAGCTTGTTCTCGATGTAGTTCGGGGCGAACATGGCGCCGTTCTTGAGCTTGCCGACATCCTTGGCGCGGTCGATGATTTTGAGGTGGCCGTCCTCGTCGAGGAAGCCGGCGTCGCCGGTCATGAAATAGCCGTCAGCATTGATCGACTCGGCCGTCGCATCCGGGCGCTTGTAGTATTCCTTGAGCAGCATCGGCCCCTTGACCAGCACTTCGCCGTTGTCGGCGATCCTGATGTCAACGCCGGGGGCCGGTTGACCGACGGAATCGAACTTGATCTGGCCGTCCGGCTGCAGGCAGACGTAGGCGCAGGTTTCGGTCTGGCCGTAGAACTGCTTGAGGTTGATGCCCATCGAGCGGTAGAAACGGAAGAGCTCCGGGCCGATTGCCGCGCCGGCCGTGTAGGCAACGCGGATGCGGCTCATGCCAAGCACGTTGCGCAGCGGACCGTAGACCAGCAGGTTGCCCAGCCAGTACTGGAAACGGTCGCCAAAGCCGACGGCCTTGCCGTCGAGGATGTCGGCGCCACAACGCTTGGCGACCGCCATGAAGTGGTGGAACATTTTCTGTTTGAGCTGGCCGGCGTCTTCCATGCGAATCATGACGGACGTCAGCAGGCTCTCGAAAACACGCGGCGGGGCGAAATAGCAGGTCGGGCCGATTTCGCGCAGGTCGCTCATCACCGTGTCACCCGACTCCGGGCAGTTGATGGTGAAGCCGGCGACCAGCGCCTGGGCGTAGGAGAACAAGTGATCGCCAACCCAGGCCATGGGCAGATAGGACAGGATGTCGCCATCGGCGCCCAGCTTGTCGACCTGCACCCCGCCCTGTG
>NZ_JAVHPH010000304.1:0-2670 GCF_036170495.1 Azonexus sp.
TCCTTATGACAGCGCCCAGCTTAAACCGCTGTCTTGAAAACGGGGACCACTATACCTGCCAATAGGCATCTCTTCTCTTGTAGCTGCCTTGCTCACGTGTTGACTCGGTTCGACTAACCCCAGGATATGGATTTACTGGTTTATTTAGACGTGCAGACAATCCAAGTGACTCAAGAAGCTCATTCCGATGCTTGATTGCTACATCAAGAGCTTTTTCTTTCCCACCGTGTTTGCTGTCTGCGAACGATTTGGATTGGACACGGCCATTTACGCGAACCTGAACGCACCAAGACCCCAATGCGGAACCTGGCTTCTGTATGCGATAAATGCTTTGGAGATTTTTCATACGCCCTTGTAGTTTTAGGAGAGGGGCGTGGAGCCGGCTTGCTGGCAGAGCGTCCCAGCGGCGAAGCCGCGCCTCGATGTTAACGAGAGTAGATGGCGGTAATAGGTGGCACAGTTAAATTGCCGAGACATTTTGCCCACAAATAAGGCAATTGTCATTTCATGAAAACTATCATCGAAACGGCTGCTTTCAGTAAATTGGCCCAAGGTCAGTTTTGGGCCGTAGCCGGGCAATAGCCAGCTAATCTTGTAAAACGTGACAACAAAATATCACTAGACGACTGGTCTATTTGTTGGCAAACTACGCCCCATGAACACTCGTCACGACAACACGCGCCAGCACATTCTCGATACCGGTCTCGGCATTTTTGCCGGGAAGGGCTTCGCCAGCGTCGGTCTGAACGAATTGCTGAAGGCCGCCGGCGTACCGAAGGGCTCGTTCTATCACTACTTCGAATCGAAGGAAGATTACGGCAAGGCGCTGCTCGAAGATTACTTCGGGCGTTATCTGGCCGACATCGACAGTCTGTTTGCGGCCGAAGCGGCGTCGGGCCACGAGCGGCTGATGCGCTACTGGCAGCGCTGGCTGGACAAGCAGTGCACTGAGTGCGCCGAGCAAAAATGCCTGGTCGTCAAGCTCGCCGCCGAGGTCTCCGACCTGTCGGACACCATGCGCCTGACTTTGCGCGATGGTACCGACCGCATCGTAGAACGCATCGCCGGCACCATCGAAACCGGCGTCGCCGATGGCTCGCTGCCAGCGCTCGAGGCTAGGCCGACCGCCCAATTGCTTTATCAGCTTTGGCTGGGTGCCAGCCTACTCGGCAAGTTGCACCGCAACAGCCGGGACCTCGAAAACGCCATGCGCTTTACCAAACAGTTGCTGACGCCTTGAATCAGTGAACATCCGAGCATAGGCCGCAGGTTGTTGCGGCCTCTTTTTAACCCGAAACCATAGACGACCGGTCTAATTTCAATCAAAACCCATCAGGAGATTCAACATGACTACCCTGTTCGACCCCATCCAAATCGGCGATATTGCCCTCGCCAACCGCATCGTCATGGCGCCGTTGACGCGTAATCGCGCCATCGCCGGCAACGTCGCCGGCCCGCTGACCGTCGAGTACTACCGCCAGCGTGCCACGGCCGGCCTGATTATTACGGAAGCCAGCCAGATCAGCCCGATGGCCCAGGGCTACCTCGCCACCCCGGGCGTCCACAGCCCGGAACAGATCGCCGGCTGGCGCCAGGTGACTGATGCCGTGCATGCCGCC
Source organism: Azonexus sp. (assembly GCF_036170495.1). GTDB lineage: Bacteria > Pseudomonadota > Gammaproteobacteria > Burkholderiales > Rhodocyclaceae > Azonexus. The sequence continues at coordinate 1,620 of NZ_JAVHPH010000304.1, forward strand.
GCTGGCAAGATCGTGCTGCAGTTGTGGCACGTCGGGCGGATTTCGCATACCTCGTTGCTGCCGGATGGCGCGGCGCCGGTGTCGTCGACCGACAAGGTCGCCGACGCCTCGACCTTTACCAGCGACGGTTTCGTCCCGGTGTCGAAGCCGCGCGCCCTGCGCGACGATGAAATCCCTGGCCTGATCGAGGATTACCGCCGCGCCGCACGCAACGCCATCGATGCCGGCTTTGATGGCGTCGAGCTGCATGCCGCCAACACCTACCTGATCGAGCAGTTCCTGCGCGACAGCGTCAATGACCGCAGCGGCCCTTACGGCGGCAGCATCGCCAACCGCGCCCGCCTGCTACTCGAAGTCGTCGCGGCAATCACCCAGGAAATCGGCGCCGGCCGCACCGGTATCCGCCTGAGTCCGATGACGACCTTCACGGCCCCGCTCGACAGCGATCCGCAGGCGCTCTACGGCTACGTCGTCGAACAACTGGCGCCCTTCGGCCTGGCCTATCTGCACGTGATCGAAGGCGAAACCGGTGGCACGCGGACGCCCGAGGGCAAGGCTTTCGACTACGAAGCCCTGCATCGCGCTTTCCCCGGTGCCTGGATGCTCAACAATGGCTACTCGCGTGAGTTGGCCATCGACAACGTCGCGGCCAGCAAGGCCGATCTGATCGCCTTCGGCCGGCCGTTCATCAGCACGCCGGACCTCGTCCGCCGCCTGAAGGACAACCTGCCGCTCAACGAACTGCAGGCCGACAAGCTGTATGGCGGTGGGGCCGAGGGTTACACCGACTACCCGGCGCTGGCTGCCTGATCATCAACTGACTCGCGCCCCGACCGGCCAGGCGCCGGCCGGGGCCGTTTTTCCCCGGAAACACCATGTCCGAATACCGCCGCTGGCTGCCCGCGCTGGCCCTGATCGTCCTCTCGCTGACCTGGGGCTACACCTGGGTGCTGGCCAAGCAGGGCCTGGCCTACGCGCCACCCTTCGCCTTCGCCGCCGAACGCTGCGTCGGCGCCGCCCTGGCGCTGATCATCGCGGTCAAGCTGAGCGG
>NZ_JAVHPH010000305.1:0-2335 GCF_036170495.1 Azonexus sp.
AAACCTTGTCGCCAGCCTTGATGCCGCGTGCCTTGAAGGTGAAAAGCGGGTTCCTGGAAATCGACGTATTGAGTTGTCCGTCGATAATCGGCTTTCCGTTCAGGTTGACCGTGAAGGTCTGGATAAAGTGCATCGGTAAGCTCAGCCCCTTGTCGTCCTTGCGCTGTCCGGTTTCCATGGGGTGCTGCATGAGGATGCGAATGTCGGTGACTTCGCCCTGGATCTGGGCGCGAATCTTGATTTGATCTGCCATGCTCAGCCTCCACATCCGCCCTGCGTTACCTTGATTTCGCGGAAGGCAACGTAGGACTTCCCGTCCGTTGTTTTAGCCACCGCGCGGACGCGCGTGGTTTCGGCTATTTTGAGGTGGGCTTTTAGATAAGGCAGGACCGGGCTGGAGAATTCGATAACCGAGCTCAGTGGCAACGGGTTCTTGTCGGCAAAGATGGCCACGCTCCGGGTGTTGGGGATGTTGCAGGTGATCTCGACTTCGACCTTGGCGCCGTTTTCGGCGATTTCGGGGGCGTTGATGATGATGTCGCGTGATTCGGTGGCGTTGGCACTACCGTAAGCTTTCAGTGCGTCGTTGATGGTGCGGGCGGAGAAAGCGCTTTTGTTCCATTCGGCGGCCAGAACCCGGGTGGGCATGAGCAGCCCGCTGCCGATCAAGGGCGATAAGAGGGCGGCCGAGACGCCGCCTTTGAGAAATTTTCTGCGCAGTTCTGACATATTTTGTTGCGGGAGCGTTATTCGGCGACCCAATGGCCGGATTTGCCGCCGGCTTTTTCGAGCAGGCGGACATTTTCAATACGCATGCCACGGTCGACGGCTTTGCACATGTCGTAGATGGTCAGCAGGCCAACCGATGTTGCGGTCAGCGCTTCCATTTCGACACCGGTTCGCCCGAAACATTCGGCGACGATTTCACAGTGAACCGCGTTTTGGGCTTCGTCGATTGAAAAATCAGCGGTGACGCGGGTCAGGGCGATCGGGTGACACAGCGGAATAAGGTCGCCGGTGTGCTTTGAGGCCTGAATCGCGGCGATGCGCGCAATGCCCAGGACGTCCCCTTTCTTGGCAGAACCGGCGAGAATCAGCGCCAGCGTCTCGGGCTGCATGAAAATGCTGCCGGCAGCGCGGGCGATACGGGCCGTTTCAGCTTTGGCGCCGACGTCGACCATATGAGCCTGGCCGGCGTTGTCGAAATGAGTCAGGGTCTGGTTGGTCACGGGATTTACGATTGGTTACGATGCGCCGGAAGGGCAGTTTGGAGGCTGCGGTATCATAGCACCATGCACCTGAGCCAACGCTTGATCGCCGTCCTTCTTGCCTGCTCGCTGGCTTTGCCGCCCGTGGCAGCCGACGAATTGCCGGAGCTGGGGGACGCTGCCAGCAACGATTTGTCGCTGAGTACCGAGAAGAAAATCGGCCAGCAGATCATGCATGAAATTCGCTGGCGCGAGCCGTCGTATCTCGATGATGCCGATGTCGAAGCTTATTTGAATCAGTTGGGTGGAAGGCTGGCGGCGGTGAGCAACGACCCCGGTTTCGGTTTTTACTTTTTCCCGATCAATGATCCGAATATCAACGCCTTTGCCATGCCCGGCGGGTATATCGGGGTGCATACCGGGCTGATCGTCTCGGCGCAGACGGAGTCGGAGCTGGCCGGCGTGCTCGGGCATGAACTCTCGCACGTGACGCAGCGCCACATTGCGCGCCAGGTGTTCCAGTCGAAGCAGGTCGGTATGGCGTCGATGGTGGCGATGGCGCTGGCTTTGTTGGCCGCTCGTTCGAGCGGGCAGATGGCCGGGGCGGCGATTGCGACGACGCAGGCCGGGGCGATTTCGGCCCAACTGGCCTTTTCCCGGGATTTCGAGCGCGAGGCGGATCGCCAGGGTTTCGATATTTTGCGCAAGGCGGGGTTTGACGTGCGGGGCATGGGCGTGTTTTTCGAGCGCCTGCAAAAATCGGTTCGCCTGTATGAGAACAACGCGACGGCTTACCTGCGTACCCATCCGCTGACCGGCGAGCGCTTGACCGATATGCAGAATCGCGAGCAGGCGGTGCCCTATCGTCAGGTGGCGGACAGCGTCGATTTCCAGCTGGTGCGCGCCAAGGTTCGCGCCATGCAGGGGACGCCCGGCGACGCGGTCAAGGATCTGGAAAAACTGCTGCACGAAAGAAAGTTTGCCTCAGAGGCGGCCATTCGCTACGGCCTGGCTTTCGCGCTGTATCGAAATCGTGACTGGGGTGGGGCCGAGCGGGAGATTGAAGCGATTCGCCGCCTCAAGGTTTCGGCCCCGATGCTCGAACATTTGCGGGCCGATATCCGGAT
>NZ_JAVHPH010000305.1:2435-13323 GCF_036170495.1 Azonexus sp.
GCCGCCTCAAGGTTTCGGCCCCGATGCTCGAACATTTGCGGGCCGATATCCGGATTGGTCAGGGCGATGCGGCGGGCGGGCTGACGGTCTATCGCGATGCGATGCTGCGTTTCCCGCTCAATCTGGGTTTGCTTTACGGCTATGGTGGGGCCTTGCTCGGCACGCGGCGCTACGATGAGGCGCTGCGTTTTGCCGAGGCGCAGCTGGGCAGCTATCCGAACGACGTCCGCTTGCACAAGATGCGCGCTGAAAGTTACGCCGGGCTGGGCCGGCAGGCGATGCAGCACCGGGCGCTGGCCGAGGTTTTTTCCTTGCAGGGGCAGACGGCGGGGGCGATTGAGCAATTGCAGCAGGCGCAGAAGGCCGGCGATGCCAATTTTTTCGAGATGTCTTCGATCGATGCCCGTTTGCGTGAAATGAAGCAGCGGTTGAGCGATGAACTCAAGGAAAAGCGGAATTGGTAGAGGTAAAATAACGCTTCCAATCCATTAAGCCAAAAAACCATGGAATTTGATCGCGATCTCGACGTCAAGGGGCTGAACTGCCCGCTGCCTATCCTGCGCACCAAGAAAACGCTGGCCGAAATGGAGTCCGGCAAGGTTTTGCGCGTGCTGGCGACCGATCCCGGTTCCTTGAAGGATTTTCCGGCTTTTGCCAAGCAGACCGGCAACGAACTGCTTGAGCAAAAAGAAGAAAATCGCGTTTTCGAGTTTTACCTGAAGCGCAAATAAGCCCTCATTTCACCGCATTTTTCGAAGACAGGCGGGCGCCGGCTGGCGAACCCGCCGCTTGGCGTTTCGCCGGGCTGATCGAATGCCTTGAGGCCAGCGATGCGGCATCGCTGGACGCCGTCTTGCAGACCCTGCAGGATGATCCGCAGTGGACGGTCGCGGCGCTCGACTACGAGCTGGGCTATCTGCTTGAGCCCAAGTCGGCGCCAGTTGGCTGGATACCTGGCGGGCGGGCGCTGGCCCGGTTCTGGCGGTTTGCGCAGCGGATTTCGTTATCCGCAGAAGAGGCCGCGGCCTGGTTAGCGCAGTCTGGCCATGGCGTGGCCGGCATCGGCGGCTTGCGGCCGGCGATTGATGAAGAAATCTACGTTGCTACGGTCAACCGGATAAAACGGTTGATTTTTGAAGGTGACTGTTATCAGGTCAATTTCACTTTCCCGCTCGACTTTGAATGGTTTGGTTCGCCGCTGGCGCTGTATGCCCGATTGCGCGAGCAGCAGCCCGTTCGCTACGGCGGTTTTGTCGGCGATGCCCGGCACGGCTTGCTGTCGCTGTCGCCTGAGCTGTTTCTCGAACGCCACGGTGACCGCTTGCTGACCAAGCCGATGAAAGGCACGGCGCCCCGCAGCGCGCCGCCCGAGCAACTGCGCAATTCCGCAAAAGACCGGGCGGAGAACCTGATGATTGTCGACCTGCTGCGCAACGACCTTGGTCGCGTCGCGGAGCAGGGCAGCGTGGTGGTCGACCGGCTGTTCGACATCGAGGATTACCCGACGCTCTGGCAGATGGTGTCGGAGGTTTCGGCCAAGGTTGGCGGGCGGCGTTTCGGTGAAATCCTGCGCGCCCTGTTTCCCTGCGGTTCGATTACCGGCGCGCCGAAGATCCGGGCGATGCAGATCGCGGCCGAACTGGAAAATGCCGAGCGCGGCATCTATACGGGTGCGCTGGGCTGGCTGGCGCCGGACGGCGATTTTCGCCTCAACGTGGCGATTCGCACGCTGGAATTGGGGGCCGGTGGCCGCGGCAAGCTGGGGGTGGGTAGCGGCATCGTCGCTGACTCACAGCCGGCTGCCGAGTGGCAGGAATGCCTGCTCAAGTCCCGTTTCCTGCGCGACTGCGATCCCGGCCTGTTATTGATCGAAACGCTGCGCCGGGAAGATGGGCGCTATCCGTATTTGGCCGGGCATCTCGAACGCTTGCGCCGGTCGGCGGCATGGCTGGGGTTTGTCTATGATGAAACGCGGGTTATTGAATGGCTCGCTGGGCAGCCCGTCGCCGGCACCTGGCGGGTGCGGCTGACCCTGGCGAAGGATGGCGGCGTCGATGTCCAGGCCTTCCCGCTAGGTGTCGAACCGAGCGGAACGCGCCACGCCGTGCTGGCCGCCGCGACTATCGAATCAGGCTATCCGCTGCGTCGCCACAAAACGACTGACCGGGCGCAGTACGACGCGGCACTCAAGGCGGTGGACGGCGATCCGCAGCTCTTCGACGTGGTTTTTTTGAATGAACGTGGCGAGGTGGCCGAAGGCGCGCGCAGCACTGTTTTTGTCGAGCGCGATGGCGTCCTGCTGACCCCGCCGCTGGCCAGCGGGGCGTTGCCCGGCGTGCTGCGGGCGGCAATGCTGGCCAATGGGCAGGCGCGCGAGGCGGTGCTCTATCCGGCCGATCTGGCCGATGGGTTCTGGCTGGGAAACGCCCTCAGGGGGCTGGTACGGGTAGCGCTACGGTCAACCGGAAAAATTGCCTGAATTTCAAATTTGGCCGTTTTTTCCGGTTGACCGTGGGAATGCTTCAATCAGCCCCGCAAGCGGCGCAGATAAAGGCCGAGCATCGAGAAAAGCGCAGCGGCAACGCCGTAATAAAAGGCTTTGGGGACATCGACGTCCTGGTAATCAAGCAGGATCGGCACATCGTTTTCGACCGTGTAACGGATCGTCGTTTGGAAGTGCCAGGACGAAGCCTTGACCTCGAAAACGCTGTTTTCAATCTTCCACTTGAGCCAGTTGTGTTCTTCCTGGATGTCACCGGCCGGTTCCGTCGGCGTCAGCGAGGTGTAAAGACCTTTTGCCTTGGCGTCGGCCAGATCCTTGTAGGCGAAGCCGCAGGGTTCCTTGTTGGCGCAGATGGCGACGAGGCGGAATTCAGGCTTCCAGACATCGGTCTTGTCCTTCGGCCACGAGATCATGAAAGCGACGCTCCAGGCGCCTACCAGCGCCGAAAAAATCATCAGCGCGATGAATATCTTGGAGAGCAGGCCGCGTTTGTCTTGAGACATGTAAATCCTTTTTAGTTACCCAACTTGGCAAGCTGAGGCTTGAGTTGTTGCAGCGTCGCCGTGAAATCGGCCACCCGCTGCTTTTCCTGATCGATCACCGCGGCCGGCGCGCGGGCGACGAAACCTTCGTTGGCGAGCTTGCCCTGGGCAATCGAAATCTGCTTTTCGAGCTTCTCGATTTCCTTGGCCAGACGCACGCGTTCGGCGGCTACGTCGATTTCTACCTTGAGCATCAGGCGGGTTTCACCGACCACGGCCACCGGCGCCATAGCGTCGGCCGGCATGTCGGAAACGATTTGTACCTCGGAGAGCTTACCCAGAGCTTGCAGGATGGCCGCGAACTCGGAAATTTCAGCGCCGTCACCGGCCACCAGCAGCGGCATGCGCAGGGCCGGCGAGACGTTCATCTCGCCACGCAGGTTGCGGGTCGCATAGGCCAGAGCCTTGAGGCGCTCAACCTTGGCTTCCGAAGCCGGATCGAGCTTGTACTCCTCGGCGCGCGGGTAGGCGGCAAGCATGATCGAGTCGTGCGTCTTGCGGCCGGCGATGGGCGCCACGGTCTGCCACAGCTCTTCGGTGATGAACGGGATGAGCGGGTGAGCCAGGCGCAGCACGGCTTCAAGGGTGCGCACCAGCGTCCGGCGGGCACCGCGCTGCTGGGCGTCGTTGCCGGTCTGGATCTCGACCTTGGCGATTTCCAGATACCAGTCGCAGAACTCGTCCCAGATGAATTTGTAGATGGCCTGGGCGACGAGGTCGAAACGGTAGTCGGTGAAGTGCTGCTCGACTTCCTTCTCGACGCGTTGCAACTGGCTGACGATCCAGCGGTCGGCAAACGAAAATTCGAGCGGGGCGGAACCGCCGCAGGCCGGGCCGTTCTGCTGGTGTTCGAGGGCCAGGTCGTGACCTTCGACGTTCATGAGTACGAAGCGCGTGGCGTTCCACAGCTTGTTGCAGAAATTGCGGTAGCCGTCGCAGCGGTTGAGGTCGAACTTGATGTCGCGGCCGGGCGAGGCGAGCGAGGCGAAGGTGAAGCGCAGGGCGTCGGTGCCGAAGGAGGCGATGCCTTCCGGGAACTCCTTCTTCGTCTTTTTGGCGATGCTTTCGGCTTGCTTCGGATTCATCAGGCCGGTCGTGCGCTTTTCGATCAGCGCCTCGAGGCCGATGCCGTCGATGAGGTCGATCGGGTCGAGCACATTGCCCTTCGACTTCGACATCTTCTGGCCTTCGCTGTCGCGGATCAGGCCATGCACGTAAACATGCTTGAACGGGATCTGGCCGGTGATCTGCTTGGTCATCATGACCATGCGGGCGACCCAGAAGAAGATGATGTCGAAACCGGTGACCAGTACGGTCGACGGCAAATATTGCTGCAAAATCGGATTGGCGGCGTCGATGGCCTCGTCGCCCGTCCAGTCCAGCGTCGAGAACGGCCACAGGGCGGACGAGAACCAGGTGTCGAGGACATCCTCGTCGCGGCTCAGGGCGCCGGTGTAGCCCTGTTTGGCCGCTTCGGCCTTGGCTTCGGCCTCGTTGTGGGCAACGAAGACCTGGCCGTCGTCGCCGTACCAGGCCGGAATCTGGTGGCCCCACCACAGCTGGCGGGAAATACACCAGTCCTGGATGTTGTTGAGCCACTGGTTGTAGGTATTGACCCAGTTTTCCGGGTAGAACTTGATTTCGCCGGAATGGACGACGTCGAGTGCCTTCTCGGTGATCGACTTGCCGTCGTCACCCGGCTTCGACATGGCGACGAACCACTGGTCGGTGAGCATCGGCTCGATCACGACATTGGTCCGGTCGCCGCGCGGTACCTTGAGCTTGTGCTTGTCGGTCTTTTCGAGAATGCCGAGGGCTTCGAGGTCGGCGACGACGGCCTTGCGGGCGTCGAAACGGTCGAGGCCTCGGTATTTTTCCGGGGCGTTGTCGTTGATCTTGGCATCCAGCGTCAGGATCGAAATCATCGGCAGGCCGTGGCGTTGGCCGACGGCATAGTCGTTGAAGTCATGCGCCGGCGTGACCTTGACGCAGCCCGTGCCGAATTCGAGATCGACGTAGCTGTCGGCGATGATCGGGATTTCTCTATCGGTCAGCGGCAATTTCACCATCTTGCCGATCATGTGCTTGTAGCGTTCGTCTTCCGGATGAACCATGACGGCCGTGTCGCCGAGCATGGTTTCCGGCCGCGTGGTGGCGACGACCAGGCTATCCGAGCCATCGGCCAGCGGATAGCGGATGTGCCACATGAAGCCGTCTTCTTCTTCCTGGACGACTTCGAGGTCGGAGACGGCGGTATTCAGCTTCGGGTCCCAGTTAACCAGGCGCTTGCCGCGGTAAATCAACCCTTCCTTGAACAGGCGGACGAAGGTTTCGGTGACGACCTTATTGAGGCCGGCATCCATCGTGAAGCGCTCGCGCTTCCAGTCCGGGCTGGTGCCCATGCGGCGCATCTGTTTGGTGATGGTGTTGCCGGAGTATTCCTTCCATTCCCAGACCTTTTCCAGGAATTTCTCGCGGCCGAGGTCGTGGCGGGAAATGCCCTGCGCGTCCAGTTGCCGCTCGACGACGATCTGCGTCGCGATGCCGGCGTGGTCGGTGCCCGGCTGCCACAGCGTGTTGTGGCCACGCATCCGGTAATAGCGGGTCAGCGCGTCCATCAGCGTCTGGTTGAAGCCGTGGCCCATGTGCAGCGTGCCGGTGACGTTGGGCGGCGGCAGCAGGATGCAGAAGTTTTCGTCAGCGGCCTTGCTACGGTCAACGCCGGCAGCGAAGTAATTTTGCGCTTCCCACTCGGGGTACCAGCGGCGTTCAATGTCGGCGGGTTCGAAGGCTTTGGCGAGTTCCATGGGCTTGTCGGAAAAGGGGGAAACCCGCAATTATACCCGCGATTGGTAGCTGGCCTGGCCTACTGCTTCGGTGTCTCCATGATCGCCGTACCCCAGCTCGATGTCCGGTAGCCGAGTGGTTTCCACAGGTGCTTCCAGGGCAACTGGACGATTTCCGGCGGTACCAGGGTGTGCGCGGCGGCAGTGATATTGCGCAAGTCGGCTGGCATCTCGGCGTTCTTGGTTGAGGCGGGCCAGACAACGGCGATTTTTTTATCGTCACCAGGCGGCGGGGGCAGGCCGGGCATGACGACGCGGGAGTCAGGGAAAAAGCGGCGGAGATTACCGCCAACATGTGGATCGTTGACGATGATCGTTCCCCGGTCGAATCCCTGCTCGCGCAGCTTGTCGGCGAGTTCGGCATAGGGTACGGCCCAGCGGCAACGCGAGCAGAAAGGCTCATAGACGAACAGGTTGCCGCTGCGCACGGCATAGGCAGTAATCGTGAAAGCGAGCAGGACGGCCATGAAAACTTGTACCCGGCGCGGCGTCGGGTTGGTTTCGCGCGCCTTTTCGGTCAGCCAGGGGATGGCGATGACGAGCATCGGCAGAATGCTGTGCACCGCGTAGTTCGCGCGCGAATAGAGCACGCCGTTGAAGAGGACGAGTCCGCACAGTTCGATGAGCAGAATGTGGAGCAGAAACAGTTTCGGATCGAAGGTGAGCGGATCGGTCAAGCGCAGCCGGGATTGCCGGAAAATGGCCCGGAAGATGGTTGGAAAGACCATCGGCAGGACAACGATGTAGGGTGCCAGGACGAGCAGCGGGAACGTAAAAGCATCGCGCAGGCCACCGGCTATGCCGGCCAATGAATGGGCGGGTATTTCGGGGAACAGGTCGGTTCCTAGCGCAATTAGCCGCTGCGGGTCGGCGGCCAGCCAGAGAGCGTAGGGCGTCACGATCAGCAAGGTGACCGGCAGCGCCGCCAGCATCGGCAGCGAGAAAACCGTTTTCCGCACGGACGGTTGTAGCCAGGCGGCGAGCAGCGTGGCGAACAGGGCAAAGGGGTAAATGTGCTCGGTCAGCAGGCCCAGCCCGATCAGCGTGGCTAACAGCAGGTAATTGCCACGACTCGGGCGGTCAAGCAGCCGGAAAATCGCCCAGACGGTAGCGACGGCCAGCGCCATGGCACCGACGCGATGGGTAAAACCTTCGTGAAATCGCCAGAAAATCTGGTAGACCGTAGCCATCGATTCGACGGCGATGAACGCCCACAGGGCGCTTTGCGTGAGTTTTCGGGTGATTTGAAAAAGGCAGCCGGCCATGCCGACGAGCAGGGCGTACTTGAGGAACAGGAAGCTTGGCAGGCCGCTGCCGAATGCTTGCTGCACGAGCCACAGGGCCCAGTCGTAAAGCGGACCGTGCTGGGCGTTGTAGCCCGCTGCGAGGGTCTGGGCCAGCAGGTTGTCGAGCGGGTCGTCTTCGCCGAGATTGCCCGATGAAAACAGACGGGTCAGCGCGTGAATCGTGGTGTAGATGGCGACAACGACGATGACCCCGGGTAGCGTGAAAGGAAAGCGGGGTGCTGCCGTCGGGGCCGGACTGGATGAATTGCTCGGGTTCATGGGGATTCTGGGTGAAGGCCTGCAGGCCGCGATCGTGTGCTGGCTAACTGTTCTCGATCTTTTCTTGCTCGATCAGAAATTCCCTGATCGTTGAACTGATAATGTCGGGCAGAGCGGCCTTGATACGGTCCTCAATGCGGCTGGTGAGTTCGTGAATTAACTCGTCGCGTAAGCCCGAAGCGTCGATGGCAGACGGGGTCTCCTGCGCTGCCGGCAGTGAAATTTCAGCAACAGGTTTGACGGTAGTTTCGATCGGCGCCGGAAAGTCTTCCATTTCCAGCTCAGGCTCGATGTCGGTGAGAACCGGAATGTCACCGAATTGATCGATGCTGTCGGTTAGTACCGGAATGTCGTCAAACTCGTGGTCACTCTGGCGCCGGCGCTGCATCAGGGCATCGGCGCGGGCGATGATGGGACTGGGCACGCGGCTTCCTTAGCGGTCGCTGAGATCGAAGTAGCGGACTTCGTAACCACGATCCTTGTAGAACTTGACGCGCTCTCTGGCGGCAGTGCGGTCGTTCTCTTCCTGACCAACAACTTCGATCAGGTTTTCAAAACGCGAAAAACCGGGCGGGACTTCCGGGCTCAAGTTCATCAGGCGTTCGTCCTGCGCGATGCTGTCCAGCTTGTCGGTGATCAGGATAGGTGTTTCGGCGGCGAGCGGTGAATCGGCCCGACAATGCGGCACGAAACTGAGCGCGGAATGCGTCCATAACATGCGGTCTACGCCGCTGGCGACGGAACTATCGACGGCGTAGACCAGCATTGGCTTTTTCTTGGTGTAGGCCCCACTCAGCAAAGCACAGGCGGCGGCGATCTTGTCCGCCGCGCCGTGATAGAAAAAAACCTGCGTCAATTGAGCTTGCCTGCGCGCTGCAGCAGGTAGTGCGTCAACAAGGGCACTGGCCGCCCCGTGGCACCCTTGTTGGCGCCGGATTTCCAGGCTGTGCCGGCGATGTCGAGGTGCGCCCAGTCGAATTTCTTGGTGAAACGCGACAGGAAACAGGCGGCCGTAACGGCCCCGCCCCAGCGACCGCCAATATTGGCCATGTCGGCAAACGGACTTTTCAGCAGCTCCTGGTAGTCGTCCCACAGCGGCATGTGCCAGGCGCGATCATGGGCTTCGTCGCCGGCATCGAGCAGTTCGCGGGCCAGGGCGTCCTTGTTGGCGAACAGGCCGGTGGCGACGCCACCCAGGGCGACGACGCAGGCGCCGGTGAGCGTGGCGACATCGATCACCGTGTCCGGTTCGAAACGCTCGGCATAGGTCAGCGCATCGCAGAGGATCAGGCGGCCTTCGGCATCGGTGTTGAGGATTTCGATGGTCTGGCCGGACATCGACGTGACGATGTCACCAGGTCGCGTTGCTTTGCCATCCGGCATGTTTTCGGTGGCCGGGACGATGACCGTCAGATTGATCGGCAAAGCCATTTTCGCAACGGCGTGCAGGGTACCGAGGACACTGGCGGCGCCGCACATGTCGTATTTCATTTCGTCCATTTCAGCACCGGGTTTCAGCGAAATGCCGCCGGTATCGAAAGTGACGCCCTTGCCAACGAGTACGATCGGTTTTTCAGCCGCCTTGGCGCCCTTGTAACTGAGAACAATCAGCTTGGGCGGCTGATGCGAGCCATGGGCAACGGCGAGCAGGGAATGCATGCCCAGTTTTTCCATGTCGGCGCGATCAAGAATTTCGCAGCCGAGCTTGAACTCCTTGGCGATGGCTTGGGCCTGCTCGGCTAGGTAGGTCGGGTGGCAGATGTTGGGTGGCAAGTTACCCAGATCCTTGGCTATCGCTACGCCTTCGGCGATAGACCGCCCCTGGTTCAGCGCTTCCTCGGCAGATGCGAGCTCATTTCGTCTTTCAACGCTGAAGGTCAGCTTGCGCAATGGGCGCCGAACATCTTCCTTCTTGCTCTTGAATTGCTCGAATTTGTAGGTCGAATCCAGCGCAGCCAGCGTTGCCTGGCGAATCCGCCAGTCAACGCTGCGTTTCTTGACGGGGAGTTCAGTCAGGAAGATCGATGCATCAAAAGCCCCCGTTTCGTTGAGCACTTTGACGGTTGTGCTGATGGCGCTGGCAAATTCCTTCTCGCGAAAGTCCTTTTCCTTGCCGAGGCCGACGAGCAGGACGCGGTCGCATAGCGTGCCCGGTACGTTGTGCAGCAACAGCGTGCTGCCAGACTTGCCTTCCATGTCGCCACGCCGGACGATATCGGCAATGTAGCTGCCGGATGCCTTGTCGAGCAGTTCGGCTGGAAGGGTCAGTTTTCTCGATTCAAACACGCCGACAACGACGCAGGCGCTGCGCTGTTTCTCCGGGCTGCCACTTTTTATGCTAAATTCCACAAGCTGCTCCTGATCAGGGAAATATCAGTTTCCGAGGGATTATCCTCGTATTTTTTCGGTTTCGTCAAAGCATGATATTCGAACGTGCCGCCCGGCGCGAATTTGCTCAGGCAGCTGCCGGCATTAGTGTTGCCCTGCTGGCGATCCTGGCTTCCATACTGTTGATCCGCCTCCTCAAAGAGGCCGTCGGTGGGCGCATTGTGCCCGAGGCGGTTGCCTCGCTGCTCGGCTTCGCTTTATTGAATTTCATGCCGCTGGTGCTGAGTTTGATGCTTTTTGTCTCGATTCTGCTCAGCTTGACGCGGGCTTACCGTGATTCCGAAATGGTTGTCTGGTTCTCCTGCGGTTTGCCGCTGACGGCCTGGCTACGGCCTGTGCTCAAATTTGCCCTGCCTTTTGTCCTGGTCATCGCCGCATTGGCCGGATTTCTCTCGCCGTGGGCCAATTTCAATACCGCCCAGTACCGGCAAGTCCTGTCGGCGCGTAGTGATGTTTCGCAGGTCTCTCCGGGGGTTTTCCAGGAGTCCAGGGCGGGGAAGCGCGTTTTCTTTGTCGAAGCGCTGGATGAGGGAGCGGCGCTACTCGGAAATATCTTTGTGGCAAGTTTTCAAGACGGAAAACTGGGGGTGGTCGTCTCGGATCAGGGTTATCAAGAATTTGCAGAAAATGGTGACCGCTTTGTCGTTCTGGAAAAAGGGCGCCGCTACGAAGTCGAACCGGGCTCTCCCGAGTTTCGGGTGATGGAATTCGAGCGGTATCGGGTGCGTACTGAGGATGGTGAAGCCAAGCCTACAGAGCCTTTGCCCAATCGGTTATCGATGCCCGATCTCCTCAAGGACGATAGCAACAAGGCCCGTGGAGAACTGCTTTGGCGTATCGGGATACCTGTTTCAGCGCTCATTCTGGCTTTGCTGGCTATTCCCCTTTCCTATGTCAATCCGCGTGCTGGCCGCTCGGCTAACATGCTGATCGCAGTCCTTATCTATGCCATTTACAGCAACCTGTTATGGGTTGCCCAGGCATGGGTCGCTCAGGGCAAGCTGTCTTTCTGGATCGGCGTTTGGGCCATCCATGCCGTTATGC
>NZ_JAVHPH010000306.1:0-13279 GCF_036170495.1 Azonexus sp.
CGTCGGTGCCTTCCTTCTGGACGCCGGGAATGCCGCCGAGGAACTTGTCGGTGACGTCCTTGCCGAGCCCGATCTTGCGGCAGGCGGCGCCCGGCAGGGTCAGGATTTCTTCGCCGAGCAGCTTCTTGCCCGACGGATCGAAGCGTTTGAGGCGGAATTCGACGTTTTCCTGCTCATGGATCTTGCCGAAATTGTGATTGACCCGTTCGACTTCGAGCCAGTTGCCGTCCGGATCGACCATCTTCCACCAGGCCAGGTTGTCGAGCGCAGTGCCCCACAGCACGGCTTTCTTGCCGCCGGCGTTCATGGCGATGTTGCCGCCGATGCAGGAGGCTGAGGCCGAGGTCGGATCGACCGCGAAGACGCGGCCAGCCAGCGAGGCAGCCTCGGAAACCCGCTCGGTGACGACGCCGGCGCCGGTCCGGATGGTCGCGTAGGGCGTTTCATGGCCGGCCAGCACGAGTTCCTCGACCGGGCCGATGTCGATCAGCTTTTCGGTATTGATGACCGCCGCGTACGGCGTCAGCGGCACGGCGCCGCCGGTGTAGCCGGTGCCGCCGCCGCGGGCAATGATGGTCAGACCGGCTTCGATACAGCCGCGCACGAGGTGGCCGATTTCTTCCTCGGTGTCCGGGTTGAGCACGACGAAGGGGTATTCGACGCGCCAGTCGGTCGCATCGGTGACGTGCGAGACGCGGGCCAGGCCGTCAAAAGCGATATTGTCCTTGCGCGTGTGCTTGCTCAGGATGCGCGTCACCTTGCGGCGCAGATCCAGGGTTTCGCCAAAACGTTCGGCAAAGCGGTTGACCGCAAGGCGCGCCGCACCGACCAGGCGTTTGACCTTGGCCGCCCGTTCCGGGTCCTCGCCTTCGCTTGCTTCGCGCCGTTTTTCAACCTCGTTGAGCCGGTGGTGCAGGGCGTTAACCAGCGCATCGCGGCGCTCGCGATTGTCGAGCAGATCGTCTTCGAGGTAGGGGTTGCGCTGGACGACCCAGATGTCGCCCAGCACCTCGTAGAGCATCCGGGCCGAACGGCCGGTGACGCGCTCGGTGCGAAGATCGTCGAGCACCGCCCAGTTGTCGGCGCCAAGCAGGCGGATGACGATTTCGCGATCAGAAAACGAGGTGTAGTTGTAAGGTATTTCGCGCAAGCGGGCGGTCATGGGGGCAGCCGGGGTCCGTCAAAAAGTGGATTTTAGCGTATTGCAGGGCAGCACGCGGGGACAGGTAGACGTGCACCGCCGCTCAAAGGTTCAGCCTCCCTGGCGGCCGCCCACTGCCGACCCAGCCGGCATTCCAATTTCGGCCCGTTTTTCGGGTTGACCGTGGGCATCGATTGATTTCGGCTAGAACCATCAACTCACGGCGGTCTGGGCAATCAGCCAGTAGCGGGCCAGCTTGCCGATGGCCATGAAAACGCAACAGGGAAGCCAATGCAGGCGCAACCAACCGGCCGCGAGGCACAGCGTGTCGCCGATCAGCGGCGCCCAGGCGAGCAGCAGGGCAGGGCTGCCCCAGCGTTCGAGGCGGTCGCGCTGCGGCAGGTTTTCGAGCTTTTGCCAGCGCGGCAGGTAGCGGCCGCACCACCATGACGTCATGCCGCCGGCCGTGTTGCCCACGGTGGCCAGGGCCAGCGCCGGCCCCATTTCAGCCGGATGCAGGTGCAAAAAGCCCCACAACAGCGCCTCCGAACCGCCGGGCAGCACCGTCGCCGAGAGAAAACTGGCCACCAGCAGGCCCCAAAGGCCGCTTTCCGCCGTGACGTTTAGCCACTCCACCCGTAGAATCTCCCTTTTGCCTAAATGAGTTGCGCGCAATGCACCCGGATTATCTCGAAAAAGTTCTCAACGCACAGGTTTATGACGTCGCCGTCGAAACGCCGCTCGACCTGGCCAACAACCTTTCCGCCCGGGTTGGCAACAAGATTATTCTGAAGCGCGAGGACATGCAGCCGGTGTTTTCGTTCAAGCTGCGCGGCGCCTACAACAAGATCGCCAGCCTCTCGGCCGAAAAGCTCAAGCGCGGCGTCATCTGCGCCTCGGCCGGCAATCACGCGCAGGGCGTCGCGCTGTCGGCGAAGAAGCTGGGTTGCCGGGCGGTCATCGTCATGCCGACCTCGACGCCGGGCATCAAGATCGATGCTGTCCGCTCGCGCGGCGGCGAAGTCGTGCTGCATGGCGACTCCTTCGATGAAGCCTACGCCCATGCCGTTGAGCTCGAAAAAACCGAGAAGCTGACCTTCGTCCATCCCTTTGACGATCCCGAAGTGATCGCCGGGCAGGGCACCGTGGCCATGGAAATCCTCCGCCAGCATTCGCGCCACAACGGCCCGATCACCGCCATCTTCTGCGCCATCGGCGGCGGCGGACTGGCTGCCGGGGTGGCCGCCTACATCAAGCGCCTGCGGCCGGAAATCAAGGTCATCGGCGTTGAAACCTTCGACGCCGACGCGATGAAGCAGTCGCTGGCCGCCGGCAAGCGCGTTCGTCTCGACCAGGTTGGCCTGTTCGCCGACGGCACCGCCGTCAAGCTGGTCGGCGAAGAAACCTTTCGGCTGTGCAAGGAATACCTCGACGAGGTCATCCTGGTCGACACCGACGCCATCTGCGCCGCCATCAAGGATGTTTTCGAGGACACCCGCTCGATTCTCGAACCGGCCGGTGCGCTCGCCGTGGCCGGCGCGAAAGAGTACGCCCGCCAGCACAAGCTCAAGGACAAAAACCTGATCGCCGTCACCTCCGGCGCCAACATGAATTTCGACCGCCTGCGCTTCGTCGCCGAGCGCGCCGAGTTCGGCGAACAGCGCGAAGCCGTTTTCGCCGTCACGCTGCCCGAGAAGCCTGGCGCCTACAAGAAATTCCTGGCCCTGATTGGCAAGCGCAACGTCACCGAATTCAACTACCGCTACCACACCGCCAGCGAAGCCCACGTCTTCGTCGGCGTCCAGGTCGCCGACCGCAAGGAATCGCTCAAGCTGGTCGACAGCCTGCAAAAGCACGGCTACCCGACGCTCGACCTGACCGACGACGAAATGGCCAAGAACCATATCCGTCACATGGTCGGCGGCCACGCCGCAGCAGTGTGTAAAGAAGGTCTGAACGAACAGCTTTACCGCTTCGAATTCCCCGAGCGGCCGGGCGCCCTGATGAATTTCCTGACCCAGATGAGCGCCGGCTGGAACATCAGCCTCTTTCACTACCGCAACCACGGCGCCGACTACGGCCGCGTACTGGTCGGCATGCAGGTGCCGGCGGGCGACATGGGACAGTTCGAAGAATTCCTCAAGAACCTCGGCTACGCCCACTGGGACGAGAGCCAGAACCCGGCTTACAAGCTGTTTTTGGGTTGAGAAATTCCGCCCGGCTGGCTGCCCAGCCCCCTTCGAGCTGGCTGGCCAGCCATTTCAATTTTGAGCCTTTTCCCCGGTAGACCGTGGGGAAAGCGGCTTATTTACCGCGAATTACCCCATAACATCAACTTTCATTGGGTAACCAAATTTGCCTGATGTACACTTACCCAACAATATCTGTATTTATTGGGTAAGCCATGAAAACCCCGGTCCTGTTTCGCCCGAACCAGCCCGCTTTCCGCCAACAATACGCGGCACTTAGAGAGCGGTCACTCACCGCCGGAGCCTTTCTGCCCGGCACTCCGGGCAGTTTGCAACTACGCCGCGGCACCGGCTACGCCTACTGGTACCGGGTCTATTACCCGGTACCCGGCAAGCAGGCGGAAACGCTGGTCGGCCGCAAGGGCGATAACGCCGCCGAAAACGCCATGCGGGCGCAGATGGATTTCGCCGAATCGACTGCCCGTCAGGTCGGCATGCTGCGCAAACTCGGCTTTCACGTCGCCGACAAGGCCAGCGCCCGCGCCCTGGTTGAACTGCACAACCTCGGCGCGTTCGAAAGCGGCCTGCTGCTCGCCGGCAGCCTCGGCTGCATCGCCTGGCTCAACGAACTCGGCGCCCGTCTGCGCCAGCCGGCCGGCGAGCCGGCGATCTCGCCGCGCCTTGAACTGGTCGCGCCGGAGGCATTTTTGCGCCAGCCACTGACAGCAACCTTACCCATCGTCGCCGCACCCGAAGCCAGCGCCGTGCCGAGCAGTGCCGCCCCGACCGAGCTTTCTCCCCAAGCCGCCGTCGCCTTGCCCGGCCTGGCCCCCATGCCGGCCGACATTCTCGTTGCCGGCCCGGGCTTTGGCGCGGCCGTCTCGACGCCGGGGCTGGCCTGGTCGGCGACAACCATTCCCGACCATGCCTACCTGCTCGCCGCCCCGATGCCCGGCGTGCTGCTCGCCGGCGGCCATTGCATCCCGGTTCGCCTGCCGCAGGCGGCGCGTCTGGTCTGGCACCAGCTATCGGCCAGCTGCCGCCGCGCGGCACCGCAGGCCGCGGTGGACTGCCGGCTCGCCCTCAGCCTCGCCGCCGTCGTCCTCGCCGAGGACCCGTGGGCCATGCTCACCGCCTGGGAAACCGCGCCGGCCGCCATCACCGAGCCGCTGCGCCCGTTGTGCGCCAGCCTGCGGGCGAGCGCCGCCGCCCACCCGGAGGTGCAGGATCTGCTGGCCGACTGCCTTGGTTTGCCCTTGCCGTGACCCCTTGGCCGATGTCGATTTCAGCCTGCTTTTCCGGTTGACCGTGGCAATCGTTCCCCAATCCAGCTGGCATCGCTAAACTGCGTCTTTTCCTCAAAACGGCCACGCCATGACCCCCGAAGCCTTCATCGCCCGCTGGAAAGACAACACGCTCACCGAGCGCGCCGGAGCGCAGGCCCACTTTGACGATCTCTGCGACCTGCTCGGCGTCGCCAAGCCGCGCGACCCGGACAGCTACTGCTTCGAACGCGGCGCCAAGAAGGCCGGCGGTGGCGATGGCTGGGCCGACGTCTGGAAACGCGGCCACTTCGGCTGGGAAAATAAGAAGCCCGGGCGTGACCTCGGCGCCGCCTTGAAGCAGCTCACCGACTACGCCCTGCAACTCGACAACCCGCCGCTGCTCGTCGTCTGCGACCGCGAACACATCGTCATCCACACCGCCTTCACCGGCTACCCGGACGAAGCCCGCGAAATCCGCATCGAACAACTGGTCGAGCCGGAAGCCCGGCAAATCCTCCAATGGGTGTTCACCGACCCCGAAAAGCTGCGTCCCGAGAAGTCGACCGCCGCGATCACCGCCCAGGCCGCCGGCCAGTTCGCCCAACTCGCCGCCGCCATGCGCGGGCGAGGGCAGGACGGGCAGAAAATCGCCCACTTCCTTGTCCAATGCCTGTTCTGCATGTTCGCCGAAGACGAGCAACTCCTCCCCGCCGGCATCTTCACCGACCTCCTCAAGCACGCCGGCAACGATGCCGACAAAGCCACCCGCCGTATCGAAAAACTGTTCGTCGCCATGCAAAGGAAAGGTGGCGACTACGGCGACCACGACATCGCCTGGTTCAACGGCGGCCTGTTCAAAAACATCGAAATTCCCGCGTTGACCGCAACCGACCTGCAAGCCCTGCACCGCGCCGCCGCCGACATGGACTGGCGGGCCATCGACCCGACCATCTTCGGCACCCTGTTCGAACGCGGCCTCGACCCGGCCGCCCGCGCCCCGCTCGGCGCCCACTACACCGATACCGGCACCATCGCCAAGCTGATCAAGCCGCTGGTCAGCGAACCGCTCGCCGCCGAATGGCAAAACACCCGTCGGCAAATCGCCGAACTCGCCCCCAAATTCGGCATGGTCAAAGGGCGCAAAAAGAACGAATACCGCCCCAACGACGCCCTGCAAAACGGCAACACCCTGCTCCAAGGATTCTTCAACCGCCTCAACGCCTTCCGCGTCCTCGACCCCGCCTGCGGCTCCGGCAACTTTCTCTACCTCGCCCTCAAAGCCCTTCGCGACATCGAAAAACGCGCCCACATCGACGCCCAGGAACTCGGCCTGCAGCCCGAACTGTCCATGCACTCCGGCCCGCACAACATCCTCGGCCTTGAAATAAACGAATTCGCCGCAGAGCTTGCCCGCGTCACCGTCTGGATCGGCGACATCCAATGGTGCCGCCGCAACGGCTACCCGCACGCCATCAACCCCATCCTCAAACCGCTCGACGGCATCGAACACCGCGACGCGCTTTTGACTTTCTCACCCATCCCCCACCCAGCCTCCCCCTTGAAGGGGGAGGAGTCCGCCTCACTCCCTCCCCTTCAAGGGGAGGGTCGGGGTGGGGATGGGTTAAACGCCGTCGAAGCCATCTGGCCCACCGCCGACGTCATCGTCGGCAACCCGCCTTTCCTCGGCGGCTCGGTCATGCGCGGCGAACTTGGCGCCGCCTACGTCGAAACCCTGCGCAACACCTACGACGGCCGCGTCCCCGGTGGCGCCGACCTCGTCACCTACTGGTTCGAAAAAGCCCGCGCCCAGATCGCAGCGGGAAAACTGCAAGCCGCCGGCCTCGTTTCCACCAACTCCATCCGGGGCGGCGCCAACCGCAAGGTGCTCGATCGCATTGTCGACACGACGCGCATTTTCGAAGCCTGGAGCGACGAGGAATGGGTCAACGACGGCGCAGCCGTGCGCGTTTCGCTGGTCGGATTCGGGCCGATTTTTCCGGTTGACCGTAGCAATCGGCTGGATGGCGCCAAAGTGGGGGCGATTCATGCCGATTTGACTGCCAGCGAGGGGCTCGACCTGACCAAAGCAATCCGTCTGCCAGAAAATGCCTCGACCGCATATCTGGGCATGAAAAAAGGCGGCGACTTTGATATCCAAAGTGAAACAGCTTTCCTGTGGCTAAAGCAGCCAAACCCACACGGCAGCCCCAATAGCGAAGTCGTAAAGCCGTGGGTCAATGGCACCGACATAGTCAAAAGGCGCCAGGACAAGTGGATCGTTGATTTCGGGAACGAAATGCCGGAAAGCGAGGCGGCGCTGTACGAACTACCATTTGGTCACGTCCTCGAAAACGTAAAGCCGGAGCGTGAAAAGAACAACCGCGAAATCAGGCGCCGCTATTGGTGGCGCTTCTCTGAACCTATGCCCGCCCTACGCAGAGCGGTTGCACTTCGATCCCGCTTTATCGTCACACCACGAGTCTCAAAATACCGAATTTTTGCGTGGCGCGATGCGCAAACGGTTCCCGACGATGGCGTTGGCGTCATCGCCCGCGCCGACGACACCACCTTCGGCATCCTGCATTCCCGCTTCCACGAGCTCTGGTCGTTAAGCCTTTGCACCTGGCTCGGCGTCGGCAACGATCCGCGTTACACCCCGACCACCTGCTTCGAAACCTTCCCCTTCCCGCCTGGCCTCACCCCGCGCGACACCGCCCCGGTCGCCGGTCAGGCCTCGCCGCCGTGCATGGCCGGCGAGATCATCGCCGCCAACATCGCCGCTGCCGCCCGCCGCCTGAACGAACTGCGCGAAGCCTGGCTCAACCCGGCCGAGTGGGTCGACTGGGTGATCACCCCGGAAGAGGAAAAAGCCGGCTTCCCGAAACGCCCGGTGGCCAAGCCCGGCCACGAGGCCGACCTCAAGAAGCGCACCCTGACCAACCTCTACAACGCGAAGTCGGCTGGCAAAGCGGCCTGGCTAGCCCTCGCCCACAAAGCCCTCGACCAGGCCGTCGCCGCCGCCTACGACTGGCCCGACTACACCCCCGAAACCCCCGACGACGAAATCCTCCGCCGCCTGCTGGCGTTGAATCTGGAACGGGCCGGGCAGCCATGAGTGAGACGCCCTACGCCTTCAAGGTCGGCGACAAGGTAGTTCTGACGTACCTTGGCCCGGATCAGCCAGAAGGCGTCGTGACGGGTATCAACGCCCTGCGAACCTATCCATTGCTCTACACGGTTTCGGTGGCTTTCGAGTCCGGCCAGGAATTAGCCTTTGGCCCGGCCTGCCTCCACCCGGCCAGCGAAAAAGCCGTGCTGCCG
The DNA here is from genome assembly GCF_036170495.1 of Azonexus sp. GTDB lineage: Bacteria > Pseudomonadota > Gammaproteobacteria > Burkholderiales > Rhodocyclaceae > Azonexus. The sequence goes on from NZ_JAVHPH010000306.1 coordinate 7,917, forward strand.
GTTCCCCTCTGGCTTCCTGAACCGCAGCCGTTCGCCGTCCCGACGCCAACCCGTAGCCCGCAATTGACCCTGGACTGGGAGGAGGATATTTCGGAGGCGGCGCTGGCCGAAGCTGTCGCCGACTGGGAGCATTCAGTCGGATGTATCGAGTCCGGTTTCGACTACAGCGAAGACATTGAGGAATACCAACTCGATATCTTCGCTCGGGAGGAGATTCACACTATTTTGCTCGGTTTCGCCAGCCTGAATATGCCGGTATCGGATGCCCTGGCGACCAGGATCGCCAGCACTGACCGACGTTATTTAGATTTGACGGTTGAGGGAAGTAGCATCTACGCCGCCTGGGATCATGATCCGATGGCTTTCTGGTATTACTTCCGCTGGCCGCGCAAACCGTGACCAGGACGAGTTCATCCGCCGCCTGCCAGCCAGCCTTGAATCTGGAAGGTGCTGAAATTGCGCGAAAAGAATTTAACTTTTAGTTAGCGATTTGCTAACATACTTCCATGTACCAGATCGATTACACCCGCGATGCGGTCAAGGCCTTGAAGTCAATGCCGCGCAACGTGTCGCTGCAGATTCGCGGCAAGATCGAGTTGCTGGCGGCAGACCCTTTCGCGGCGAACAACAACGTCAGGAAGCTGGTCGGTCGCGAGGCATATCGGTTGCGGGTGGGCGACTGGCGGGTGATTTACGAAATCGAAGGCGGACGGCTGGTGATTCATGTGCTAACCGTGGCGCCACGTGGAGGTGCTTATCAATGACTGGCATTCAATTTATCGAACGTGATGGCAAGCGCGAATTCGCGGTGATTCCCATCGAGTTGTATGAGCGTCTGTCCGCTGCGCTGGAAGATGCCGACGATGCGGCGCTGTTCGACACCGTGCGCGCCGCCGACGATGGCTTCCGCATCCCTGCCGCCGTGGCCAACGCCTTGCTGGACGGCGAGCAGCCGGTGAAAGTCTGGCGCGAGCAGCGCGGCCTGACGCAGGAGGCGCTGGCTGGAAAAGTCGGGATCAGCAAGGCCTACCTTTGCCAGATCGAAAACCGCAAGCGGGTCGGAGCGCTGAAGACGCTGAAGGCCCTTGCCGACGCGCTAGCCTTGCGGGTGGACGATCTGCAGGAGGATTAGCCGGAGCCCGAATTTTCCGGTCGACCGTAGCATTCGCTCGCCGGCCGCCAGCTCAGCACGTTTCGCTATAAGAAACTTCGATTTGATTCTTTTCGAAGCGAAACAGTCGTTTTAGACTGTGGGCTTCCCTTTCCGGAGTCGGTCATGAAAATCGCCAACAACGTCACTGAACTGGTCGGCAACACGCCGCTGGTCAAGCTCAACCGCGTTACCGCCGGCTGCGCCGCGACGGTGCTCGCCAAGCTGGAATTCTTCAACCCGGGCAGCAGCGTCAAGGACCGCATTGCGGTCGCCATGCTCGACGCCGCCCAGGCCGCTGGCAAGCTCGGCCCGGATACCGTCGTCCTCGAACCGACCTCGGGCAACACCGGCATCGGCCTGGCCATGGTTTGCGCGGCACGCGGCATCAAGTGCGCGTTCACCATGCCGGAAACCATGAGCCGCGAACGCAAGCTCCTGCTCAAAGCCTACGGCGCCGAGCTGATCCTCACCCCGGGCCCGGACGGCATGGGCGGCGCGATCAAGAAAGCCGAGGCACTGGCTGCCGCCGATGCCCGCTATTTCATCCCGCAGCAGTTTGAAAATCCGGCCAATCCGGCCGTGCACCGCAGCACCACGGCCCAGGAAATATGGCGCGACACCGACGGCCAGGTCGATATTTTCATCGCCGGCGTCGGCACCGGCGGCACGGTGACCGGCGTCGGCGAGGCGCTCAAGGCGAAGAACCCGAAGGTGCAGATCATTGCCATCGAACCCGACGCCTCGCCGGTGCTGTCCGGCGGCCAGAAGGGGCCACACCCGATCCAGGGCATCGGCGCCGGCTTCGTCCCGGCCGTACTCAATACCGCCATCTACGACGAGGTGATCCGCGTCAAGAACGACGACGCGCTGACCATGGCCCGTCGCATGGCGACCGAAGAAGGCCTGCTCGTCGGCATTTCGTCGGGCGCCGCCAGCTGGGCCGCGGTCGAAGTCGCCAAACGCCCCGAGAACGCCGGCAAGAACATCGTCGTCATCATTCCGTCCTGCGGCGAACGCTACCTGTCGACCGTGCTCTTTCAGCACCTCGAAGTTTGAGCCGGGTTTGAGTTCTTTCGACGAGCCCATCGACCGGCGCCACTCCGACTCCATCAAATGGGGCAAGTACGCCGGTCGCGATGTCCTGCCGCTGTGGGTCGCCGATATGGATTTCGCCGCGCCGCCGGCCGTCATCGAAACCCTGCACCGGCGCATCGAGCACGGCGTTTTCGGCTATGGCGGGCCATGGCCATCGCTTACCGAGTCAGTGCTCACTCACCTCGAAAGCGAATACGGGTGGCCTATCGAAGCGGAGTGGATCGTCTGGCTGCCGGGGCTGGTCAGCGGGCTCAACGTCGCCTGTCGGGCCATCGATGGCGAGGTGCTGACGGCCACGCCGATTTACCCGCCCTTCCTCTCCGCCCCGCCGTTCTCGGGCCGCAAGCTGAACCGCGCCGAGCTGGCGTGCACCGACGACGGCTGGCATTTTGACCATGCCGCGTTGCTGGCCGTGCTGACCCCGGACACTGAGCTGTTCCTGCTCTGCCACCCGCACAATCCGGTCGGTCGCTGCTGGCGCCGCGACGAACTGCTCGAACTGGCGGCGCTGGCCGAAGCCCACGACCTGATCGTCTGCTCCGACGAAATCCACTGCGGCCTGATCCTCGACGCCGACAAGCGCCACATCCCGTTCGCCAGCCTGTCGCCAGAGGCCGCCAAACGCAGCATCACGCTCATGGCGCCGTCGAAAACCTTCAACATCCCCGGCCTCGGCTGCGCTTTCGCGGTCATTCCCGACGCCAGCCTGCGCCAGCGCTTCGAACACGCCATGCACGGCATCGTCCCGGACGTGAATGTCCTCGGGCTGGCCGCCTGCGAAGCAGCCTACCGCGATGGCGGCGACTGGCACCGCGCATTGATCGGTTATCTGCGCGCCAACCGCGATTGGGTGATGGCTACGGTCAACCGGGAAAAAGGGGCAAAAATGAAAACGGTCGAAGCCACCTATCTGGCCTGGATCGACGTCCGCGAACTCGGGCTAAGCAACCCGGCCGCGCATTTCGAAAGGCACGGCCTCGGCCTTTCCGACGGCGCCGATTTTGGCGCCCCGGGCTGGCTGCGCCTCAACTTCGGCTGCCCGCGCAGCACGCTGGAAGAAGCCCTCAAGCGTTTCAGCGCGGCCTGCCGGGCCGCATGAACACCTACCTGCTGAGCCTTTATTTCCTGTTTATCGCCGCCCTGAGCCAGGCGCTTATCGGCGCTTGGGCGTTGAAGTCGTCACTCCGGCGGGATCTGCCCAGCGAGCGCTGGCGCCTGTGGGTCGCCGTCAGTATCGGCACGTTGCTCCTCGCGCTGCACCACAGCTACACGCTCAACCTCGCCCTGCAAACGGGACTTTACGATTTCCGTCAGGCGACGCTGGCGATGCTGGCCGGACTGGCGACGGGCTTCGCCGTCTGGCAGCTCAGGCGGCTGAAATTTTGAAACTGCCGGCTTCGGTGACGATCCAATCGAGCCGCTGATCGTGGCTTTCCGGCCGGATCGTGGCTAGCCGATTGGTCTCGAAGCCAACGCCAACAGCCAGCGGGCGAGGGGAGAGCGCGGCCAGCGTCCGGTCAAAATAGCCGCCGCCATAACCAAGCCGATAGCCCGCCCCGTCAAAGCCGTTAAGCGGTAGCAAAATGAGGTCAGGCTGCACAAAAGCCCCGGCCAGCGGCGTCGGAATTCCATAACGGTCCGGCGTCAGGGGCGTTTGCGCCGTCCACACCCGAAAAGCCAGCGGCGCATTCCCGGCCACGACGACGGGCAGCGCAGCCTGCGCGCCGAGTGCCGTCCACCTTTCAACCACCGCCCGGACATCCGGCTCATGCTTGATCGGCCAGCAAAAAGCGACAATGCGGGGCACCGGCAAGGCCGCCAGCAAATGCTCGACAATGCGCCCCGACAGCCCGCCATGCGCCGCCTCGCTGAGCGCCGCCCGTCGCCCCACCATGTCGCGTCGCAATGCCCGGCGCCAGGCCGTGTTATCCTCGTTCGGTTCAACCATGGCACTAATCTAGCATGAAGTTTCGCCGCATCCTCATCGCCCTCGCGCTCCCCTGTTTGCTCCCGTTTTCGGTCCTTGCCCAGAGCGACGGCGACAGCGCTTTCCTGACCGCCCGCGACGCCTTTCGGGCCGGCGACTACAACAAGCTGGAGCAGGCCAGCAGCCAGCTCGGCAACCACGAACTGGCCGTGTACGCCGAGAACTACCGGCTGCGCATGTGGATGGAAAAAGGCGACCCGGAAAACCTGCGCGACTTCCTGCAACGCAATGAAGGCAGCTACGTCGGCGAAAAGCTGCGCGCTGACTGGATACGCTGGCTCGGCAAACGTTTGATGTGGAACGAAGTCGATGCCGAATTCCCCAAAATGCTCGCCCCCGAACCCGATGTCGTCTGCTACAGCCTGCAGGCACGCCTCGCCCGCGACGACCACAAAGCGATCGCCGAAGCCGAAAAGCGGTGGCTGACCATGCTCGAACCGCCCGAATCCTGCCGGCCGGTTTTGGACGCGCTGGTCGTCAACCAGCGCATCACGGCCGATGAAGTCTGGGCGCGCGCTCGCCGCCAGGTTGAAGCCAATCGGCCGGTCTGGGCCAAAACGACGCTGAGTTATCTGCCGGACAGCGAGATGCCGGACAGCAAGGCTTTCGACAGCGCCATCAACAACGCCATGCGCTACCTCGTCCGCCAGCCGGGCAACTGGTCGGCCAGCCGAGCCGGGCGCGAACTCGCCGCCTTCGCCATCGCGCGCCTCGCCGCCAACGACCCGCGCATTGCCGCCGACGAGCTGGAAAAGATCAAAAACAAGCTGCAGGAATCGGAACGTCAGTGGGCCTGGAGCCAGATCGCCCTGCTCGGCGCCAAGAAGCACATGGCCGAGGCGATAGACTGGTATGCCAGCGCCGGCCAGGCTGCACTGTCGGACGAAGGGGCGCAATGGAAGGTCCGCGCCGCCCTGCGCGCCCAGGACTGGGGCGTCGTTCGCGACACCATCGAGGCCATGCCGGCCGAACTCGCCGGCCGCCCGGAGTGGATTTACTGGCTCGGTCGGGCCCTCAAATCAGGCGGCCGGACGACGGAGGCCGACGCGCTGTTCGAGAAAATCGCCGGCCAGACCAATTTCTACGGCAATCTGGCCGACGAGGAACTTGATCGCAAGATCGCGCTGC
>NZ_JAVHPH010000307.1:0-2650 GCF_036170495.1 Azonexus sp.
GCGACAAGTCCATCCGCGTTCTCGTGCTGAGCGGTGCCGGCCGCGCCTTCTGCGCCGGCCAGGATCTGGCCGATCCGGACATGCAGGTGATAGCCGGCAAGATGCCGGACATCGGCAATGTCGTCGAAAAGAACTACAAGCAACTTGTGCTGCGCCTGCAGAACCTGCGTGTGCCGACCGTCGCCGCCGTCAATGGCATCGCTGCCGGCGCCGGTGCCTCGGTCGCGCTAGCCTGCGATCTGGTCATCGCCACCCAGTCCGCCTCCTTTCTGCAGGCCTTCTCCAAGATTGGCCTGATTCCCGATACCGGCGGCACCTGGTTCCTGCCGCAACGCGTCGGCATGGCCCGCGCCATGGGCCTCGCCCTGCTCGCCGACAAGTTGCCGGCCGAGAAGGCCGCCGAATGGGGGTTAATCTGGGAATGCACCGAGGACGCCGAGTTCACCGCCCGCATCGACGCGCTGGCCAAGCAGTTATCGACCGCCCCGACCAAGGCGCTGGTCCGTACCCGTCAGGCCATGCACGCCGCCCCCGGCCATACGCTCGAACAGCAGCTTTCTTTCGAGGGCAGCTTCATGCGCGAACTGGGCTGGAGCCCGGACTACGCCGAAGGCGTCGCCGCCTTCATGGAAAAACGTGCGCCGAAGTTCACCGGAGAGTAATGGCGCGAGCAACACACCTATCCGAAAAGGCAGTCATCTGCGCCGACGCAGGATAGCCGCAAGGGCATCGAAAAGCCCGATGTGCCGCCGCTGACCAAACTGAAAAAAGCGCAGGCTGATCAGGCGATCAGCGGGTCGTACTGCGAAAAACGCTCGGGAAGCATCGCATCCTCGGCCGGAACGCTGCCGTCAGACAGGCAGAGCATCTTGTCGAGATGGCGGCGGGAGGGCGACTCCAGCCGCTTGTAGACTTCCTTGCACAGCAGCCTGGCCTGCTGGCCCGGCCAATCGCTAGGCAGCAGGACTTCCGGCAGCTCCGGGTCGCGCAGCAGGAGGCGCCGGTAGTCGTGGATAAGCAGGATGCGGAGGAGGAAGGCATCCTGTTCGCTGACATCAGCCAGATGATCGCGCCGCAATTCGTCGAGAATCGGCTGGTAGACCGCAACGAACAGGCCATAGGCTTCGCCCAGCCCGCCGAGATCCCAGGCACGGCGAACCAGGTCGGGATCGCTGGCTGATAGCGCCGAGCGGGAATCGGCGGCAAACAGGGGCAGCAAGGCAGCCAGGGCGGATGACAAACCATCGGCTATCAGCGCATCGAGCACACTGGACAGCTCGGCGCTCGGGTGCACAAAACAATCGCCACCCAGAGCACCGAAACCCTGCCAGAACAAGGCCCGGCGGACCTGCTCACGAACTTTGGGCGCCAGATCGCCGACGACCAGGATCAGGCGCCAGCGGCGATCCCAGAGCGGGGCGTGGGAAGCATAGATGTGCCGCGAAGCCTCCTCGAAACGGCGCCGACCGGATGGCGTCAGCACGTAATCGGCACGCCGACCTATGGTTTCGCTGCGCAACCACTCTTCCTTGACCAGCCGGAAGACCGAGGTGCGAATGAGGCGTTCGTTGAGCTTTAGCGGTTCGAGCAGGCGGATCAGACTACCCAACCCAATGCGCCCGCCGCGCGGCAGGAGAGCATCACCGAAAACGGTGACAATGAGCGAGCCAGCCTGAACCCGGCGCTGCAGACGGAATTCATCGAGGCGGGAGTGCGTGGCATTGCTCACGGCATTAGCGCGATCTGGGGCGACTTATTGGGTGGATGAAGGCGTGAATGCACCCTATTTTAGCGCACCCTGCGTATCATTTTTACGACGCCAGCGAAACATGAGAAGTGCCTGTCATAGGGTTCTGAAGGCTTGGTATCAGGCCAGTAACGATACAAATATTCGCGCATTAAAGACAAGACCGTCGCATTTTTAAGATTTCAACCCGGCGATTTCATCGCCATGCTTACAAAGACAGTTCCGCCTGGATTGCCTGCGGGGATATCTCATCACCCGTCACCTCCACCAGCCCGCCGGCGCGAACGCCGAGCAGGCGGATACGCTGATCAAGCGGCACGCGTTTTAGACACAGGCCGGCAGCCTTGCGAATCTCGGCGCCATCGCTGACGGCGAGCGGCAAGGTCAGATCGCGGGTGACCGCCTTGAAATCGGCATAGCGGATTTTGATACCGACCGTCCGGCAGGCGTAGCCTTTGCGCTTCAGGTCATCGCCAACGCGTCGACATAGCGACGTAAACATTTCCGACAATTCGGACCTGTCCTGTTTGGCGTGCAAATCCCGTTCGAAAGTCGTTTCCCGGCTGATCGACTTCGGTTCCGACTCGGTGACCACCGGCCGGTCATCGATGCCGTGAGCGATGCGATGCATCCACAGCCCGGTACTCCGACCAAACTTGCTGACCAGAAACTCCTGCGGTGTCGCCGCCAGTTCGCCGATGGTCCGAATGCCATGGCGGTCAAGGCGCTCGCTGGCTTTCGGCCCGATCCCATTTACTTTCTTGGCGGCCAAAGGCCAGATCCGCGTCGGAACGTCTTCCATCGAAAGAATCGTCAGCCCATTCGGCTTCTCGAGGTCCGAGGCGATTTTGGCGAGCAGTTTGTTGGGCGTCACGCCAATCGAACAACTCAGCCCGGTTGCGG